>NZ_AKFK01000067.1:0-145606 GCF_000272495.1 Methylobacterium sp. GXF4 | reverse complement strand
TTTCAAGCAGAAGACGGCATACGAGATACATCGGTGACTGGAGTTCAGCAGGTCCGCAGCAGCGGCTAGGCAGGGCGCGCCGACGCTCGCCGCGAGCGTCAGGCTACGCACCAAAGCGTTCAGCTTGGAGCGGGCCATAAGGATTCCTTCACTGGACTCGTGTGCCGGAAGCTTGACATGCCGGCTCTGATGACGAGGCGAAGGATGGATCGAACGTCTTAAATCCGGCTTAACGTTAAATGTTAGCCTTGCCGGGCGCTTACAGCCTGGACAAGCCACAGCTCAGCAAAGGATTCGCCAGTCTTGGTCGCAGCACCCGGCACGATCGCGACACCCTTCGCCCGCGCGCCGGGCTGAGCCGGTGCTGCCCGAGGACGTGCGCGCCCTGGCGCTGATGCTGCCCGAGACGGTGGCGGGCGCCCATCGCGGCAACCCGGATTTCCGCGTCGGCGGTCGGGTGTTCGCGACCCTGTGGGTCGAGGAGGACCGGGTCGTGCTGCGCCTGGCGCCCGCCGACCAGGCCGAATTGTGCGAGGCCGAGCCGGACCTGTTCACGCCGCTCGACGGCGCCTGGGGCCGGCGCGGCTGGACCAATCTCGACCTCGACCCGTGCGAGGAGGAGACCCTGCGCGCCGCCCTGCTGGCGGCCTGGCGGTTCACCGCACCGGCGATCCTGCGCGCCGCCTACGCGTGAGCGGTGAGCCCTCAGGGGCTCCGCCCCTGAACCCCGCCGAAGGGCCGCGGGCCCTTCGGGATCCCCGCCTCAGGCCGCGACCTTGGTGACCGCCTCGACCACCTCGTCGACCACCTCGTTGACGAGGCCGCGGTCGTCGCCCTCGGCCATCACGCGGATCACCGGCTCGGTGCCGGAGGGGCGGATCACCAGGCGGCCGCCATTGCCCAGGCGGGCGCGGGCCTGGGCGATCGCGCTGACCACGCTGTCCTGACTCAGCGGCTCGCCGGCCCGGTAGCGGACGTTCTTGAGGATCTGCGGCAGCGGGTCGAAGCAGTGGCAGACCTCGCTCACCGGCCGGCCCTGGCGCTGCACCACGCTGAGCAGCTGCAGCGCCGCCACAAGGCCGTCGCCCGTGGTGGTGTAGTCCGACATGATGATGTGGCCGGATTGCTCGCCGCCGAGATTGTAGCCGTGCTCGCGCATGTGCTCGAGCACGTAGCGGTCGCCCACCGCCGTGCGGGCCAACGTCAGGCCGAGGCCGCCGAGGAAGCGCTCCAGGCCGAGATTGGACATGATCGTCGCCACCAGCCCCGGCTGGGTGAGCCGCTCGTCCTCCTGCCAGGAGCGCGCGACCACGGCCATCAGCTGGTCGCCATCGACCACGTGGCCCTTCTCGTCGACGATCAGCACCCGGTCGGCGTCGCCGTCCAGCGCGATGCCGATATCGGCCCGGCGCTCGCGCACCTTGGCGACCAAGGCCGCCGGGGCGGTGGAGCCGACATCCCGGTTGATGTTGAACCCGTCCGGCTCGGTACCGATGGCGATCACCTCGGCGCCGAGCTCCCACAGGGTTTCGGGGGCGACCCGGTAGGCGGCGCCGTTGGCGCAATCGACCACCACCCGCAGACCGTCCAGCGTCACGTGCCGGGGCAGGGTGCGCTTGGCGAACTCGATGTAGCGGGCATGCACGCTCTCGATGCGCTTGGCCCGGCCGAGATCGGCGGAGCCCGCCAGCTTCGTGTGCAGCTCGGCGTCGATCAGCTCCTCGATCTCATGCTCGATCGTGTCGTTGAGCTTGAACCCGTCGGGGCCGAACAGCTTGATGCCGTTATCCTCGAAGGCGTTGTGCGAGGCCGAGATCATCACCCCGATATCGGCCCGCATCGAGCGGGTCAGCATCGCCACCGCGGGGGTCGGCACCGGGCCGAGCAGCAGCACGTCCATGCCCACCGAGGTGAAGCCCGCCACCAGGGCGGTCTCGATCATGTAGCCGGACAGGCGGGTATCCTTGCCGATCACCACCCGGTGGCGGTGATCGCCGCGCTGGAACACCAGGCCCGCCGCCTGCCCGACCTTGAGGGCGAGTTCCGGGGTGATCACCCCGTTGGCCCGGCCCCGGATGCCGTCGGTTCCGAAATACTTGCGCGCCATCAGGATCTCCGGTGCCGGGCCTCTCGCCCGGCCAACGCGGCGACAGAGTAGCCCGACAGAACTTAGCAGATTGGATTGCCCCGGGTGCTCCCCGACAAAGACGGTCGAAATGCGGCGTGACCCCGGGTGGGGCGCTACAGCACCCGCGGGAGTGCCGCCGCCAGCAGCGTGATCCCGGAGATCGTCAGGAGGCCGAGCACCACCCGGCGGAAGGCCGTCTCGCTCAGGCCGACATAGACCCGGGTGCCCAGCAGGACCGGGATCAGCATGGCGGGCAGCACCACGGCCAGCATCGGCAGCGCCGTGCGGGTCACGAGGCCCGAGCCGAGATAGACGAGCATCGTGACGGTCAGCATCGTCAGGTTGAAGTTCTGGATGATCGTGCGCTGCACGTCGCGCTCGTAGCCGCGCAGCACGCACCACAGGGTCGGCAGCGTGCCGGTGAAGCCGCCGAGCCCGCCGAGCATGCCGCCGCTCATGCCGACGACGGCGTCCGCCAGCCGCCCGCCCGTGGTGATCCGCGGCAGGTCCTTGGCGAGCAGCATGGCCGGGCACCAGACCACCAGCAGGGTGCCGAGCACCACCTTGAACCAGTCGGCATTGAGGTGCGGCAGCAGGAACACGCCCAGCGGAATGCCGGCGAGCCCGCCCAGCACGAACGGGGCGAGGCGGGCCCGGTCGAAGCCCCGCCGGACCGTGACGGCGGCCACGACCTGGCCGGTGAGCGACCCGGCCACCGCCAGGACGGCGGCGAGCTGCGGATCGATCACCCAGGCCCAGAACGACAGGGCCACCAGCCCAAAGGCGAAGCCCGACAGCCCCTGCACGAAGCCGGCGACCGCGGCTCCGAGGCCGACGACGAGATACACGGACAACGTCATCGGGTGCGCGGCTCGGAAGATTCCCGTCCCGGTCTTTCCGATTCGCCCGCTGGTGCCGAGCCTTCGGCCAAGCTTCCGGGGGGCGTTCACGGACAGGCGGGGCGGATTGTCATGCAGGGCGGCCCAGGGCGGTCAGTCCGGATCTGCCACGCGCCTTCCCTCCACGGCGCTCCATGGTGGTCACACATCGGTCGGCGCGGATCGCGATGTGCCCCCTCTCCCGTGCGGAAGCGGGGACCCGCGCCATATCCGGCGCTGTGACATCAGATCATCGCGCAACGGGCCCGGCGCGGAAAACCCAACGAAAAAGGGCGCCTCGCGGCGCCCTTCTCATCATTCCATTCCGGCTCAGGCCTGCGGCTGAGGCTCCAGGCCGCCGTCGCTCTCCTTCGGCCGGCCGCGGCCGGCGGAGGGGACCGAGGAGCCCCGGGCCGGGGTCGGAGGCACGTCGCCGCCGTCGCGGATCGGGGGCTGGCCGCGCAGGAGGTTGCGGATCTCGTCGCCCGAGAGCGTCTCGTATTCGAGCAGCCCCTGGGCCAGGGCTTCCAGATCGTCCTTGTGCTCGGCCAGGATGCGACGGGCCTCCTCCAGGCCGGTCTCGACCAGGCGGCGGACCTCGGCGTCGATCTTCTGGGCGGTCGACTCGGAGACCGATTGCTGCCGGCCCATCGACATGCCGAGGAAGACCTCGTCGTTGTTCTCGCCGTAGGCCACGGTGCCGAGCTCGGGCGAGAAGCCCCAGCGGGTCACCATCATCTTGGCGAGGCGGGTCGCCTGCTCGATGTCCGACTGGGCACCCGAGGTCACCTTGTCCCGGCCGAAGGTCATCTCCTCGGCGATGCGGCCGCCCATCATGATCGCCAGCCGCGAGGTCATCTGCTCGAAGCTCATGGAGAGCTTGTCGCGCTCGGGCAGCTGCATGACCATGCCGAGCGCACGACCGCGCGGGATGATGGTCGCCTTGTGCACCGGGTCGGTGGCCGGGACGTTCAGCGCCACGATGGCGTGGCCGCCCTCGTGATAGGCGGTGAGCCGCTTCTCGTCCTCGGTCATGACCAGGGTCCGCCGCTCGGCGCCCATCATGACCTTGTCCTTGGCGTCCTCGAACTCGTGCATCGTGACGATGCGCTTGCCGCGACGGGCCGCCAGCAGGGCCGACTCGTTGACGAGGTTCATCAGGTCGGCGCCGGAGAAGCCCGGGGTGCCGCGCGCGATGGTCTTGAGGTCGACATCGGGGGCCAGCGGCACCTTGCGGACATGGACCCGCAGGATGCGCTCGCGGCCGGTGACGTCCGGGTTCGGCACCATGATCTGGCGGTCGAACCGGCCCGGACGCAGCAGCGCCGGGTCGAGCACGTCGGGGCGGTTGGTCGCCGCGATGATGATGACGCCCTCGTTGGCCTCGAACCCGTCCATCTCAACGAGGAGCTGGTTCAGGGTCTGCTCGCGCTCGTCATTGCCGCCGCCCAGGCCGGCGCCGCGATGGCGGCCGACCGCGTCGATCTCGTCGATGAAGATGATGCAGGGCGCGTTCTTCTTGGCCTGCTCGAACATGTCGCGCACGCGGCTGGCGCCGACGCCCACGAACATCTCGACGAAGTCGGAGCCCGAGATGGTGAAGAACGGCACGTTGGCCTCGCCCGCGACCGCCCGGGCGATCAGAGTCTTACCGGTGCCGGGCGGGCCGACGAGCAGCACGCCGCGCGGGATCCGGCCGCCGAGCCGTTGGAATTTCTGGGGGTCGCGCAGGAACTCGACGATCTCCTGCAGATCCTCCTTGGCTTCCTCCACGCCCGCGACGTCGTCGAAGCTGACGCGCCCGTGGGCCTCGTTCAGGAGCTTGGCCTTCGACTTGCCGAAACCCATGGCGCGGCCGGCGCCGGACTGCATCTGGCGCGAGAGGAAGATCCAGGCGCCGATGAAGACGAGGATCGGCAGCCAGCTCACGAGCAGCTGGATGAACCAGGGGGTGTTGTCCGACGGCGGGCGGGCCGTGATCGTCACGCCCTTGCCCTGGAGCTTGGAGACCAGGCTCGGGTCGTTGGGCGCGTAGCTGGTGAAGTTGCCGCCCCCGACATAGGTGCCGGACACGTCCTGCCCGGAGATCACCACCGACTGGATCTTGCCGGCATCGGCGTCGTTGAGGAGCTGGCTGTAGGCGATCTCGCTGCCGCCGCCCCGGTGACCCGGGTTCTGGAACAGGGTCACGAGGGCCAGCACCAGCAGGAAGATGACGACCCACAAGGCAAAGTTGCGAAAATTCGGGTTCATCGATCGATCCTTGGTGCGTGCGGCCCCCTAGACGGACACATCGCGCGGCTTTGCCGGTCCATCCGTGCACACCTCGCCAATGTAGGCGGGGGGGCCTTCGTTGCCAAGTAAGCCGGTCCCCCCTGCGGCGAGGGGAACATCTGTTCTTCAATCCGCCGCCCTGGAACGCCGGGGCGGCGCAAGGGTGAGGGTCACGATACCGGCGGTATCGGCGGCGACCAGGATTCCCGCCAGGGTCCGCCGGATCGGCTCCCGGCGGCGCAGGGCCGGAAGCAGCGCGTCGAGCACCAGGGATTCCAGGCGCTCCAGGCGGCGCGGCCCGGCGCCGGCCCGGGTCAGGGCGGTATCGAGGCCGCGCAGGGCGAGGGCTTCCGGCAGGGCCGCCAGCGCGGCGCCGTCGAGGTGCAACGCCGCGGCGTCGGTATTCTTTGCCGGCAGAAGGGCCGCCGCGAGGGCCTGCTCGGCCGCGACCCGAAGGGCGTCGTCGTCCCGGGCGGCCCGTTCGGCGAGGCGCGCGAGCCGCGCCGGGCTCAGGCCCTCGCGCTCCAGGGCGGCCCAGGTGGCGCGCAGGCGCGCCCGGGCGAAGCGCGGATCGGCATTGGCCGGGTCGCGGACATGCGGGATGCCCCGGGCCACGCACCAGGCCGTCAGGGTCGCCTTCGGCAAGGCCAGGAACGGCCGCCCGAGGGTGATGCCGGGGGCGAGGGGGCGCTCGGTCCGCATGCCGGCGAGCCCGGCCGGTCCGCTGCCGGCGGCGAGCCGCATCAGCACGGTCTCGGCCTGGTCGTCCTGGGTGTGGCCGGTGAGCACGAGGCCGGCGCCGACCGCCTCGGCATGGGCGGCGAGCAGCCGATAGCGGGCGGCCCGGGCCGCATCCTGCAGGCCGGTGCCGGGCTTCGGGCCGGCCCAGGTCAGGACCGCGTGCGGCAGGCCGAGCGCCCGGGCCGCCCGGCCGACGCCCTCGGCCTCCGATCCGGAATCCGGGCGCAACCCGTGATCGACGGTGGCGACCTGCACAGAGGCGCCGAGCGCCGCGGCGGCGTGCATCAGCGCGCTCGAATCGGGCCCGCCCGAGACGGCGAGCAGCACGCCCCGGTCGGACCGGCCGAGCCAGGGCCCGAGGGCGCGGAGGACCGGATCGTCCGATGGACCAATCATGGATTCAAAAGGTCCGAGACCTTTTGCGGGTCCAGGGCAGAGCCCTGGTGTCGGGCACGCCCGAGAATCGGGGCTCCGCCCCGACACCCCGCCAAAGGGCTGAGCCCTTTGGGATCCCGGTCAGGCCGAGCAGCGGGCGCGCTTCTGCTCCCGGACGACGCCCTGGCGGACGGTGCTGCCGGCATTGGGGAACTTCCGGTCGAGCTCGGCCAAGGTCGCGCAGGCCTGCTCGCGGGCCCCGAGGGCGTTGAGCGTGACGCCGAGCTTCAGCATCGCGTCCGGCGCCTGGGACGAGCGGGCATAGTCGGTGGAGACCTTCAGGAACTGCTCGGCCGCCTCGCGGTTGCGGCCGCGGGCCAGGTAGCTCTCGCCCAGCCAGTAGGTCGCGCCGGCGACCCGGTTGTCGCGGGGATGCGACTGGATGAACTGGCGCAGGCCCATCTCGGCCTGCTCGTACTGCTTGGAGCGGACCAGCTCGACCGCGGCCTCGTAATCGGCGGCCGGGTCGCCGGTCCGGGTGGCGGCCACGCTCTCGGCCGGGCGGGTCGCCGGGACCGGGATCGCGCCGGTGCGGGCGGGCGGCCGCAGGTCCACCGGCTCGTCGTAGCCGGGGGCGGCGCCCTCGGCGTCGGGATCCTCGTCCTCGATCGCGGCCCGGGGCAGAGCCTGCGGCCGGGCCGGCACCGCCTCGGCGGCCTCCCGGGCCGGCAGGGGCGGGGAGGGCTGGGTGCTGCCGAGCGGCATCGGCGCCCCGGGGGCGCCGGGGGCCTGGGACGGGTCGAAGGCGTCGCCGCGCTTGCCCGGACGTCCGGCACCCGGATTGCCGCCATTGACCGCGCCGGCCGGAGCCGGCGCCGCCGAGGGAGCCGCCTTACCGCCGCCGCCCTTGCCCTCGTTCAGGCGAAACTCGACATCCTCCTGGAACTTGCGCAGCTGCTCTTTCAGCTGGCGGTTCTCATACTGGAGGGTCTCGATCTGCCCGGCCATGATCCGGGACTGGTTCTCAATGCGCCCGAGGCGCACCACCAGTTCCGAGGCGTCCTGCGCGGCGGCCGGATGGCCGAGGAGCAGGGCCCCGAGGATCGTCGTGAGCGCGAGGCGAGTGCGAAGACGGGCGGGCATGATGGGCTGCGGTCCGATGGAAGCGCGAGGCCCTATCAGATGCGCCGTTCCGCGGCAAAACTGCGGCGCCCTCCGGTCGGAGTCGGGGCCGCGCGCAGAGGTCCGGGCCGAACCGCAAGCCGCACGCCATCTTGGGCGCCTACGAGGTCGGTCCCTTCCGTGCTGCAGCGCGGGTTCTGCCCGGGGGTGCGCGACCGCGTCAGACGTCGGCGCGCCCCGGGCGGAAGCCGCCGAGGTCGCCGATTTGACCGATCCGTCTCCGCCTCTTCGCCAGCCGGTCCGCGATCCCCGCGCCGCGGAGGCGCCGCGGGATCGGGAGCTGCATCTCCTGGTCGGCCTCACCAAGGCGAGCAAGCTCATCGAGATCGGGCCGGCCCACAACCCGCTCGTGCCGCGCAGCGCCGGGTGGAACAGCTTCAGCCTCGACCACGCCACCCGTGCAGATCTGATCGCCAAATACGCCGGCGACCCGGCGGTGGACCCGACGCGGATCGAGGAGGTCGATTTCGTCTGGCACGGCGGATCGCTGACCGATGCCGTCCCGGCCGAGCACCACGGCACCTTCGACGGGTTCATCGCCAGCCACGTCATCGAGCATACGACGGATGTCGTCAGGTTCCTGCAGGCGGCCCGGACGCTCCTGCGGCCCGAGGGCGTCGTGGTCCTGGCCGTGCCGGACAAGCGCAAGTGCTTCGACTTCTACCGGAACCCGTCGACCACGGCCGACGCGATCCTGGCCTACGAGGAGAAGCGGGACCGGCACGATGTGCGCACGCATCTCGATTACGGCCTGCGGATCGCGAAGAAGGGCGGTTTCCCGGCCTGGTTCGAGAGCGACACCCAGCCGGCCGAACTCGTCTGCGGCATCGATGTGGCCTGGCAGATGCTCGGCTACCGCGACGTCCGCGACTACGTGGACGTCCATAACTGGGTGTTCGTGCCGGCGAGCTTCGAGCTGATGATGCTCGAACTCGGCCAGCTCGGGTTCCTCGACCTGCGGGTCGAGAGCCTGACCGAGATGCCGGACACCGAATTCCTCGTCCGGCTGCGGCCTGGAACGGATACGATCGATCCGGCGGAGAGCCAGCTGCGCCGCCGCGGGCTCCTGGAACGGATGCTGATCGAACTCGCCGATCAGACCCGGCAGATCGCGGGGAGCCCGCTCGCCGTGCCGCCCCCGGATTCGTCCCGGCCCGGGGCGGGCGCCCGATGGCGCCGCTGGCTCGCGGCCGGGCCTTGGCGCCGCCGCGTCGACCTTTGAAAGCCCGGTTTCCGGAGGGCGGCATACCCTCCGGGAACCGGATTCCGGCGGGATCGCCGCCTTAGGCGCCGGCGCCGCGGTCGAGCACGATCACCGCGCGGCGGTTCTGCGACCAGCACGAGATGTCGTTGCACACCGCCACCGGCCGCTCCTTGCCGTAGGAGACGGTGCGCATCCGGTTCGCCCCGATGCCCCGCGTGGCCAGGTAGTCGTTGACCGCCTGGGCCCGGCGGGCGCCCAGGGAGAAGTTGTACTCGCGGGTGCCGCGCTCGTCGGCATGGCCCTCGATGATGAAGGTGTAGCGCGGGTAGCGCTGCAGCCAGGCCGCCTGCTTGTCGAGGGTGGCGGTGGCGGTGGGCGTCAGATCGGTGGAATCCGATTCGAAGAAGACCCGGTCGCCGATATTGACGACGAAGTCCTGCGCGCTGCCCGGGGTCGCGGCGCCGGCCCCGAAGGCGGAGGCGTCAGCGAGATCCTTGTCGTTGCTGCAGGCGCCGAGCCCGAGGGCGGCGCAGACAGCGAGGCCGAGGGCGAGTGCGCGGAAACGCTGGGGCATGATCGTTCAACTCCTCGAGCGGTGCCGAAGGCCGGCTGCTGGTCTTCGAGGCGGGTCCGCGTAGTCCTGAGCGCCGGTGATAGGCGCGGATGGTTAAGCGACGGTTCCGACCGGCGCCGCGGAGCCTCCTGCGAGTCTCGGCCGGTCGGCGGCGTGCGCTGCCGCACGCAGGAGGATGCTGACGCGCCCGGATTGCGGCACCGCCGGGGCGGAGGCGCAAGCGCGGCCATTTCCGCCCCGCCGGTTGCCGCGATGCAACAGGGCCGGATACCGCTTTCGAGGCCGCTTTAAGGGATCCTCAACCCTGTGGGTTCTTGATTCACCCAATCGATCCGCGGACCGCCCCCATGCCCCCCGCCCAGTGCGTCCTCATCGTCGAGGATAGCTACCTGCTCCTCGAGATCATCGCGAGCCTGTGCGAGACGCAGGGCATCCGGGTGATCGAGGCCTCCACGGGCGAGGCGGCGCTGACGCTGCTGCGGGCGCGGGGCGCCGAGATCGACTGGCTGTTCACCGACATCCACCTGCCCGGGCTGATCGACGGCTGGACCGTGGCCCACGCCTTCCGGGCGATCCATGCCGACCGGCCGGTGGTCTACACCTCGACGGATTCGAGCGGCGGACGGGGCGTCCCGGGCAGCCTGTTCCTGCGCAAGCCGTTCCAGGTGCAGGCGGTCAACCGCCTGGTGCGGATGATGGTCGAGGGCCTGAGCGACGCGCCCCTGTGCGCGGCAATCTGAGCGGGTCTCGCCTATCCGGCCCGGAGCAGGGCGACGATCTCGGGCGCGGCGAGCCACGCATCCACCCGCTGGCAGGCGAGGTCGCCGACCGGCATCGCGTCGTAGATCGCGAAGCTCGCCGCGATGAAGCCCGGCAGGTCGTAGAGCTTCGGGAAATCGTCGCCCCGGGGCTTCATCTTGAACAGGAACGAGCCGGTCAGCCCGAAATGCTCGGCGATCGGCGGGTAGAGCGGCCAGACCACGTCCTGGGCCAGCTCGTCGCCGAGATAATCCTCGACCTCCACGGGCTCGGGCCGAATCCCGCTCTCCAGCAGCAGCCGCCGGGCGATGTCGCCGATGACGAAGGCCTTGGGGTGGTTCATCACGTGCATGAAGGCGCCCCGGCGGGCCCAGCGGGTCACCTCCCGGTCCAGGCCGAAGCCCAGGGCGGACGCGGACGCGACCAGCTCGTGGACGGCCGGATCCCAATGGTCGAGATAACCGAGCCGCCGGAACACGTCCTCGCGGAACAGGGCGGCGGTGCGCCCGGCATCGAGGCCGAGCCGGTGGGCGCAGAGGACGATCGCCGAGTGGTACTGCCCCATCGGCGAGGGCGCGAGCTTGAGCGCGGCGAGGTCCGAGGCTTGGCCGACATAGACCATGTCGGGATGGAAGGCCGAGAATACGATCGACGGGAACAGCTTGAGCCGCGGGTCGGCCGCCCGCAGGGTCGCGATATCGCCCCCCGGGATCAGCCCGGCCGGGAAGGCCTGCGAGAAGACGTGGTCGTGGGAGCGCAGCGTCCGGATCAGGCCGTCGACATGGCCGTGGTCGCGCTTGAGCGAGCCCATGGGCAGGTAGCGCACGGGGCTCTTCGGCGCGAGCAGGCGCATCGCCTGGGCGATCCCCCGGGCCTGGCAATTGCCCAGCACCGCGATGGCCGGTCCGTCGCGCGTCGTGGCGGCGCGCGCGCGGTTTCGCCATGGTGTCGCCCAGGTAGGCGCCCAACTGGGTGTCGACAGGGAAAACGCGCTGCGGGCGCGCCGGGGCAGATCGTTCAGGGCCACGTCGCGTGCCGGTGTCAGCGGACGGCTCAGCATCCCCGAGGGCGCTCGCCGTCGTGAAGAAGAGGGTTCGAAGATGGCGTTGAATCCGTATACGGGTCTACCGGCCGAGCGATTCTGGCGCAAGGTCGTGACCAACGTGCCGCCCTTCGCGGTCAATCCGCACCCGAAGGACACGTTCGCGATCGGGCCGACCGACAAGGTTGCCACCGGCGGCTCCTGCTTCGCGCAGCGGGTGGCCGAGGCGGTGCGCGGCGCCGGCTTCAACTACTACCTGACCGAGCCGCCGCCCCCCGGCATGAGCACCGAGGAGGCCAATGCGCGCCAGTTCGGCACCTTCTCGGCCCGGTACGGCAATCTCTACTACACGCGCCAGTTCGTGCAGCTGTTCGACCGGGCCTACGGCCGCTTCGAGCCGGAGCTGAAGGCGTGGCTGCGCGACGACGGCCGCTACGTCGACCCGTTCCGCCCCACCGTCGAGCCGGCGGGCTTCGCCAGCGAGGCCGAGGTGGTCGCGGCCCGCGACGCGCATCTGGCCGAGGTGCGCCGCCTGTTCGAGACCCTGGACGTGTTCGTGCTGACGCTGGGCCTCACCGAGGGCTGGCGCTGGCGGGCCGACGGCGCGGCGCTGCCGCTTGCCCCCGGGGTCGCAGGCGGCACCTTCGATCCGGAACTCTACGAGTGCGTCAATGCCGGCGCGGGCGAGGTGCTTGGCGACCTCAACGGCTTCCTGGACCGGCTCTGGAGCGTGAACCCCAAGGCCCGGGTGATCTTCACGGTCTCGCCGGTGCCGATGATCGCGACCTACATGGACCGGCACGTGATGGAGTCGAACAGCTACTCCAAATCGGTGCTGCGTGTGGCCGCCGGCGAGGTGGTCGGCCGGGGCGATCCGCGGGCGGTGTATTTCCCCGCCTACGACATCGTCACGAGCAACGTGAATGCCGGGCGCTACTACAACGAGGACCAGCGGACCATCAACGACGCGGGCGTGCGCCACGTCATGCGGCTGTTCCTCTCGACCTTCGCGCGCGACCGCGCGGCGGCGGCCCCGACCCACGCCCCCGTGGACCTCGCGGCCGAGTTCGAGGGCAATGCCGGCGTGATCTGCGACGAGGAAGAGATCGAGCGCAGCGTGGCGTGACCGACCGCGCCGAGCATGCGGGCCGGCGCGCCTACAGGGTGCCGATCCGCGTGCTCGTCAGCGGAAGCTCGAACATCGATCCGGGCCTGGCCCGCTCGGCGAAGGTCTCGATCCCGCTCCAGAGGGCCAGGATGCGCTCCGCCTGCTTGACCAGGGGCGCCTTGCAGAGGCCTGCCGACAGGAAGAAGCCGGTCAGCCGCGACGCCCGGAAAGCGTTGAACTCCGCCTTGTTCCTGCGGATACGGCGGTCCCCCGAGATAACCACCCAGCCGCCCTCGCGGCTCAGCTCGGAGATCCATTGCAGGTCCGTCACCCCGGGCCCGTAACGCTCGCGGATGTGGAGGATCTGATGCTCACCCGCGAACAGGGCCGCCAGGGCCCGGGCCAGGGCGGGCGAAAGGTTCTCGTCGACGACGACTTTCACGCCGCCTGGAGGGACGCTTCGAACCGCACGGCATCCCGGACCACGGCTACGGGAACCTCGTACAGGCGCGCCACCCGCTCGGTCGAGCCCTCGGCTGTGACGGCCTCGGCCAGGGCCACGGTCGGCACACCGGAGATGGCTGCGATCGGCTGGCCGAAGGCACGGCGCGGGTCGATGACGATCGAATCCCGACCCTGAAACGGCCGCCAGCGGACGACGATGTCACCCTCGATGTCGAGATCGCGAAACGTCTGCTCCAGGACCGCCCGGATGACGTATTGTCCGCGTGCCAGATCGATCACCTCGCTCTCGCCATCGGATTTCAGGCTTTCGAGGAAGATCGTGCGTCCGTCGGTCTTGAACCGGCGGGTTGAGAACGGCCGGGCATCCTGCACGGCCTCGCGCGCGGCTTCGAGGCAGCGGCGGATCACGCGCAGATCGACATTCTCGCGCACGAACGCCTGGACGAAGCGCAACTCGATCAGATCGCGGAAGCCGAGTTCCAGGTGATGATCGTTCGCCGGCAGTTCGGGCGTCCAGAGCGGCGGCATCCGCCCCGGACGGCCGCCGGAGGTGAACGCATAGCCCCCGAGCCAGCGGCTGATGGTCCGGGCCGGCAGGCGAATCAGCCGTGCAGCCTCGGGAACGGTGTAGAACCCGGTCCCCAGGGGAGCCGCCTCAAGGGCAGAACTGTCCGTACGCGCCGTCATCGCGGCGAGCGTACCCCGCTCGGAGGCGCTCCGCTACGGGCATGGCGGCCCGGCCGCACCCGGTTCGAGTTTGCCTTCGGCCGAGCGTTTCGGGCAGTGTCGGCGCCACCGAAGCGTAACCGTGCCGGAGTCGATCCCCGTGAGCCTGCCCCCGCCCCGCCAGCCCGACCACGCCATCGATCCGATCTTCGTGGCGCGGCACTCGCCCCGCGCCTTCACGGGCGAGGCGCTGCCCGAATCCGAGCTGCTCCGGATGATCGAGGCGGCGCGCTGGTCGCCCTCGGCGTACAATTCGCAGCCCTGGCGCTTCCTCTACGCCCTGCGGGGGGATGCCAACTGGGACACGTTCTTCGGCCTGCTGGTGCCCGGCAACCAGAAATGGGTCTCGGGCACCGGCGCGATCCTGTTCCTGGTCTCGAACGGGTTGATGAAGGTCGGCGACGAGCTGAAGCCGTCCTACAGCCACTCCTTCGACACCGGCACCGCCTCGCTGGCCTTCCAGCTCCAGGCGATCCACCAGGGCTGGCACGCCCACGGCATGACCGGGTTCGACCATGTCCGCGCCCCCGAGGTGCTGCGCCTGCCGGAGAACCACCGGGTCGAGGCCGCCTTCGCGGTGGGCCGCAAAGTCCCGGATGCCGAGCTCACCGAGGAGCAACGGCCCCGCGAGGCCCCGAACGGCCGCCGGCCGATCACCGATTTCCTCATCGCCGGCCCGTTCCCGCAATCCGACCGCTGACGCGGTCCGGAACCGGGGGTGCGACCGGGACTTGGTCGATATTGCCATCGCGCGGCGGGGCTGACGCATCCCCCGCCCCGCGCCGATCGGAGTTCGCCCATGGACCCGAAAGCCTCGGCCCCGCCCGGCGGCACGGCCGCCCCCGCGCCGTTCCTGGACGAGGGCGGGTTCGAGCACGCCTCGGGCCTGCAGAGCATCGCCGAGCGCCACGGGGTCAGCCTCGATGCGGTCCGCCATCTGGTCCAGGCCCTGGAGCGCGGGCACGGCACGATGGCGCAGTTCAACCATCCCGATCTCGGCGGGATGGGGCAGTGGTTCTCCGGCGGCATGGTGATGGTCGGCCGGATGTTCGACGACGGGCTGAAGGCGCGGGTCGACGCCCTCTGCACCGAACTCGCCGCGGCCCTGCCGGCGGGCGGGTTCTCGGACGCCACGCCCGAATCGCGGCGCGGCGGCGGCGATTGGTGGCCGGCCGGCCTCGGGCACCCCGCGAGCACCGGCGCGCAGGACGGGATGCGCTACGCCTATTTTCCCGAGACGCGACGGCTCGCGATCGATTCGGGGGCCGGCATCGCCCTCTACGATACCGGCGAGCACCACATCTCGGGGGTCTCGCAGGCGAACGGCAGCCTCGACCTCACCGGCCCGCGGGGTGTCGTCGCCCTCGACCGCCTGCGCCGCATCGAGGCGGAGACGGCCGCCCCCCGGCAGGTCGACCCGGCCGCCCCGTCTCAGCCGGTCGCGCCGGAGGCGTCATCCTCGGGTGACGTGCTGGCGACGATCGAGCGGCTGGCGGAGCTGCACGCCCGCGGCGTGCTCACCGAGCGGGAGTTTTCGGACAAGAAGGCGGAGCTGCTGGCGCGGCTGTGACGTTTCGGGCCGCAGGCCTGTCGCCCATCGCGCCTCCCATCACCCCCCTCATCCTGAGGTGCCCGGCGATCGAAGATCGTCGGGCCTCGAAGGAGCCTTCCATGAGTCGCTGCGATCCCTGGAGGGCCCCTTCGAGGCCCGCTGGCGCGGGCACCTCAGGATGAGGGGGGTGGATGGGAAGATCCTCGCTCGCGATCAGCGGGGCATC
The DNA here is from genome assembly GCF_000272495.1 of Methylobacterium sp. GXF4. Taxonomy (NCBI): domain Bacteria; kingdom Pseudomonadati; phylum Pseudomonadota; class Alphaproteobacteria; order Hyphomicrobiales; family Methylobacteriaceae; genus Methylobacterium; species Methylobacterium sp. GXF4. The sequence goes on along the minus strand of NZ_AKFK01000067.1, from coordinate 130,372 downwards.
GACCGCTCAGGCGATGCCGGCGCGCAGCAGATCGTGGACGTGGACGATGCCCACCGGCCGGCCATCCGTGACCGCGAAGACCGCGGTGATCAGCCGGCGGTTCATGAGTTCGAGGGCCGCCTGGGCGAGCTTGTGCGGCTCCACGGTGATCGGGTCGCGCGTCATGATCGCCGAGACCGGTGTGTCGAGGATCTCGGGGCCCATGTGGCGGCGCAGGTCGCCGTCCGTGACGATGCCGACGAGGCGGCCGGCGCCGTCGGTGACGCCGACGCAGCCGTAGCGGCGCGCCGCGATCTCGATCAGCACCTCGGACATCAGCGCGGTCTCGTGGACCAGCGGCATGTCCTGCGGCCCGTGCATCACCTGCTGCACGGTCTTCAGCCGGGCCGCGAGCGTCCCGCCCGGATGGAGCGTGTGGAAGCGCGCCGAGGTGAAGCCGCGCCGCTCCAGCAGCGCCACCGCCAGGGCGTCGCCGAGCGCCAGCTGGATGAGGCTGGAGGAGGTGGGGGCGAGGTCGTGCGGGCAGGCCTCGCGGACCCGGGGCAGTTCCAGCAGCACGTCGGCGGCCTTGCCGAGCGTGCTGGCGCCGTTGCGCGTGATGGCGACCAGGGGAATCGAGAAGCGGCGGCTGAAGCCGACGAGGTCGGACAGCTCCGCGGTCTCCCCGGACCAGGACAGGGCGACGATCACGTCGTCGCGGGCGATCATGCCGAGATCGCCGTGGCTCGCCTCGGTGGGGTGGACGAAGAACGCATGGGTGCCCGTGGAGGCCAGCGTCGCGGCGATCTTGCGGCCGATATGCCCGCTCTTGCCGATGCCGCTGACAATCACCCGGCCCTTGCTCTGCAGGATGGTCTGGACCGCCTCCTCGAAGGCTACGCCGAGCCGGCCCTGGAACGCCGCGCTGGTCTCCTGCAGGGCGGCGATGCCCAGTTGCAGGCTGCGGATCCCGACATCGCGGGTGCTGGCGAGGTTCGTGGACGCCGAATCGTAGAGATCGTCGCGCAGGGCGCTGGAGGCGGGAGCGTTCATCGGTTCCGTTCTGGACCCGTCGGGCGGATCCGGCGCCCAAGGGGCTGCAAGGGGGCGATGCGAAGCAAGGCTCGCGACGCTAGGGAGCCGTCATGGTTGAAATGTGACGCCGGGACGACATGCCGCCCCTCTCTGTCCGCCCGGCGGTTGAAGGCAGGCCCCGGCGGGTCCATGCTCCCGGCACGCCAGATCAAGAGAGGGCCCGAGCCCCATGACCATCCGCTTCCCCGAGCCCGACCCAAAAATCCTCGCCCGGCGGGAGGCGATCCTGGCGGGCCTCGCGCCCCTGGTCGCCCCGGAGGCGCTGGTGACCAGCGAGGACGAGCGCCGGGCCTTCGAGACGGACGGCCTCACCGCCTACCGGCAGATGCCCCTGGCCGTGGTCCTGCCCTCGACCACCCAGGAGGTCGCGGCCGTGATGGCCTATTGCCACGCCCAGGGCGTGCGGGTGGTGCCGCGGGGCGCCGGCACCTCGCTCGCCGGCGGGGCGATCGCGCAGGGCGACGCGATCATCCTGGGGGTCGGCAAGATGACCCAGGTGCTCGACCTTGATTTCGAGAACCGCACCGCCCGGGTGCAGAGCGGGCTCACCAACCTGGCGATCTCGGGCGCCGTCGCCCATGAGGGCTTCTTCTACGCCCCCGACCCGTCGAGCCAGCTCGCCTGCACCATCGCGGGCAACATCGCGATGAATTCCGGCGGCGCGCATTGCCTGAAATACGGGGTGACCACCAACAACCTGCTGGGCGTCACCCTGGTGCTCAACGACGGCACCGTGGTGGAGGTCGGCGGCCAGCATCTCGACAGCCCGGGCTACGATCTCCTGGGCCTGATCTGCGGGTCGGAAGGGCAGCTCGGCATCGTCACCGAGGCGACGGTGCGGATCCTGCGGGCGGCCGAGGGCGCCCGGCCGGTGCTGGTCGGCTTCTCGAAGGTCGAGGATGCGGGCGATTGCGTCGCCGCGATCATCGCGGCCGGCATCATCCCGGTGGCGATCGAGTACATGGACCGCGAGGCGATCCTGATCACCGAGGATTTCGCGAAAGCCGGCTACCCGCGCGACGCCGAGGCGATGCTGATCATCGAGGTCGAGGGCTCGGATGCCGAGTGCGAGGCGATGCTGGCGCGCATCGAGGCGATCGCCGAGGATTTTCGACCAACCAGCCTGCGCGTGTCTCGCTCGGAGGCCGAATCCGCGGCGATCTGGAAGGGCCGCAAGTCCGCCTTCGGGGCCACGGGCCGGATCTCCGACTACATCTGCATGGACGGCACGATCCCGACCGGCCAGCTCGGGCCGGTGCTGGAGCGGATCGGGGCGATCTGCGCCGGGCACGGCCTGCGGGTGGCCAACGTGTTCCATGCCGGCGACGGCAACCTGCACCCGCTGATCCTGTTCGACATCAACAAGCCGGGCGAGTTGCAGAAGGCCGAGGCCGCTGGCGACGAGATCCTCAAGCTCTGCGTCGAGGTCGGCGGCTGCCTCACCGGCGAGCACGGCGTCGGCATCGAGAAGCGCGAGCTGATGCGCTTCCAGTACAGCCAGGCCGACCTGGAGCAGCAGATGCGGGTGAAGGCGGTGTTCGATCCCGACTGGATGCTCAACCCCGCCAAGGTTTTTCCGCTGGAGGGACGGCTGGAAGCCAAGGCAGCCTGAATTCGGGGATCCCAAAGGGCTCAGCCCTTTGGCGGGTCGTCAGGGCAGAGCCCTGATGACGCTCTGACTCTTTGTCAGGCCGCCACACCGTCGCGACTCTGCCCGACTTCCGGCGCCCGCAGGCTTCCCGAGGTGAGGGCGAGGATCGCGGCGAGGTCGGCCACCGGCGCGGGGCGGCCGAACAGGTTGCCCTGCAGCTCCTGGCAGCCTTCCTCGCGCAGGATCCGGGCCTGCTCGGGGGTCTCGACCCCCTCGGCCAGGACGTCGATCTTCAGGGCCCGTCCGAGCCAGACCATGGCCCGCAGGATCTCGACGCTGCCGCCGTCGCGCGCCAGCCCGCGCACGAAGCCGGGGTCGATCTTGAGCCGGTCGAACGGGAACCGGTGCAGGGTGCCGAGGCTCGAATACCCGGTCCCGAACGCGTCCATGGCGATCCGCACGCCCGCAGCGCGCAGCGCCCGCAGGACCGACAGGTTCGCGGCGTTGTCCTGCGACAGGACCGATTCCGTGATCTCGAGTTCGAGGCGTTCCGGGCGCAGGCCGCTCTCGGCGAGCGCCGCCCGCACATCCGCGTCGAGGCCCTCGCCGGCGAAGTGCAGGGGCGACAGGTTGACCGCGACCCTCACCGAGTCCGGCCAGGCGGCAGCGGCCCGGCAGGCGGCGGCGAGCATCCAGGCGCCCAGCGGCTTGATCAGCCCGACCTCCTCGGCCAGCGGGATGAACTCCGCCAGGCCGACATCGCCGTGCTCGGGGTGATGCCAGCGCGGCAGGGCCTCGAAGCCGTGCAGGGCCTGGCTGTGGGCCCCGACGATCGGCTGGAAGTGCAGCACGAACCGGCCTTCGGCCAAAGCGCGCCGCAGGTCGGTGCCGAGCTGGCGGCGGCGCTGGATCTCGACATCCATGGCCGGATCGAAGAAGCGCCAGGTGCCGCGCCCGGCGGCCTTGGCCTGGTACAGGGCGATGTCGCCCTGCCGCAGGAGCGTGGCGGCGGTGCCTGAGGCGTCGTCGGCGCTCGCGATGCCGATGCTGGTGCCAATCGCGAGCGTGTGGCCGTTCACCGTGATGGGGGCCTCGAGCGCCGCTACGAGGCTCCGGGCCAGGCGCGCCGCATCCGCCGGCAGGGCGGCCATGCCGAGGACGATGGCGAACTCGTCGCCGCCGAGCCGGGCCACGAGGTCGTCGGCCGCCACCGTCGCGGCGAACCGGGCCGCCACCGCGCAGAGCAGCGCGTCGCCGACCGGATGCCCGTGGGTGTCGTTGACGGTCTTGAACCCGTCGAGATCGAGGCACAGCACCGTGGCCGGGGCGCGGGGGTCGCAGCGGGCGAGCGCGGCATCCATGCGCTCCTTCAGGACGAGGCGGTTCGGCAGGCCCGTGAGCGCGTCGTGCCGGGCCATATGGGCGACCCGGGCCTCGCTGCGGCGGCGCTCGGTGACGTCCTCGTGGGTGCAGAGCCAGCCGCCGCCGGGGATCGGCGCGTGGACTACGTTGACCGCCCGGCCGTCGGCGAAATCGCAGGTCAGCGAGACCGGATGGCCCTGCGCGGCGGTGTGCTCGCAGGCCGCCACCAGGGCCGCGGCGGCTGCCGGGCCGAGGCCGCGCTCGGGGTCTTCCAGATGGGCGAGGAGGGCGGGCAGCGCGGTCCCGGGCCGACGCAGGGCCTCGGGCACCGCGTACATCCGCGCGAAGCGCGCGTTCATGACGATGAGGGCGGCGTCCCGGTCGAACAGGCACAGGCCCTGGACCATGTTGTCGAGGGCGATGCCGAACCGGGCATCCTGGACGCGCAGAGCCCGCTCGCCGCGCTCGCGCGCCTCGGCCGCCGCCCGGGCCGCCTCGGACTGGGCGAGCTGCGCCTGTGCGCGGGCCCGCCGGCGGCCGAGCAGGACCAGCCCGAGCAGGCCGAGATCGAGCAGGAGCGTCGCGGCGCCCACGATGGCCGCCTGCTGGCGCACGGCCGCCAGGCAGGCCGCGGCGGTGCGGCTGACGCTGAGGATCAGCGGATAAGTCTTCAGGGCGCGGGCGGCCACGAGCCGGTCCTGGCCGTCGATCGGGCTGACGGTGCGCGTGACGCCGCCGAGGGCGGGGCTTGCGGAGATCAGGGTCGCGCCGGCCTGGGAGAAGATCCGGCCGATCGTCCCCGGGAAGTGCGGGTGCCGGACCAGCAGCATGCCGTCGTTGCGGAACAGCGACACGACGGCGTCGTCCGCCGGCGAGATCCGGTCGTACAGGCCCTCGAAATAGCCGAGCTCGACCGCGCCCAGGACCAGGCCGAGGAAGGTGCCGTCCGGGGCCGCGACCTTCCGGGCGATGTAGATCGTCATGGCGCCGTCGCCCCGGTTGGAGACCGGACGGCCGACGTAGCGCTGCAGGCTCGGCTCGGAGGAGAGCGCCTTGAAGTAGTCCCGGTCGGCGATGTTGACCGTCGGGATCGGCCAGTAGCGGCTGAAATTGAGCAGCTGTCCGCGCGCATCGACCAGCGTGATGGCGTTGGCCTGCGGCAGCGCCGCGATCCAGGTCCGCAGGGCCGCGTGCATGGCCGGCCGGGAGGCCACCTCGGCATATTGGTCGGCGCTGCGGATCCCCGCGGTCCGGAACTCGGCCAGGACGGCATCCTGGACGAGCTCGATCGCCTGCAGGGCCCGGTCCGCCTGGTCGGCCAGGATCGTGGCGAGGCCGCCGAGGCTGCGCTCGTTGTCCTCGACCGCGCGGGTTTCCAGGTGGACGATGAACAGGACGGCCGAGCCGGTGATGACCAGGGCGAGGCCGAGGGCCGCCCAGGCCCGCAGATCGAGCGCGTGCCGCCCGCCCATGCGCCGGCCCGCCCACGCGACGAACGGCATGATAGATTTCGAACCCACCTGACCACGCCCGAACAACGCTCGATAACAGCGCTATAGTGGCCCCGTTAATGAGTTGTTGTTCCGATCGTGTGGATCGGCGGGCGATTCGACAATTGATTTTCGTGTGCGTTGTGTGCCGCCGCGGGCGATCCCGGCCCTCACTCGGCCGCGCGCAGGGTCGGGACGCTCAGCCACGCATCCCCCTGACGGGCTGCCAGGAGACCCGTCAGGGCGGCGGCCGGCATCGCCCGCCCGTAATGGTAGCCCTGGCCGACCTTGCAGCCCAGCGCCCGCAGGACGACCTCCTGGCCCTCGGTCTCGATGCCCTCGGCCACGGTGTCGAGGCCGAGATCATTGCTCATCCGGATGATGGCGCGGGTGATCGCCGCGTCGTTGGCCTGGGTGAGCAGGTCGCTCACGAAGGTCCGGTCGATCTTCAGGGTCGTCAGCGGGAAGCGCTTGAGGCTGCTCAGCGAGGCGTAGCCGGTCCCGAAATCGTCGAAGGCGATGCGCACCCCGAGGGCGCGCAGGTCCCGGATCGTCCCGAGGGTGCGGTCGTCGCTCTGCAGGACGACCCGCTCGGTGATCTCCAGCTCCAGCCAGTCCGGCGCGACGCGGTGGCGGGCGAGCGCGTCGGCGACCTCGCGCACGAGGTTGCCCGCCTTGAACTGGGCGGAGAACAGGTTCGCCCCGACCCGGAAGGGCGGCAGCCCCTGGTTCCGCCAGGCCGCGATCTGCCGGCAGGCGGCGTCCAGCACCCAGGCCCCGACCGGGAGCGCCAGCGGGCTCATCTTGATCGCCGGAAGGAACGCGCCGGGCAGGAGGAGGCCGCGCTCCGGGTGCTGCCAGCGGATCAGGGCTTCGGCGCCGACGAGCCGGCCGGTCGCGAGGCAAATCTGTGGCTGGTAATGCAGCACCAGCTCGTCGCCGTGCAGCGCGCGCAGCAACGCGTCCTGGGTGCTGCGCAGCGCCACCGCGGCATGGCGCATCTCGGAGGTGAACATCCGCGCACCGCCCCCGCCCTCCTGCTTGGCCCGGTAGAGCGCGAAATCGGCGCTGCCGATCAGCTCCTCGCCGCTCCGGCCGTGATCGGGGGCCAGGGCGAAGCCGATGCTCGCGCCGACCCGCAGGACATGGGCCTCGACCACGACCGGATCCGCCAGCGCGGCCAGGATCGCGCTGGCGCAGGTGCGCGCCGCCAGGGGATCGCCGGTCCCGGGCAGTAGGATGACGAACTCGTCGCCGCCCAGGCGGGCCATCACGGCCCGGCGCGGCAGAACCGCCGGGATCCGGACCGCGATCGCCTGCAGGAGCGCGTCGCCGACCGCATGGCCGAGGCTGTCGTTGACCGCCTTGAACCCGTCGAGATCGACCAGCAGCACCGTGGCGGCCTCACCGCGGCGATACAGGTCGTTCAGCAGGGACTCGAACCGACGCCGATTCGTGAGGCCGGTCAGGTCATCCTGGTGGGCGAGCTGGAGCAGACCGGCCTCGCGCCGACGCCGCGCGGAGATGTCCTGGATGACGGCGCCGAGATTCGGTTCGCGCGCGTCGTCCCACAGGGACAGGGAGACCTCCACCGGGCATTCCGTGCCGTCCTTGCGCCGGACCATCACCTCGAGGGTGCGGCCGACGACTTTCGCGAGATGGCCTTCGAAGATCCGCCCCAGGGCGGCCCTGTGGGCCGCGCGCATCCGCTCGGGCACGATCAGCTCGAAGGGCGCGCCCAGCATCTCGTCGAGATCGTAGCCGAACAGGGACGCGGCCGCCCGGTTGGCGAACCGGATCCGCCCCTCCCGGGTGAGCGCCAGTAGCGCCAGCTCGGTGGCGTTGGCGAAGCCCATCATGGACAGCCGCGCCAATTCGCTGCGCCGCAGGGTCATCTGCTCGACCACCATCGCGGCGAGATCCGCCAGCGCCTGGCGGTCATGGGCCGGGAAGAGCCCGCGCGGCGCCGTGTCGGCCACGCACAGGGCCCCGAGCCGGAAGCCGTCGGCGGTGATCAGGGGGGCGCCCGCGTAGAAGCGGACGAAGGGCAGCCCAACGACCCGAGGATTGTCGATGAAGCGCGGGTCGCGCTGCGTATCCGGGATGACCAGAACATCGTTCGACCGGATCGTGTGGGTGCAGAACGACGCGCTGCGGGGCGTCGGCCCCTGATCGAGGCCGACCGGACCGAGGCCGGTCTGCGCCTTGAGCCATTGCCAATGCTGGTCGATCAGCGAGACGTAGGCGATCGGCGTCCGGAACAGGCGCGCGGCCAGCCGGGCGATCGCGTCGAAGCGCTCCTCCGGGGCCGTTCCCGTGATCTGGAACCGGCCCAGCGCGTGAAGGCGCAGCGATTCCTGCTCCGCCAGAGCATATTCCGACGTGGTCGCTGCCGACACCAGTTCTGCCCCCGGCGCTTCAGACCCGACATTCGCGGGCGCTGCCGGGGATGAACTTAATCCGCGAGTCTTATCGGAGGTTTAAATCAGTGGTTGTTGCGGCGTTCCGGTCCTGAAGACCGCGTCGCGCCCGTTCAAAACGACGGCTCTCGACCGTTTCCGGCCGAGAGCCTGTATCCGTCCGGCGATCGCGCCGCAATCTGTGTCACCCGCGACGCGATTGCCTCAATCCGAGACCGCGAAATCGTGCCCCGGCCCATGACGGGGCCGGGGAGGGTCTGCGAGAGCCCTCAGGCGGCCTCGACCGACTTGCGGCTGGCGCGCCCCTTGGCGGCGGGGGCGGATTCGATCTTGCGGCCGCGGCGGGCCGGGGCGGGCGTCGGCTCCGCGTCGGTCTCGACATCCAGCTCCTTGCCGCCCTGCTGGGCGCGGCCGGGCTGGCCGAGGCCGAGGCTCTTGGCCAGGGCCGAGCGCTGCGCCGAATAATTCGCCGAGGTGGTCGGGTAATCGGCCGGCAGGCCGAAGCGCTCGCGGTAGCTCTGCGGATCCAGGCCGTGCTTGGTCAGGTGGCGCTTGAGCGTCTTGTACGACTTGCCGTCGATGAAGCTGATCAGGCCATCGGGCCGGATCGACTTGCGGATCTGGGCCGGGGTCGGCCGGTCCACAGTGTCTTCGGCTGCGGCAGAAGGTCCCGAGGCGATCGAATTCAGCGCCTCATGGATGCTCGCGATCAGCGACGGCAATTCGGTGGGGGGCAGGGAGTTGTTGGCGACATAGGCCGCGACGACGTCCACGGTCCGCTCGATATAGTGCACTTGGGATGTCGGCGCTTCTTCGGACATTCTCACTTTCCCTGGGTTGGACGCTCGTTGAGGTAGCCTCTTACTGCGAATTAAAACAGCGGCTGGAAAAAGCAAGGTGACCCATACAATTCCCCGTGATCGTGTGAAAGTTCAGGTCTACATCGACCGGCCATGGCTACAGGTTGAAGTTGCATTGGCAGCGTTTTCACCGCACTTGCCCAGCGCTTTGTCCTCACGCGGGCGACGAATGCTGCTGCAGGCCGGAGGCCGGGTTTTCGCTGGCGGGAGAGACAGTTACGCCCTAGGTGAACGGCGGCCGCGCGCGGTCTAGGCGGGTCTTTCCCGGCACTGCACCGGTCTTGCCATGAAGACGCAAAATATTTTTGCTGACCCGTCAATCGCCTGTGTGTTCCCGCACAGCGGGGACGGCTGATTCGGGCTCAGGCGAAGGATTTGCGCGGATCGAACGCGTCGCGCACTGCTTCGCCGGCAAAGACCAGGAGGCTCAGCATCACCGCGATCACCAGGAATCCGGTCAGCCCGAGCCACGGGGCGGTCAGGTTGTCCTTGCCCTGAGCGAGCAGCTCCCCGAGCGAGGGCGAGCCCGGCGGCAGGCCGAAGCCCAGGAAGTCCAGGGAGGTCAGCGTCGTGATCGAGCCGTTCAGGATGAACGGCAGGAAGGTCAGGGTCGCCACCATGGCGTTGGGCAGCAGGTGAACCGTCATGATCCGCAGGTTCGACAGGCCCAGCGCGCGCGCGGCCCGGACGTATTCGAAGTTCCGGGCCCGCAGGAACTCGGCGCGCACGACGCTGACCAGCGCCACCCACGAGAACAGCAGCATGATCCCGAGCAGGACGAAGAAGCCCGGGGCGATGAAGGCCGAGATGATGATGATCAGGTAGAGGGTCGGGATGCCGCCCCAGACCTCGATGAAGCGCTGGAAGGCGAGATCCACCCAGCCGCCGAAATAGCCCTGCACGGCGCCGGCCACGACCCCGATCGCGGACGAGACCGCGGCCAGGATCAGCCCGAACAGAACCGAGATGCGGAAGCCGTAGATCACCCGCGCCAGCACGTCCCGGGTGGTGTTGTCGGTGCCGAGCCAGTGCCAGGGAATGTCGGCGCAGGTCGCGCCGCCGAGCTTCTCCGCCACCGGTTTGCACTGGGCGTCCGAGAGCATCCAGGTCGGCGGCGAGGGCGAGGGCGTCGGCAGGTCCTCGTTGATCGTGTCGTAGGAGAACCGGATCGGCGGCCAAAGCGCCCAGCCGTGCTCGGCGATCTCCTTGCGGATCTCGGGCGAGCGGAAATCCGTGACCGCCAGGAACCCGCCGAACTTCTCCTCCGGGTAGTCGACCAGAACCGGGACCAGCCATTCGCCCTTGTAGGACAGGACGATCGGGCGGTCGTTGGCGATGAATTCGGCGAACAGGCTGAGGACGAACAGCGCGGCGAAGATCAGGAACGACCAGTAGCCGAGGCGGTTGCGCCGGAAATTGTCGAGCCGGCGCCGGTTGAGCGGCGACAGCCAGCCGCGCCCGCCCGAGACCGGGGCCGGCGCGGGAACGGCCTCATCGGGCCGCAGGACGATCGGCTGGGCGCCGGGCATCGGCGCCGGGACGACCTCGCTCTCGCCGGGACGCGCGATCTCGTTCATGGCCGCGGCCCTTGGCGAACGGGACGGGCCACGTCCGGCCGCGACGTCCGGAGACCGATCAGGTGTCGAGGCGGATCGCGGTGCCCTCGATCTCGTTCGGGCGGACGCCGCCGGTCCGCTCCATCCAGCGCCGGAGCAGGTGGACGTTGCGGCGGTTGGCCTTGAAGGCGGCATCGAACAGGTCGCCCGCCAGGGGGACCACGCCGAGCAGGCCGTCGACGGCGACGTTCAGCCCCATCCGGGCGACCAGCCAGCGGGGCGCTCCGAGGCGCTTGGCCTCGTAGACGATGAACGAGGAGATCACCATGCTGGCCACGTCGCCGATCACCGGCACGAGGCCGATCAGCGCGTCGAACCCGACCCGCCGGTTGATCCCCGGGATCACGAAGGCGGTGTCCATGACATGCGCCAGCGTCTCCAGACGGGCGAGGCTCGCCTCGCGGTCGAGATTCGCCGACAGGAACGGCGGCAGCCGGGTGGACGTCGCGCCGGCGGAATTCCTGCCGCCGGGAAAGGCCTCGGCGTCCACGAAGGGACCGGTCCGGGGAGCCTGCCGGGAAGCCTGGGTGAAATCCATCGCGGGGATCCGTCGGAGAGCCATCACCCTCAACGACGTGGCCCCCCGGCCGGATCCTCGCAAGGCGGCGGCCTGCGACCATCATGCCGCACCCCCGGCGAGGCCGCGCATCCGCTCCAGGGCGGTGTCCAGGGTGGCGTCGGCCTTGGCGAAGCACAGGCGCACGAGGCTGCGCACCGACCCGTCCGGATAGAAGGCGCTGACCGGGATCGCCGCGACGCCGTGGCGGGTGACCAGAGCCTCGCAGAAGGCCACGTCGTCGGCGTAGCCGAGCCCCGTTATGTCGATGTTGAGGAACCACGTGGCCTGCGCCGGCAGGACCCGGAAGCCGAGATCGCGCAGGCCCGCGTCCAGCCGGTCGCGGGAGGCGGCGTAGCCCGTCCGCATGGCGTCGAACCACGGATCCGGCTTGGCGAGGCCGTAGGCCACCGCATCCTGGAGGTTGGGCGGCGTGGTGAAGGTCAGGAACTGGTGCGCCTTGGCGAGCACGCGCATCAGCCGGGCATCGGCCATCACGAACCCGACCTTCCAGCCGGTGAGCGAGAAGATCTTGCCCGCCGAGCCGATCTTGACCGTCCGCTCGCGCATCCCGGGCAGCGCCATCAGCGGCTGGTGGCGGGCGCCGTCGAAGACCACGTGCTCCCAGACCTCGTCGCAGATCGCGGTGACGTCGAAGCGCGTGCAGTATCGGGCGAGCAGCGCCAGGTCGTCCGCCGCGAACAGGGTCGCGCTCGGGTTGAGCGGGTTGTTCAGAACCACGGCCCTGGTCCGTGGGCCGAACGCGGCGGCGAGCGCCGCCTCGTCGAGCCGGAAGAAGGGTGGCTGCAGGGACACGATCCGCGGCACGCCGCCGGCCCGCTGCACCAGGGGCAGGTAGGCATCGTACATCGGGGCGAACAGCACGACCTCGTCGCCGGGCTCGATCAGCGCCAGCAGGGCGCCGGCCAGCGCCTCGGTGGCGCCGGAGGTCACCATCACCTCGGTGTCGGGATCGAGGGTCAGGCCCTGGTGCCGGGCGTAATGCGCGGCCACGGCCTCGCGCAGGGCCGGCAGACCCATCATCGGCGGGTACTGGTTCCAGCCGTCGATCAGGGCCCGGGCGCCGCGCTCGCGCACATCCGCGGGGCCCGGATCGTCCGGAAAACCCTGCCCGAGATTGACCGCGTCATGGGCCCGGGCGAGCCGCGACATGGTCTCGAACACCGTGGTCGGCAGGGCGGCGAAGACCGGGTTCATGCGGGGCGGGACGCCGCTTCGGGCGCTGCAGACGAGCGAGACATCCTCGGCATGTAGCATGGGGTCGGCGGCGTGCGGAATGTGCGCGGCCGCACAGACCCGGACGACACAGCCGGACGCCGTGACTGACGAATGTTGACATTCATCAGTCGTATCGTAGGTTCGTCTCACGGCTGGGGCGGCGCTCTCGCCGGCGGGGCTTTGCCCCCTCGCTCCGTCAGCGAGACGCCGCTCCGGTCCCGTCAAAGGGCCATCGATCCCCGGATCGGTGGCCCTTTTCGCATGCCGGGGGCCGGTCGCTCTGGTAGCGTCTCAGGCCCGACGGATGCGACCATGCGGACGACACGCTGCCTCCTCCTCGCCGTGCTGATCGCCGGCCTGGGCCTCGCCCTCCGCCTCGGCGTGCCGGTCACGCCCGTGGACCCGCCGTTCCGCGCGGTGCTGAAGGCCTACGCGGCACCGGATTCGTCCGCGGCGGAGCCCAGCAACACGGCTGAAACCTCGCCGCCCTAGTGACGGCGCATTGGCCGGGCATCCAACACCCGCCCGGCGACGGAATATGCCGCAGCGGCCGGACGCCGTCCGGCTCCTATAGCCGCGTAGGCCGATGCGACCGTCCGGGCCGCCGAAGCGTAGGCGGCCGGGACATGCGCCATGGGGGCGTGCACAGCGAGGGATAGGGTACCGTCGGTCGCGCAGGCGTCCGGCATGTGCTCTAGTCAGGCATGAACGAGAGTTCACCGATCCGCACCGACACGGCGCGCGCCTACCAGCCGGGCGAGGCGCCGGCGCGCGACGTCCGCACGCGGCGGTTCCGGCCGATCCGGTGGCTCGTGATCCTGGCCCTGCTGGCCGGAGCCGGGGCGATCGGGCACCGCTGGTACGAGGCGCGCACCGACAAGGGCGCCGAGCCGGCCACGGCCCACAGGGCCGGCGGCCGCGGCGGACGGCACGGCGGCGGCGACATGGCGCAGGCGGTGGGCATCGCCACCGTGACGACCGGCGACATGCCGGTGGTGCTCCAGGGCCTCGGCACGGTGACGCCGCTCGCCACCGTGACGGTGAAGTCGCAGATCAGCGGCTACCTGATGGCCGTGAAGTTCCGCGAGGGACAGACCGTCAAGGCCGGCGACGAGCTCGCCCTGATCGATTCCCGGCCCTACGAGGCGCTGCTCGCCCAGTACCAGGGTCAGCTCGCCCGCGACCAGGCGCTGCTGCAGAACTCGAAGCTCGACCTCCAGCGCTACCAGACGCTGAACCGGCAGGACTCGATCTCCAAGCAGAACGTCGACACGCAGGCCGCCTTGGTCAAGCAGAACGAGGGCACGGTGGCGGCCGACCAGGCGCTCGTGGACCAGCAGAAGCTCAACATCGCCTACACCCACATCACGTCGCCGGTGGACGGGCGGGTCGGCCTGCGCCAGGTCGACCAGGGCAATTACGTCTCGGCCGCCTCGACCGCGATCGTGGTGGTGACCCAGCTCCATCCGATCTCGGTGATCTTCACCCTGCCGGAGGACGACGTCGCCCGGGTGATGCGCCAGGTCCGGGCCGGCGCCAAGCTCGCGGTGCGCGCCTACGACCGCGGCGACGCCCACCAGATCGCGGTCGGCAGCCTCGACACGGTCGACAACCAGATCGACACGACCACCGGCACGGTGAAGCTCCGGGCCTTGTTCGACAATGCCGACGAGGAGCTGTTCCCGAACCAGTTCGTCAACGCCAAGCTCACCGTCGACACGGTGCGGGGTGCCGCCCTGGTGTCGAATTCCGGCCTGCTGCAGGGCACGCCCGGCACCTACGTCTACCTGATGGACGGGGACAACAAGGTCACGGTCCGGCCGGTCAAGACCGGGGAGACCGACGGGACCAACACCGTCGTGGTCTCGGGCCTGAAGCCCGGCGACCGGGTCGTCGTCGACGGCACCGACCGGCTCAAGGACGGCGCCGAGGTCCGGATCACCGACGGTGCGCAGGCCGCGGGCGCGACCGGCGCGGTCACGGGCGCGGGCGACAAGCCCGGCGGCAAGCCGGCCGCCGGACCCGACGGGACGGCCGATACCGCCCGCCCGGCCGCTCCGGAGGGCGGGCGCCGGCGCCGGCAGCAGCCGTGAGCCCGGCTTCGGCGCGCCTGTCATGAACCCGTCCCGCCTGTTCATCCTGCGGCCGGTGGCGACGACGCTGCTGATGCTGGCGATCCTGATCGTCGGCGGCGTGTCGTACCTGAACCTGCCGGTCTCGGCGCTGCCGGCCGTCGATTACCCGACGATCCAGATCCAGACCTTCTATCCGGGCGCGAGCCCAGAGGTGATGACCTCCTCGGTCACGGCGCCGCTGGAGCGGCAATTCGGCCAGCTCGCCAACCTCAACCAGATGACCTCGCAATCCTCGGCGGGCGCCTCGGTCATCACGCTGCAATTCAGCCTGGACCTGGCCCTCGACGTGGCCGAGCAGCAGGTTCAGGCCGCGATCAACGCCGCCGGCAACCTGCTGCCGTCGGACCTGCCGGCCCCGCCGATCTACGCCAAGGTCAACCCGGCCGACGCGCCGGTCCTGACCCTCGCGCTGACCTCGAAGACCCTGCCGCTGACCCAGGTGCGGGACCTCGCCGAGTCGCGGCTCGCCCAGAAGATCAGCCAGGTGGCGGGCGTCGGCCTGGTCAGCATCTCGGGGGGCCAGCGCCCGGCGATCCGGGTGCGGTTCAACGCCCGGGCGCTCGCCGCCTACGGGCTGAACATCGACGACCTGCGCACCACCATCACCAACCTGAACGTCAACACCCCCAAGGGCTCGATCGACGGGCCGAAGCAATCCTACGCAATCAACGCCAACGACCAGATCCGCGACCCGAAGGCCTACAATTCGGCGATCATCGCCTATCGCAACGGCGCCCCGGTGATGCTGTCGGAGGTCGCCGACGTGGTCGAGGGGCCGGAGAACACCAAGCTCGGCGCCTGGGCCGACGGGACGCCGGCGGTGATCCTCAACATCCAGCGCCAGCCGGGCGCCAACGTCATCGCCACGGTCGACAAGATCAAGGCGCTGCTGCCCCAGATGCAGGCGAGCCTGCCGACCGCGGTGGCGGTGGCGCCGCTCACCGACCGCACCACCACGATCCGGTCCTCCGTGGAGGACGTGCAGTTCGAGCTCGGGCTGGCGATCGCGCTGGTCGTGCTGGTGATCTTCCTGTTCCTGCGCAGCCTGTCGGCGACGCTGATCCCGAGCCTGTCGGTGCCCCTGTCGCTGATCGGCGCCCTGTCGGTGATGGACCTGTACGGCTTCTCCCTCGACAACCTGTCCCTGATGGCGCTGACCATCGCCACCGGCTTCGTGGTCGACGACGCCATCGTGGTGATCGAGAACATCGCCCGCCACGTGGAGGCCGGGGATTCGCCCCTGGAAGCGTCCCTGAAGGGGTCGCGCGAGATCGGCTTCACCATCATCTCGCTCACCGTCTCGCTGATCGCGGTGCTGATCCCGCTGCTGTTCATGGGCGACGTGGTCGGGCGCCTGTTCCACGAATTCGCGATCACGCTGGCGGCCACCATCGTGATCTCCGCGGTGGTCTCGCTGACCCTGGTGCCGATGCTGTGCGCGCGCCTGCTCAAGCACGTGCCCGAGGCCCAGATCCGCCGCCGCGAGGGCGTGGTGTCACGCGCGGGCCGGCGCGCCATCGACGGCCTGATCGCCGGCTACGGCCGCGCCCTGCGCGTGGTCCTGAACCACCAGGGCCTGACCCTGCTGGTGGCCCTCGGGACCCTGGTCCTGACCGTCTACCTGTTCGTGGTCATCCCCAAGGGGTTCTTCCCGGTGCAGGATACCGGCGTGATCCAGGGCATCACGCAGGCGGACCAGTCGGTCTCCTACGGGGCGATGGCCGAGCGCCAGCAGCGGATGGCCGCGATCATCCTGCAGGATCCGGACGTGGCCAGCCTGTCCTCGTTCATCGGGGTCGACGGCCAGAACGTCACGCTCAATTCCGGCCGGATGCTGATCAACCTCAAGCCGCGCGACCAGCGGACGGACTCGGCCAGCGCGATCATCCGGCGGATCAATGCGGCGGCCCGGGCCGAGCCCGGCATGCGCCTGTACATGCAGCCGATCCAGGACCTGACCATCGACACCGCGGTCTCGGCGACCCAGTACCAAGTCATCCTCGAGACCCCGAACCTCAACGATTTCGAGACCTGGGTGCCGCGCTTCACCGAGGCCCTGGCGAAATCCCCCGTGGTCGCCGATGTGGCGAGCGACCACCAGGCGCAGGGGCTGGCCGCCTACGTCACCATCGACCGGCCCACGGCCGGCCGCTACGGCATCACCCCGGCGACCATCGACAACGCCCTCTACGACGCCTTCGGCCAGCGGATCATCTCGACGATCTTCACCCAGTCCAACCAGTACCGGGTGATCCTGGAGGCCGACCCGAACCTGCACACCACCCTGCGCAGCCTCGAGACGATCTACCTGCCGTCCTCGACGGCGGCCAACGGCCAGGTGCCGCTCTCCGCGGTGGCGCGGATCAGCGAGCGGCGGGCGCCCCTGCTGATCTCGCATCTCGGGCAGTTCCCCGCCACGACGGTGTCGTTCAACCTCGCACCCGGCGCGGCCCTCGGGCAGGCGGTCGAGGCGATCGAGCAGGCCAAGGCCGCGATCGACCTGCCGCCCTCGTTCCGGGTGGTGCCGCAGGGCTCGGTCTTCGCGTTCCAGTCGGCGCTCAGCAACGAGCTGTTCCTGGTGCTCGCGGCGATCATCACGGTCTACATCGTGCTGGGCGTGCTCTACGAGAGCTTCATCCACCCGATCACGATCCTGTCGACCCTGCCATCCGCCGGCATCGGGGCGCTGCTCGGCCTGATGCTGTTCGGCCTGTCCCTCGACATCATCGCGGTGATCGGCATCGTGCTGCTGATCGGCATCGTGAAGAAGAACGCGATCATGATGATCGACTTCGCGCTCCAGGCCGAGCGCGAGGACGGGCTCGATCCCCGGGAGGCGATCTTCCAGGCCTGCCTGCTGCGCTTCCGCCCGATCCTGATGACCACGCTGGCCGCCCTGTTCGCCGCGGTGCCGCTGATCCTCGGCACCGGCGTCGGCTCGGAGCTGCGCCAGCCGCTCGGCATCTGCATCGCCGGCGGCCTGATCGTCAGCCAGGTGCTGACCCTGTTCACGACCCCGGTGATTTATTTGGCGTTTGACCGGCTGGAACGCCGGATCGCCGGGCGGCGGGCGCCGGATGCCGCGGGCGGCGAGGCGCTCCCGTGAACATCTCCGAGCCGTTCATCCGCCGGCCGGTCGCGACCACGCTGCTCACGATCGGCGTGCTGCTCGCCGGCCTGTTCGCGTTCCTGAAGCTGCCGGTGGCGCCGCTGCCGCAGATCGACTTTCCGGTCATCCTGGTCCAGGCGCAGATGCCGGGCGGCTCGCCCGAGACCATGGCGACCACCGTGGCGGCGCCCCTCGAGCGGCGGCTCGGCGCCATCGCGGACGTCAACGAGATGACCTCCACGAACGCGCTCGGCTCCACCCGGATCGTGCTGCTGTTCGGCCTGAACCGCGACATCGACGGGGCGGCCCGCGACGTGCAGGCGGCGATCAACGCGGCGCGCGCCGACCTGCCGGCCTCGCTCCGGCAGAATCCGACCTACCGCAAGTTCAACCCCGCCGACACGCCGATCATCATCCTGGGCCTGACCTCGGAGACGCTGACCCGCGGCCAGGTCTACGATTCCGCCGCCACGGTGGTGCAGCAGAAGCTCTCGCAGCTGCCGGGCGTCGGCAATGTCGATATCGGCGGCTCGTCCCTGCCGGCGGTGCGGGTGGAGCTCGATCCCACCGCCCTGTTCAATTACGGCATCGGCCTGGAAGGCATCCGGGCCGCCCTCGCCTCGGCCAACGCCAACTCGCCCAAGGGCGAGATCGATGCCGGCGGACGGCGCTACCAGCTCTACGCCAACGACCAGGGCCGCAAGGCCGCAGATTACCGCGACATCATCGTGGCCTACCGCAACGGCGCCGCGGTGAAGCTCACGGATGTGGGCCAGGTGCTCGACGGCGTCGAGGACAAGCGCAACCTCGGCATCGTCAACGGCAAGGACGGGGTGCTGCTGTTCGTCTACAAGCAGCCCGGCGCCAACGTGGTCGAGACCATCGACGCCGTGAAGAAGGCGCTGCCGCAGCTCACCGCGGCGCTGCCGGGCGGCATCGACATCAAGCTCACCGGCGACCGCAGCGCCACGATCCGGGCGTCGCTGGCGGCGACCGAGGAGACGCTGCTCGTGGCGGTCGGCCTCGTGATCCTGGTGGTGTTCGGCTTCCTGCGCTCCGGCCGGGCGACCCTGATCCCCGCGGTGGCGGTGCCGATCTCGATCATCGGCACCTTCTCGGCGATGTACCTGCTGGGCTACTCGCTCAACATCCTGTCGCTCACCGCCCTGATCATCGGCACCGGCTTCGTGGTCGACGACGCCATCGTGGTGCTGGAGAACGTCCAGCGCCACATCGAGGAGGGCAAGCCCCGGCTGCAGGCGGCCCTGATCGGCGCCCGGGAGGTCGGCTTCACGGTGATCTCGATGAGCCTGTCGCTCATCGCGGTGTTCCTGCCGATCCTGCTGATGGGCGGGCTGATCGGCCGGATCTTCCAGGAATTCTCCGTCACCCTGTCGCTGTCGATCCTGATCTCTCTAGTGCTGTCGCTCACGACGACACCGATGATGTGTGCCCGGCTGCTGCGGCCCGAGGGGCACGGGCGTCCGGCAGGACGCCGCCCGAATATCCTGATCCGCGGCCTGGAGGGCGGCTTCTCCTGGCTGCTCGACGCCTATGCCCGGACGCTCGCGGTGGCGCTGGCCCATCCGCGCCTCGTGCTGCTGAGCCTGCTCGCCACGGTGGGCCTCAACGTCTACCTCTACGTCATCGTGCCGAAGGGCTTCTTCCCCGAGCAGGATACCGGCCAGATGATGGGCGGCGTCCAGGCCGACCAGCGCATCTCGTTCCAGTCCATGGAGACCAAGCTCCGGCAGGCCACCACCATCGTGGGCGCGGATCCGGCGGTGGAGAGCGTCGTCGGCTTCACGGGCGGGCGCGGCACCAACTCGGCCAACGTGTTCATTGGCCTGAAGCCCATCGGCGAGCGGGCGCCGATTTCCGCCGTGATGGCGCGGCTCCGGCCGAAGCTCGCCCAGGTGGCGGGCGCGCGGCTCTACGTCTTCCCGCGTCAGGACCTGCAGATGGGCGGCCGCCAGAGCTTCGCCCAGTACCAGTACACCCTCCAGGGCGACACCGCCGAGGAGCTGTTCGCCGCCGCCCCGAAGCTGCTGGCCGCCCTGCAGAAGGACCCGACCTTCGCGGACGTCACCTCCGACCAGCAGGAGGGCGGGCTGGAGACCCGGGTCGTGATCGACCGCGCCACCGCGTTCCGGTACGGCATCACCCCGAACAAGATCGACAACACGCTGTACGACGCCTTCGGCCAGCGCCAGGTCTCGACGATCTACAACCCGCTGAACCAGTACCACGTCGTGATGGAGATCGCCCCGCGCTACCTGGAATCCCCCGAGACCCTGAAGCAGATCTTCGTCTCGACCTCCGGGGGCAACGCGCCGGGCTCGGCCACCACCAACGCGGTGGCCGGCACCGTGGCGGCGGCGGGCGGCGTCAACACCAATGCGGCCACCGGCACCAGCAGCCCGGGGAGCGGCGCCGCTGTGACGGGGGCCACGACCGGCACGGGCGCAGTCGGCGGCGGGTCCACCGGCGTCGCCGCCGCGGCGACCGCGGCCGCCAGCACGGCCGACGCATCGTCGAACGCCGCCGCGATCGCCTCCGATTCGGCCCGCAACGCCTCCTCGAACGCCATCGCGGCGAGCAAGGGCGGGGCCTCGTCGAGCGCGCCGGTTTCGGCCGCCAAGGAGACCATGGTCCCGCTCTCGGCCTTCGCGCGGATCGAGCCCGGCAACGCCCCCGTGCAGGTGAGCCACCAGGGCCTGTTCGTGGCGACCACGATCTCGTTCAACCTGGCGCCGGGCAAGAGCCTGTCGGATGCCACGGTGGCGATCGACCGGGCGATGTCGTCCCTGCGGCTGCCGGCCACGATCCACGGCGAATATGCCGGCGCGGCCAAGAACTACGTCGCCTCGGCCTCGCGCCAGCCGCTCCTGATCCTGGCCGCGATCCTGGCGGTCTACGCGGTGCTCGGCATCCTGTACGAGAGCTTCGTCCACCCGCTGACGATCCTCTCGACCCTGCCGTCGGCGGGCGTCGGGGCCGTGCTGGCCCTGCTGGTGACCGGCACCGAATTCACCATCATCGCGCTGATCGCGGTGTTCCTGCTGATCGGCATCGTGAAGAAGAACGCGATCATGATGATCGACGTGGCCCTCGACGCCGAGCGGACCCGGGGCGCGAATCCCGTGGACGCGATCCGCGAGGCCTGTCTCGTGCGCTTCCGTCCGATCATGATGACCACGCTCGCCGCGATGCTCGGGGCCGTGCCGCTGATCCTGGCCACCGGCGAGGGGGCCGAGCTGCGCCGACCCCTGGGCATCGCCATTGTGGGCGGATTGATCGTGAGCCAGATCCTGACCCTGTACACCACCCCCGTCGTCTACCTGACCCTCGACCGCCTCCGGCACCGGGTGCTCGCCCGCCGCAGGCGCGCCGGGCGCGGCGGCGCAGCGGCATTGCCGGCCGGAGAGTGATGCGTCCGTTTTCACGTGAAACACCGGCGGCACCCGCGCGCGCGCCTCGCTCTCTCGGCTCCGAGAACGCGTTGTCGATCGATGGAAGCGACGCTGCGCACGCATTCCCTCCCGCCTCTGCGGGGGGAGGGAGACGCGCCCGCAGCCTCGGGCTGCGCCATATTCTCTGTCTCCCCCTCATCCCCGCCCTGGCGGGCTGCGTGGTCGGCCCCGACTACGCCCGGCCCTCCGTCGAGACGCCGCTCGCCTACAAGGAAGGCGGCAAGCGGGAGGACAGCCCGGCCGTCGTGGCGGCGCGCAAGAAGGGTTGGCGCGAGGCCCGGCCCAACGACGCGGCCGAGCGGGGCGACTGGTGGCGGGTGTTCAAGGACCCGATCCTCGACCGCCTGATCCGCCTGGTCGACGTTGACAACCAATCCCTGCGGCAGGCGGTGGCGAATTACCGGCAGGCCCGGGCCCTGGTCGCCTCGGCCCAGGCCGCCCTGTACCCGACCGTCATCGGCGCCCCGAGCATCACCCGGACCGGCAGCGGCAACACCGTGCGCACCAGCGCGTCGCTGCTCGGCCAGGCCAGCTGGGAGCTCGACCTGTTCGGCGGCACCCGCCGGACCATCGAGAGCGAGGCGGCGCTCGCCCAGTCCGACGCCGCCACGATCGCGTTGACCCGCCTGACCATCCAGGCCGAGATCGCCGCCGATTACCTGACCGTGCGCTACGCCGACGCCCTCCAGAAGGTGCTCGACGAGAACGTGGCGAACTTCAAGAAGACGCTCGCCATCACCGAGAACCAGTACGCTGCCGGCGTCGCGGCCCGCTCCGACGTGATCACCGCGCAGACCCAGGTGCAGACCATCGAGGCCCAGGCCATCGCGGTCCGGCTGACCCGGGTGCAATACGTCAACGCCATCGCCACCCTGATCGGGCGGCCGCCCTCGGAGGTCTCGATCCCGGTGGCCGGCATCGGCCGCAACCCACCCGCCGTGCCGGTCGGGATCCCGTCCGACCTGCTCGAGCGGCGCCCCGACGTGGCCCAGGCCGAGCGCCTGGTGCAGGGACAGAGCGAGCGGATCGGCGTCGCGGTGGCCGCCTTCTTCCCGACCGTGACGATCTCGGCCCAGGGCGGGGTCTCCGGGCTGACCCGCAACGGCCTGTTCTCCGCGGCCAACCAGGTCTGGTCGACGACCGCGGCCGGGACCGAGGTCCTGTTCGATGGCGGCGCCCGGACGGCGGCCGTGCGCTCGGCCGAGGCCGGCTACGACGCGGCGGTCGCCAATTACCGGCAGGTGGTGCTCGCCGCCCTCGCGGAGGTCGAGAACCAGATGGCGGCCCTGCGCATCCTCGGCCTGCAGCAGGGGGCCCAGGATGCGGCCGTCGAATCCTCGCGCAAGGCCGTGGAGATCACCCTCAACGAGTACCGGGCCGGCACGCAGAACTTCACCACCGTGGTGACCGCCCAGGGCCTGCTCGTGAACAACGAGATCAACGCCCTCCAGGTCCGGCTCAGCCGCTTCACCGCGGCGGTCACGCTGATCCGGGCGCTCGGCGGCGGCTGGGACGTGCGCTCCCTGCCGAGCGACGCCGAGCTGAAGGGCCCGACCCTGCCGATCGACCGGGGCGGCCAGGCCGTCCGGGTGGACGAGTAGCTTATCGGAGCTCCGCCCCCGAACCCCGCCAAAGGGCCGAGCCCTTTGGGATCCCGGATCAGGCATGCCCCGGGCAGGGCTGCACCTCGATCGTGACGTGGCTCAGGTCGCGCAGCCCGGCGAGCCGGGCCTTGTAATGGGCCGGCGGCTGCGGGTTGTCGCTGACCAGGGCGATCACGGCGGCGTGATGGCCCGGCCCGACCTGCCAGAGATGCAGGTCGCTCACCCGGTCGCCGTCCGTCTCCAGGCGGGCACGGATCTCCGCGGTGGCGGCCGGCGACGGCCGCGCGTCGAGGAGCACGAGGCCGGCCGTGCGCAGGAGGCTCCAGGACCAGGCCAGGATCACCACCGTGCCGACCAGACCCATGGCCGGATCGAGCCAGGCGAGGCCGAGATAGCGCCCGCCGAGCAGGGCGGCGATCGCCAGCACCGAGGTCAGCGCGTCGGCCAGCACGTGGATATAGGCGGCGCGGAAATTGGTATCGTGACCACCATGACCGTGCCCCCCGTGCCCGCCATGGCTGTGGCCGCCATGGTCATGGCCGTGATGCCCGTGGTCGTCATGGTCGTCGTGCAGGAGCCAGACGCTGGCGAGGTTCACGGCCAGCCCGAGGATGGCGATCGGGATCGCCTGCCCGAAGCCGATCGGCGCCGGATGGAGCAGCCGGTCGACGCTCTCGGCGCCGATCAGGAGCGCGACCAGGCCCAGGATGATCGCGCTGGCGAACGCCGCCAGATCCCCGAACTTGCCGGTGCCGAAGGTGAAGCGCGGATCCTCCGCGTGCCGCCGGGCGAAGCGATAGGCCAGGGCCGCGATGCCGAGCGCCGCCGCATGGGTCGACATGTGCCAGCCATCGGCCACCAGCGCCATCGAGCCGAACCAGGTGCCGCCGGCGATCTCGACCACCATCGTGACCGCCGTCAGCGCCACCACCGCCCAGGTCCGCCGCGCGTGCCGGTCGTGCCGATCTCCCAGGAAGACGTGGCCGTGGCTCCAGGGTTCGAGGGAATGGGTATGCATGCGCATCTCCGTTGCAATCGTCTCGGCGCAGCATAGCGGCGGACAGCCGGAACGGGCATTGCTACAGGCCAGTTGTCACGCCGATTTGCTGCACCGCAGCCCGATGGGAGCCAGGAATGGCCGAGCAGACGATAGCCCTTAAGGACGATGCGGCCAGCGGCACCAAGCCGGCGCCGCCTTGCACGCTGGTGATCTTCGGAGCCGGCGGCGACCTGACCAAGCGCCTGCTGATGCCCTCGCTCTACAACCTCGCCGGGGCCGGGCTCCTGCCGGAGGGCTTCTCCATCCTGGGCGTCGACCATTCCGACGGCACTGACGAATCCCTGCGCGACAGCCTCACCAAGACGATGGAGGCGTTCAGCAAGGACCCGACCTCGGAGTTCCACGCCGACCACATCGATCCCAAGAGCTGGGGCTTCATCCGCGACCGGCTCCATTACCTGAAGGGCGATTTCGAGAAGCCCGAGACCTTCGCCGCGGTCAAAGACAAGGTGCGCGGCAGCGCGGTGTTCTACTGCGCGGTGGCGGCCCGCTTCTTCGGCACGATCGTCGACGGCCTCGGCCAGGCCGGGCTGCTCCGCCAAGAGAACGGCGATTTCCGCCGGGTGGTGATCGAGAAGCCGTTCGGCTCCGACCTCGCTTCCGCCCGGGAGCTCAACGCCCGGATCCTGAAACAGGGCGACGAGAGCCAGTTCTACCGGATCGACCACTTCCTCGGGAAGGAGACGGTCCAGTCGATCATGGCGTTCCGCTTCGCCAACGGCCTGCTGGAACCGGTCTGGCGGCGGGAATACATCGACAGCGTCCAGATCACCGCGGCCGAGACCGTGGGCGTCGAGGAGCGCGGCGGCTTCTACGAGCCGACCGGGGCCCTGCGGGACATGGTGCCCAACCACATGTTCCAGCTGCTCTGCATGGTCGCCATGGAGCCGCCGAACTCCTTCGACGCCGAGGCGGTGCGGTCGGAGAAGGCCAAGCTCGCCCAGGCGGTCAAGCCGATCCCCCCGGAGGACGCGGTGCGCGGCCAGTACACCGCGGGCACGTCGGAGGGGCACGACGTGCAGGGCTACCGCGACGAGCCGCATGTCGCCAAGGACTCGGTCACGGAGACCTACATCGCCCTCAAGCTCAACATCGAGAACTGGCGCTGGGCCGGCGTGCCGTTCTACGTCCGCACCGGCAAGCGCATGACCGGGCGGCGCACCGAGATCGCGGTGCTGTTCAAGCCGGCCCCGTTCAAGATGTTCGAGGACACGCCCAACGCCGATCTCGGCCCGACCGTGATGCGGATCATGATCGACCCGGACCACGGGGTCAGCACCGAGTTCAACGTGAAGGTCCCGGGCCCGGAGATGCGGATCGGCCGGGTCGGCGCCGCGTTCCGCTACAAGGACTTCTTTCCGGACCAGCCGAATGTCGGCTACGAGACCCTGCTGTACGATTGCATGATCGGCGACGCGACCCTGTTCCAGCGGGCCGACAACATCGAGGCCGGCTGGGCGGCGGTCGATCCGCTGCTCAAGGGCTGGCCGCAGGCGGATGTGAAGCCCTATCCCGCCGGCAGCACCGGGCCGAAGGAGGCCGACGCGCTCCTGGCCCGCGACGGCCGCCATTGGCTCGGCCTCGACGGCAAGACGGATTGAAGGCCAGCGCCGTGGGGCTCGACATCGATCCTCCGGAATCCTGGATCCAAAAGGTCCGAGACCTTTTGCAGGTCCAGGGCAGAGCCTTGGTCCATCGGGGCTCCTCCCCGATACCCCGCCAAAGGGCTGAGCCCTTTGGAAACCCCGATCTCAGCGCCGCTTGAACGGCAGCATCGCGGCCACGGCGAGCGCGTCGACCCGGTTGTTCAGCGGGTCGCTGGCATGGCCCTTGACCCAGTGCCAGGCCACGTCGTGGCGCTCGCGGGCGGCGTCGATCCGGCGCCAGAGGTCCTCGTTCTTTACCGGCTTCTTGTCGGCGGTGCGCCAGCCCCGGGCCTTCCAATTGTGGATCCAGCTGGTGATGCCCTGGCGCAGGTACTGGGAGTCCGTGAACAGGTCGACCCGACAGGGACGCTTGAGCGCCTCCAGGGACTCGATCGCGGCCAGGATCTCCATGCGGTTGTTGGTGGTGAAGGCCTCGCCGCCCGAGAGCTCCTTCTGGGTGTCGCCGAAGATCAGGATCGCGCCCCAGCCGCCCGGGCCGGGATTCCCCGAGCAGGCGCCGTCCGTGTAGATCTTCACACGGGTCGGCTCGGACGCGGTCTCGGTCACGTCGTCGCTCATCCGTCCCTCAGGACTGCCGCCCGTAATCCTGCGCGTCCCGCGCCTGGCGGTGGAAGGTCAGCCGGTGATCGAACTCTCGCGGGTCCTTGGGCTTCACCAGGGCACCGGGCGGCACATTCAGCCAATCGACCAGGCGGGTCAGCATGAAGCGCAGCGCCGCACCCCGGCACAGGATTGGCAGCGCCGCGACCTCCGCGGGCTCCAGGGGGCGCACCGCCTCGTAGCCGGCAATCAACGCGGCCGCCATGTCCCGGTGGAAGGTGCCGTCGGCCTCGAAGCACCAAGCGTTGAGGCAGACCGCGAGGTCGTACGCGAAGGCGTCCGTGCAAGCGAAGTAGAAGTCGATCAGCCCCGAGAGGGCGTCGCCGATGAAGAACACGTTGTCGGTGAACAGGTCCGCGTGGATCACCCCGCCCGGCAGGTTTTCGGGCCAGGACGCTTCGAGGAGCGCAAGGTCGGCGCGGGTGCGCTCCGCCAGCCCCGGCGCGACCGAATCGGCCTGGGCCTCGGCCTGCGCGAAGAGCGGGCGCCAGGATTCCACCGAGAGGCTGTTCGCGCGCACCATGCCGAAATCGGCGCCGGCGGCGTGCAGCTCGGCCAGCGCCCGGCCAAGTTCCCGGCAATGCCCGACGCCCGGTGTCTTGACCGAGACGCCCTCCAGGAAGCTGACGATGGCGGCGGGCCGTCCGCAGAGCTGGCCCAGAGCCGTGCCGGCCCGGTCCCGCACCGGCTGCGGGCAGGCGAGCCCACGGGCGGAGAGATGCTCCATCAGCCCAATGAAGAACGGCAGGTCCCCCTCCCGCACCCGCTTCTCGTAGAGGGTCAGGATGTAGCGGCCCTGGGTGGTCTGCAGGAAGAAGTTGGAATTCTCGACGCCCTCGGCGATGCCCTTGAAGGAGAGCAGGCTGCCGATGTCGTAGGCGGACAGGAACTCGGAGAGCGCCGCGTCGGATACCTCGGTGTAGACGGCCACGTGTTCGCGCTCGGGTTCGGGATTCGTTTGGGAGTCGGGATCGCCGATGAGCGTCGGCGAAACCGACGTCGATCCCGGGCTTCCCACCCATGTCCCTCATCCTGAGGTGCTGCGCGATCATCGATCGCGCAGCCTCGAAGGAGGCTTCCAGGAATCGGGGCGGAATCTGGAGTCCTCCTTCGAGGCCCGGCGATCTCCGATCGCCGGGCATCTCAGGATGAGGGTGTGGGTTGGAAGAACCTACTCGGCCGCTTCGCTGCGCAGCTCGCGCGGCAGCGGGAAGACCATGTCCTCGACCACCGTCGAGACCGTGTCGACGATCACGTCGTAGCGGGCCGCGAAGGCCTCGATGATCTCCTCGACCAGCACTTCGGGGGCCGAGGCGCCGGCCGTGAGGCCGAGCTTGCGGATGCCCTCGAAGGCCGGCCAGTCGATCTCCTCGGCGCGCAGCACGAGGCGGGTGATCGGGCAGCCGACGCGCTCGGCGACCTCGCGCAGGCGCTGCGAGTTCGAGGAGTTCGAGGAGCCGACCACGATCAGGGCGTCCACCAGTGGGGCCACCTGCTTCACCGCCTCCTGGCGGTTGGTGGTGGCGTAGCAGATGTCGTCCTTGTGCGGCCCGGTGATGTTCGGGAACTTCTTCTTCAGCGCCTCGACGATGTGGCGGGTGTCGTCGACCGACAGGGTCGTCTGGGTGACCCAGGCGAGGTTGTCGGGATTCTCGGGCGTCAGGGCCTGGATCTGGTCCAGATCCTCCACCAGGGTGATCGAGCCCTTGGGCAGCTGGCCCATGGTGCCGACCACCTCGGGATGGCCGGAATGGCCGACCAGCAGCACGTGGCGGCCGCGCTTGTGATGGATCTCGGCCTCGCGGTGCACCTTGGTCACCAATGGGCAGGTGGCGTCGATCGTGGTCAGCCCGCGGGAATCGGCGTTGGCCGGCACGGTCTTGGCGACGCCGTGGGCGGAGAAGATCACCGGGGCGCCGCTATCGGGCACCTCGTCGAGCTCGCGCACGAACACGGCGCCCTTCCGCTTCAGGCTCTCGACCACGTACTTGTTGTGGACGATCTCGTGCCGGACGTAGACGGGCGGCCCGTAGAGGGCGAGAGCCCGCTCGACCACGTCGATGGCCCGCACCACGCCGGCGCAGAAGCCGCGGGGGGCACAGAGCAGGATCTCCAACGGCGGCTTGCCGGTGGTGCCTTCACCAGAGGGGCTCTGGGCGGGCGCGAGGGACGCGATGTCTGCGGTCATGGGGGCGATGTGGCGAGGGCGGGGCTGTCCTGTCAACGGTCCTGGACTGCGAACCGGGCAGGAAGACGACCGCGGAGCGCCTCTGTAGCACGTTTGCCGCGCCAATTGGACCCGGGGCGCCCGGATACGCCCCCTAGAGCCGCCGGATCCCCGTCACCGCCCCAAAACTGTTCTCCTGGATCCGGGCGATCGCGCCGGCCAGGGGCTCGACCGCCACGGCCATGTGGTGGCCGTTGGCGTGGATCAGCGTCTCGGGGTCGAGCATCAGCCCGACATGGCCGCGCCAGAACACGAAGTCGCCCCGGCGCAATCCTTCCAACGCCAGCGGCAGCGCCCGGCCGAGGTCGCGCTCCTGCATGTCGGCGTCGCGCGGGCAGGGGAGGCCGGCGGCGTCGAGGCAGAGCTGCACGAGGCCGGAGCAATCGAGCCCCAGGCTGGTGCGGCCGCCCCAGAGATAGGGAATGCCGACAAGCCGCTCGGCCGTGGCGGCGTAATCGGGCTCGTGCTGCGCCAGCGGGGCGCAGTGGCGCGCGAAGACGTAGCCGCCGGGGGTCTCGAGATAGCCCCCCGTCTCACCGGTGACCACGAGGCGCGCGCCGAGGCTGAGATACGCGCGCACCGGCCGCTTCAGGTCGGGCTCGGGATACAGGAAGGTGCGCAACGCCGTGACCCGATGGGTCGGCTCGGGATCGGCGTCGCCCAGGGATTCGGCCGGCAGGTAGCCGACATAGCCGTCCCGGACGAGCTGCCCGAAGGCGAACCCGTCCTGCTCGGCGTAAAAATCCACGGCGTCGCCGAGCAGCGCCTCGGTGTCGAGACCGGCCGCCGGGGAGGGCGCCCGGCGCAGGGGCGCCACGGGCGCCACGACCCGGCGCGGCGTGGCGGCGACGAACCGCTCGGCCGTGACCCGGCCTTGCAGGCGCAGGTCGGCGATCTCCGGGCGCGCCGGGGTGAGGCGGGGATCGAGCGATTCGGTCATGGCGGTCAGCCTATACATTCACCGGCCCGCCCGGGATCGGACGGGGCGCTCCGTCGGGCCGCAGGCCGACATGCGCGCTCTTATGCCGCATCGGGATGCTGGATGACCGCCGGATGATTTCGTCCTGGGAAATCAGGCCGCTGGCCTGCCCGATGCCGTGACACCGGTGCGAGACATGTTCCCGGGACGGGCAGCCGACGATTTTGATGCACTGCACAACCCGCTGGGAAAGCGCTATGTCTGTCCCATGATGACCGCGAGTCGCCCCGTGAAGAAGACGCAGAAGAGCTTCGCCGACCTGCCGCCGATCCGTGTGCGCCGCGAGCCGCCGACGGTGAACGAGGCGGTCGCCGCCGCCCAGGACCTGGCCGACGATGTCGAGCAGCAGGTCGAGATCGCCGCGGGCCTGATCGGGCTTCCGGTCGATGAGGTGCGCCCGCACGTCCTGGCGGCCAAGAAGGCTAAGCCGGAGCGCGCGCCGGAGCGGATCCTGACCCATGCCAGCCCGAGCCGGGCGCCGCGCACCGTGGTGGTCGAGCGCCGCACCCGCCCGACCGTGGTGATCGAGCGCCGGAGCCGGCCCCTCGCGCCGCCGCGCTGATCGGGCCGGGCCGGTCCCCACCGGACCTCACGGGCGTCGGCGCACCGGCTGCGGCCCGGCGCGACGCCAAGTCCAAAAAAATCAATCGGCGGTCTGGACCGACCAGGTGGCGTGGCGGATGCCCGGCGCCTTGGCGAGGTCGGCCGTGACGGCATCGAGCTCGTCCGCCTTCACGGCGCTCGCCGTCAGCGTCGCGACGACGTCGACCGCACCCTCGCCGCGCTCCTCCACCTCGACGCTGCTCACCGGATAATTCGCTGCCTCCAGGCGCTCGACCAGCAGGTCCTGGGCGGGGCCGGCCTCGCCGGGCGCGGTGGTCACCTGGACCTCGTAGGTCGCCTCGGTCGCGGATTCGCGGATCGGCGCGCGGTTGATGGCGTTCACCAGCGGCCGCAGCGCGGTGTTGCAGGTCAGCACCGTGACGGTGACGAACACCGCCTCCAGCGGCAGGTCGGCGCCGCAGAACGCCCCCACGGCGGCGGAGCACCACAGGGTGGCGGCCGTGTTGAGGCCGCGCACGTTCATCCCCTCCTTCATGATCACGCCGGCGCCCAGGAAGCCGATGCCGGAGATCACGTAGGCCACCGTGCGGGTTCCGCCGTCCGGGCCGGTCAGCCGCATGCCGAGATCGACGAAGGCCGAGGCGCCGATCGCCACCAGCACCGCCGTGCGCAGGCCCGCGGTGCGCTGCCGGTACTGCCGCTCGGCCCCGATCGCGGTGCCGAGCACGAAAGCCACCATCAGGCCGATGGCGGATTTCAGTTCTTCCGGGATGGCGGCGTAGCTGGTCATGGCGGTCTCTTGCGAGGGGAGACGTGACGAAACCGTGACATCATGGCTCGGCCGCCCCACCAAAGGCGGAACCCATCGGGATTGACGGCCCCACCGGGCAGCAGGCACACCGGCTCCAACCTGAGGATCCCATGAGAATACGGGACCCGGCCGAGGAGACGTGCAGGATGCAGGACACGGCCCCCGCGGCAGGAGTTTGTCTCCCCGCACGAGCGTTTCCCGCATGAGCGGCGCCCTCGTCGAAAGCCGGCCCGCCGCTCTCACCCCGGATGCCGCCACCCCGGATGCGGCCCTGCACGGGCGGGTCCTGGCCTTGCGCGACGGTCTGGAGCGCGGCCTGATCGGCAGCGCCGGCCTGGTCGAGCGCCTGCTGATCGGGCTTCTCACCGGCGGCCACCTCCTGATCGAGGGCGCGCCGGGCCTGGCCAAGACCCGCGCGGTCAAGCGGCTGGCCGACGGGCTCGACGGCTCGTTCGCCCGCATCCAGTGCACCCCGGACCTGATGCCGGCCGATCTCACCGGCACCACGGTCTGGCGCCAGGACAGCGGCAGCTTCGAGTTCCTGCAAGGCCCCCTGTTCCACGCCCTGGTGCTGGTGGACGAGGTCAACCGCGCACCGCCCAAGGTGCAATCGGCCCTGCTCGAGGCGATGGCCGAGGGGCAGATCACGGTCTCGGGCTCGACCCATCCGCTCGCCGACCCGTTCATGGTCGTGGCGACCCAGAACCCGATCGAGCATGCCGGCACCTTCCCGCTGCCGGAGGCGCAGCTCGACCGCTTCCTGCTGCATGTCGTGGTCGAGATGCCCGACGAGGCCACCGAGCGGGCGATCCTTGACCTCGTGGAGGGCGAGATCACCCACCATGTCGAGGCGATGCCGGTGCGCCTGTCGCTCGCCGACGTGCGCGCCGCCCGGGAGGCCGCGCTCGCCACCTACGTGTCGCCGGCGCTCAAGGATTACCTGGTCCGCCTGGTGGCGGCGACCCGCACCGATGCGGCGGCGCCGGACCTGCGGGCGATGATCGAGCATCCCGCCTCGCCGCGCGGCACCCTGGCGCTGATGATGGCCGGCAAGGCCCGGGCCTGGCTCCGGGGCCGGGACCACGTCACCCCGGAGGACGTCACGGAGCTCGCCCGGGACGCGCTCTCCCACCGGATCGGCCTGACCTGGCGGGCCGCGGCCGAGGGCAAGACCGCCCGCGGCCTGGTCGGCGAGCTGGTGCAGCGGGTGCGGGCGCTCTGAGCGTGTTCGGGTTCGGAAAAGCGCACCGCCCATCGTCCCCCGCAGAGGGGGGAGGGAAGGGCGCGGGATCCGCCCAGTCCCAAAAAAACGGCATCCACCTCTCCGGCGAGGCCCTGATGGGCCTGCGCCATCTCGCCCGGCGGGGCGCGGCACCCGCGACCCGGACGCTCGCGGGCCTGCCCGGCGGCATCGTCACGAAGCGGCGCGGACGCGGTTCCGAGCCGGAGGATGTGCGGCTCTGGTCCGAGGGCGACGACCGCCGGTTCATCGACCGCAACGCCACCGCGCGCACCGGGCAGCTGCATGTGCGCACCCATCACGACGAGCGCGACCGCGCCGTGGTGCTGCTCGCCGATTTCCGGCCCTCCATGCTGTTCGGCACCCGCCGGGCCCTGCGCTCGGTGGCCGCCGCCGAGGCCCTGGCGCTGCTCGGATGGCGGGTGGCGGCCGATGGCGGCCGGGTCGGCCTCGCCGTGGCGACCGCCGGGGCGCCGACGGTGCTGCGCCCGTCCGGCGGCGAGCGCGCCATGATCGCAGTGACCGGGGCCCTGGCCCAGGCCCATGCCGGCGCCCTTGAGGCCGCCGGCGCGGCCGGATCCGACGCGCCCCTGGAGCCGATCCTCGGGCTCGCCCGCAGCCTGCTGCCCGCGGGCGGCCACTTGGTCATCGCCAGCGCCCTCGACGCCCCCGGGCCTGGCTTCGACGCCACGCTGACCCTGCTGGCCGAGCGGGTCGCGATCCGGCTCATCCTGGTGAGCGACGCCTTCGAGCGCGTCCGCCCACCGGGCTTCTACCCCTTCGCCCTGGCGGATGGCCGGCGCGGCACCGCGCTCCCGGCGGTGCTGCCGGGCGAGACCGCCGAGGCCCGGCTCGCCGATTACGCCCGCCGGGGCATCGCCGGATTGCGCCTCGACGTCGAGGCCGGTCCCGAGGCCTACGCGCCGCTGATGGAGCGCCTCGATGCGGTGCTGTGAGGCGCGGGCGCACGCTTTCGAACGGGATGGCAGAACAGATCCGTCAGTCCGGGCTCCGCTGCGCGGCCCCGGAATGACGGCGTTTCTGGTCACGGCGATCCGTCATCCGGGACGTACCGGACGATCCGCGGGCCTCGCGCGATGAACCCCGCCGAAATCGCCCCGTCCCTCGACCAGCTCCGCGGCCTGCACCTGCCCGGGGGCGCCGCCGGGGCGGTGCAGGGCGAGGTCGTGGCGGCGGCGGCTCTGGGCTTCTGCGCCGCCCTGCTGGTCGGGCTGGTGCGCTACCTGCGCGGCCGGGCGCGGGCGAGCCTGCGCCGGGCTGCCTTGGCCGAACTCGCCGGCACGCGCGGTCTCGACCCGGAATCGCGGCTCGTGGCCCAGGCCCGCCTGCTCCGCCGCCTCGCCCGGACGCTCGCGGGGGATGCCGCCGCCCGGGAGACCGGCGCGGCCTGGGCCACCCGCCTCGACACCCTCCTGGCCACCGACTTCTTCACGAAAGGGCCCGGCCGGGTCCTGGCCGACGGGCTCTACCGGCGCCAGACCCCCGACCTCGACGGGCTCGATGCCGAGTTGGGCCGCCTGATCGGACGGTTGCGGACATGAGCGGCCTCCTCCCCGCCTGGCTCACGGCGCAGCTTTCGGCCTTCGACCTCGCGGCGCCCTGGATCCTGCTCGCCCTGCCGCTGCCGCTGCTCGCCGCGCGCCTGCTCCCGGCCGAGACGGAGGGCGGCAGCGGCGCCCTGCTGGTGCCCGGCACCCTGGTCGGAAAGGCGCATGCGGGCGCCGACCTCGCCGCGCGGGGCCGCCGTCGCGCCGCGCTGATCTGGACCCTCTGGGCGGCCCTGGTCGTCGCCCTGTCCGGACCGCGCCTGGTGATGCCGGCCGCCGCGCTCCCCGCCTCGGGCCGGGAGATCATGATCGCCATGGACCTGTCCGGCTCGATGGAGCGGCGCGACTTCGCCCTGAACGGCGAGACCGTGAACCGCCTCACCGCGGTCAAGCGCGTCGGCACCGACTTCATCCGGCGTCGGGCCGGCGACCGGATCGGCCTGGTGATCTTCGCCGACCAGGCCTACGTGGCCGCCGCCCCGAGCTTCGACACCGCCGCGGTGGCCCGCGCCCTCGACGAGGCGACCATCGGTATCAGCGGCCGCTCCACCGGTATCGGCGACGGGCTCGGGCTGGCCCTGCGCCGGCTCGACCCGAAGGACGCGCCGACGGGCGCGCAGGGCGAGCCGGCGCCATCCGCCAAGGCCGTGATCCTGCTCTCGGACGGCGCCAACAATGCCGGCCAGACCGCCCCCAAGGACGTGGCCGCCCTGGCCAAGGAGCTCGGCATCAAGGTCTACACGATCGCGCTCGGCCCCCGGGACATGGCCGATGCCGACGGCGAGCAGGACGTGGTCGACACCGAGACGCTGCGCGACATGGCCCAGGCCAGCGGCGGCGAGGCGTTCCGGGTCCGCACCACCGAGGATCTCGTCCGGGTCGCCGATGCCATCGACCGGCTGGAGGGCGGCCGCGCCCTGGCCCCACCGCTGCCGCTGCGCCGGGACCTCTGGCCCTGGCCCGCCGCCCTGGCGCTCGCCGCCGCCGCGGCCCTGCTGGCGACCCGGAGGGGTGTGTGATGCGTCCCAACACCGTCTCCCCAATCCACGCCCTCATCCTGAGGTGCCGCGTCAGCGGCCTCGAAGGAGCGCTCCAGCCGGCCGCGCGATCCCTGGAGCCCTCCTTCGAGGCCTCCGCTGCGCTCCGGCACCTCAGGATGAGGATGCGGGCGGGAGGACAGCCCGCATGAGCGCCCTCGACGCCTTCGCGTTCCTGCGCCCCTGGTGGTTCCTGGCCATCCCGGTCGTGGCCCTGCTGGCCCTGCGCGCCGCCTGGCGGGCGGCACCTTTGGGTGATTGGGGCCGCGCGGTCGATCCGGCCCTGATGGCCCATCTCGCCCGCGCCGGGGCCGTGCTCGGCGGAAGGCGGCAGGCCAACCGGGCCGCCGCCCTGGCGGCCGGGGCGATCGCCCTGGCGCTGACCGGACCCGCTTTGGAGCGCCAGGATACGGCGACCTTCCGCAATCTCGACGAGACCGTGATCGTCCTGGACCTGTCCCGCTCGGTCACCGAGGGCGGCAACCTCCAGGGCGTCCGGCAGGCCGCTGCCGCGATCGCCGAGGCCGCCGGCACCCGGGCCGTGTCGCTCGTCGTCTATGCCGGCGACGCCTACCTCGCCGCCTCGCCGACCACCGACCGGGACAGCTTCGGCACGACCCTGTTCGCCCTCGACGCCGACACCGTGCCGGATCGCGGCAGCCATCCCGAGCGCGGGCTGGCGCTCGCTCGCCGCACCCTCGCGGAGGCCGACGTGGTCGCGGCCGACGTGGTGCTGATCACCGACGGCGACGGCATCGGCGCGGCCGCCGACCGGGAGGCCCGGGCCCTGGCCGATCGCGGCTGGCGCCTCCAGGCCCTGTTCGTCCCCGCCGATAAGCCGCTGCCGCCGGGCGCGCCGAAGCCCGACCGGGCCGCCCTGGACGCGCTGGTGCGGGTCGGCGGCGGCCGCGTCGCCGACATCGCCGAGCCCGGCCCGGTCCTCGACGCTGTCGGGGCCGGCACCGCCCAGCATCTCGCCGCCGGCGGCTACGGCGTGCTGGCCTACGCGGATCTCGGCCGCTGGCTGCTGCTGCTCGCGGCCCTGCCGGCCCTGGCCCTGTTCCGCAGGAGCGCGTGATGGAGCGGTTTCTTCCGAAAGCCGGCCTTGCCGTCCCGATCCGCGCCGGCCTGCCCGCCGGCTGGCGACGGCTCGCCCGGATCGCCGGGCTGGCGCTGGCCGGCCTCGGCCTCGTGGCCCTGCTCGCCGTCTCGCAGCCCCGCACCGGGCTCGGGCGCCTGCTGATGGCGCTGGGCCTGCCCGGGCTCGCCGCCGACCTGATCGTCGATCCCGCCTGGCGCGCCGCCGCTTTGTACGAGGCCGGCCGCTACGACGCGGCGATCGCCCTGTTCCGCTCCGGCGGGCGACGGGCGAGCTACAATCTCGGCAACGCGCTGGCCCGCGCGGGCGATTACAACGGCGCGCTCGCCGCCTACGACGAGGCCCTGCGCTTCGATCCGCGCGACGCCGACGCGCAGGCCAACCGTTCGCTGGTCGCCCGGATGCAGGCTGAGGTGATCGACCGCGGCCCCGGCGGCGGCATCGCCAACGGCACCGCGCAATACGGCGCCCGCTACAACAACACCGCCAACCAGGACCAGAACAACGACATCAACGCCGCCTCCAGCGGCGAGGGCCTGGCCGGCAACAAGGAATCCAACGCCAGCGCGTCGCTGCCCGGCAACAGCAAGGTCGCCCGCCGCGGCAAGGCCGAGCAGCAATCGATCGACGCCGGCAAGGGCCAGGCCCGGGGCTCGGCCGGTGACGCCGCCGGGCGCGGCCGCACCGGCGGGGGCGCCGCCATGGTGGCGGAGGCTCCCGAGCGCGAGGTCCGCCGGGTAACGAAGAGCTTCGAGGCCCACGAGATCCGCCCGGATCGGCTCTGGCTCCAGACCCTGCCGGACGATCCCGGCCGCTTCCTCAAGCTGCGCCTGCGCGCCGAGCAGACCCGCCGGGTCGAGGCCGGCACCGCCATCCCGGCCGGGAGCAACCCGTGGTAGTTTTTTGGGACTTTGTCCGCCCGCTTTTGGCCCCCCTGGCGAGCTGCCGGATGGCCACGTCGCCGGATGCGGCGCGGGTCCCCTCTCCCGTGCGGGAGAGGGGGCCTGTCGCAGCCTGCCTAACGCGATGGGGGAGCACTGGAACCCGTAGCCCGAGGCGACAGAGCTACGTCCTGCTCCTGGCCCTTGCGCTCCTCGCCCCGCTCCCGGCCCGGGCTGAGATCGAGCCCGGCGACCTCACCCTCACGGTCACCGCGGAGTTCAACGGCAACAGCCCGCCTTTCGCCCGCGAGATGGTGCTGCTGAAGATCCGGGGGGTCTACAAGCAGCCGATCCTGCTAGAGGAGGTGGTCCAGCCGACGCTTGCCAACTTCTCCTGGACCCAGCTCGGCCGGGACCATTGGAGCCGGACCAAGCTCCCGGATGGCCAGAGCGCCATCGCGTTCGACCGCACCGTGGCGGTGTTCCCGCACCATGCGGGCGACTTCATCATCGAGCCCTTCACCCACAAGCTAACGGTCAACGATTTTGGCGAGCGGCGGGTGGTCGAGGTGCGCTCGAAGCCGATCCCGTTCCCGGTGGCGCGCTGGACCGAGGCGACGGGCGGCCCGGACGTCAAGGAACCCTGGTGGCTGCCCGCCCGGGACGTCGCGGTCACCGATTCCTGGAGCCCCGATCCCGAGACCGTGAAGCTCGGCGAGACCACCCGGCGGATCGTCACCCTGGAGGTGCAGGGCATGGTCGCCGAGGGCCTGCCGCCCCGGCCGGTGATGCGCACCCGCGGCATCCTCACCTTCGCCGGCCCAGTCACCCGTGAGACCCTGCTGACGCCCTCCGGCCCCGTGGCCCGGGCGACCTATCAGTGGGACGTGAAGCCCGGCGTGCCCGAGGTGATCCCCCTCGACGCCATCGCGATCCCGTGGTTCGACACCAACATCCGCACCATGCGCGAGGCCGAGATCCCGGCTCGCCAGATCGGCGGCGGCCTCCCCGACCGGGAGGGCGACCGGTCGCCGCCGGCGCTCCCGTCGCCGCTGGTAGCCGCCGCCGCGGCGCTCGCCGCCTTCGGCCTCGGCCTGGCCCTGATCGGTTACGGCGCGGGCCGTCCGCGCCTGCGCCTCTCCGCCGCCAGCCGCCGGGCCCTGGACCGGGCCGCCCGCGCGGGCGATCCGGCTGGGTTCCGCGCGGCCCTGGAGGCGGCCCGCCGGGAGGCGCCGGAGCTTGCCCGGATCTGGCAGGCACGGCCCGATCTCGCCGGGCCGCTCGCCGCCCTCGACCGGGCGGTGTTCGGAACCGCGGGCGCCCCCGCCCCGGACCTGCCGGCGCTCGCCCGCGCCCTGGCGCGGCCGGAATTTCAGGCGACCGCCTCCGGACCGGAGCGGCTCGCGCCCCTCGACGGGCCGGCGGCCTGAAACCTTTGCACAGGACTTGGGCAGGTACTATTCCTGTGCAACGGCCCAAGTTCTGACCAGGCATCAATATTTTGCACCGTCTTGCGTCACCTGATTTCGCTTCGTAACCTTCGTGGCCTCAACAACGAAGCCTTCAACGATGATCGGGGAGGAGTGCCATGGCACGCGCCAACGACGTCAAGGACCGGTTCCGCGCCCGGCTGCAGGATGCCGACGCCCGCAGCAACGACTTTCGCCGCAAGCTGCTGGAGGAGGGCACCCGCGCCCTCGAGCCGGTGGTCGACGTCCTGAACCTGATGGCCGAGGTCCTCAACGAGGAGGACAACGTCCACGGCAGCATCACCGGCCTCGAGGCCAAGATCGACCAGGACAACTTCATCAGCCTGTGCGCCAAGCTGCGCGGGACCGACACCGAGCAGAAGATCAAGATCAAGTACGGCCCCGAGCTCGGCGGCAGCAACTACATCTCGGTCTCGGGCCTGAACCAGCGCTACAACGAGCGCCTGGTCCCGGGCGCGGCCGGGGCCGCCCTCGGCCGCAGCGTCGGCAGCGACATCCACCTGGACGAGAACCGCGGCACCGAGCTCGCCGAGGTGGTCCGCGAGGTCGTGGAGGATTTCTACGCCGCCCAGATCGAGCAGCGCAGCCACTTCGCCGCCGTCCAGTAGCGGCGACGCCGATCCTGCGCTAAGCCTGCCCGGGATGGGGATGGAGCTCCCCGATAACCGCCCGGCGATCGCCAAGCCGGGCTGATGGCTCCTACCGCACGGGCGTGCTCCGGACGTCCGCGGTGGGGCCGTGCGCCGAAGCCGCGACAGGGCCGCCCGACCGAACAGGAAGGGCAGGCATGGTCAACACCCTCATCGTCATCCTCGGCGCCGGGCTCGGCGGCGGGGTCCGCCACGGCATGAACGTCGCGGTCGCCCGGCTGCTGCCGGGCTTCGGGTTTCCCCTCGCGACCCTGCTGATCAACGTGCTCGGCTCGTTCCTGATGGGCGTGCTGGCCGAGGGTTTTGCCCTGCGCGGCGCGGCCGGGCACCCGGCGCGGCTGTTCCTGACCACCGGGATCCTGGGCGGCTTCACCACCTTCTCGACCTTCTCGCTCGACGCGATCAGCCTGTACGAGCGCGGCGAGCCGGCCCTGGCCGCCCTCTACGTGGCGGTCTCGGTGGCGGGCGGGCTGCTCGGCCTGATCGCCGGCATGGCCCTGATCCGCGCGCTCTGAAAACGTGATGGTTTCACAAGGTCCGAGACCTTGTGCGGGTCCAGGGCAGAGCCCTGGTCTCTCGGGGGCTCCGCCCCCGAACCCCTGCCAAAGGGCTTGCCCTTTGGGATCCCGGATTCATTCAATCCGCGATGAACTTCAGGCGGTGGTCGCGGTAGAGGTCGACGATCGCCGCGGCGGTCTCCTCGATCGAGCGGCGGGTCACGTCGATGGTCGGCCAGCGGTTCTTGGTGAACAGCCGGCGGGACATGGTGATCTCGTCGGCCACCGCCGAGCGGTCGACATACATCGAGGATTCGTCGGCGTTGAGGCTCGACAGCCGGTTCTGGCGGATCTGCACGATCCGCTCGGGCGAGGCGAACAGCCCGACCACCAGGGGCTTGCGCGCCCGCTCGATCGCCGGCGGCAGCGGCATGCCCGGCACGAGCGGCAGGTTGGTGGTCTTGAGCCCGCGATTGGCCAGGTAGATCGAGGTCGGCGTCTTCGAGGTCCGGCTGACCCCGAGCAGGATCACGTCCGCCTCCTCCAGGTCCTCCGGCAGGTTGCCGTCGTCGTGGGCCAGCGTGAAGTTCATCGCGTCGATGCGCTTGAAATACTCCGCGTTGAGCATGTGCTGGGCGCCCGGCCGGGCCGTCGTCTCGGCCCCGAGATAGGCGCGCAGCAGGTCGTGGACCGGCCGCAGCACCGACAGGCAGGGCGAGCCGGTCTCCCGGGCGACCTCTTCGAGCCGCTCGCCGAGATCGCCGCCGACCAGGGTGTAGAGCACGAGGCCCGGCGCCGCCCGGATCTCCGA
The DNA here is from genome assembly GCF_000272495.1 of Methylobacterium sp. GXF4. Classification (NCBI taxonomy): domain Bacteria; kingdom Pseudomonadati; phylum Pseudomonadota; class Alphaproteobacteria; order Hyphomicrobiales; family Methylobacteriaceae; genus Methylobacterium; species Methylobacterium sp. GXF4. Next base: position 90,662 of record NZ_AKFK01000067.1, on the reverse strand, counting down.
GATCACCCGGTCGAGCTGCGCCGCCGAGCGCACCAGCGGATAGACGTGCTCGATCGCCGAGACGCCCTCGTACTGCGCGGCCGCCGCCCGGCCGACATTGATCAGCGTCTCCCCGGTGGAGTCGGAGACGAGGTGGAGGTGGAAGTAGCTGCGGCCCATCCGGTCTCCTTCGCCTCGGCGGTCGGGTTATCCACCGCGGGCCGCCAGGGGAGTCGATGAGTGTGGATAGGATGCGGCTTCGGGCAGGTCCAGGGCGCAGGGGCTGCGCTTTATCGACTCCGCCGTTCACAGGTACGCCGTCGAGGCGCACGGAATCCGGGCGCCTGGGAGAATCCGGGACGCAACAGGGGCGCGTACCGGACTCGGCGTTCGCAAGCCGCTGTTGGACTTGGCCGTTCTCGCAACATGGAGCGAATCCTTTAAAGCCTCGTTAACGGCGCGGCGGCGGGGACGGCCTGTGGACCCGCTTGCACCACCGTGTTGAGGCCCCCCAATAGAAAAAACAGAGTCCTAGAATCTCTCTTTTCTTTTCGAGAGGGGCCTGTGTGGGGATCCGGCGCGCCTCGACTCGACAGGACGGTCGCAGACAGGCATGCGGGATGACGAAGACGGGATGGGAGCGACGATGACGGGGACGGAGCGCATGTCCGAAGGCAAGTCCGACCGGAAGGTGCTGCGCGTCCTCGAGGGCGAGGCGATCGGACCGCCCCCCGCCTGGATGATGCGCCAGGCCGGCCGCTACCTGCCGGAATACCGGGCGAGCCGGGCCGAGGCCGGCTCCTTCCTCGACCTCTGCTACAGCCCGGACTTCGCCGTCGAGGTGACGCTCCAGCCGATCCGGCGCTTCGGCTTCGACGCCGCGATCCTATTCTCGGACATCCTGGTCGTCCCCCACGCACTCGGCCAGGACGTGCGCTTCGTGGAAGGCGAAGGGCCGCGGCTCGATCCCCTGAACGGCCGCGACGCCTTCGGGCGGCTGCGCGAGGCCGGCGATCCGGCGATCTTTTCGCACCTGGCTCCGGTCTTCGAGACCGTGAAGCGGCTGCGCGCCGAGCTGCCGGGCGAGACCACCCTGCTCGGCTTCTGCGGCGCGCCCTGGACGGTGGCGAGCTACATGATCGGCGGCCGCGGCACCCCGGACCTCGCCCCCGCACGGGCGCTCGCCGAGGGCGACACGGCCCTGGTCGACAGCCTGATCGATCGCCTCGTCACCGTGCAGACCGCGTATCTCGTCCGCCAGCTCGAGGCCGGCGCCGACGCGGTGCAGATCTTCGAATCCCATGCCGGCACCCTGCCGCGCGCCGTGCCCGCCTCCGGGGACATCGTCGAGCCGGTGGGCGACGTGACCGAGAGCGCCCTGCCGGGCGAGGCGGCGATGGACGCCCTGACCCGCTGGTCGCTCCGCCCGATCGCCCGGATGATCGCCGGCGTCCGCGCACGGGTGCCGCACGCCAAGATCATCGTCTTCGCCCGCGGCTCGGGGCTCGACGGCCATGGCCGGGTGGTGCCCGAGACCGGGGCCGACGCGGTCGGCGTCGATTGGGCGGTGGACCTGAAGGTCCTGCGCCGGCAGCTGCCCGCCACCACGGTGACCCAGGGCAACCTGCATCCCGACACGCTGATCGAAGGCGGCGACGCCCTCGATGCCGGGGTCGACGCCGTGCTGGAGGCGACCGCCGGCCTGCCGCACGTGTTCAACCTCGGCCACGGCATCACCCCGCAGACGCCGGTCGCCCATGTCGAGCGCATGCTCGCGCGGCTGCGCAGGTAGGCCGTGCTCTACGATTGGCTCAAGGCCGGGCACGTCATCAGCCTGATCGCCTGGATGGCGGGCATGCTCTACCTGCCCCGGCTGTTCGTCTATCACGCGAGCCTGCCGCCGGGCTCGGACGGGCAGGCCGCGACCTTCAAGGTGATGGAGCGCCGCCTGCTCAAGGCGATCATGAACCCCGCCATGATCGCCACCTGGGCGTTCGGGCTGACGCTGGCCTGGATGAGCGGCCACTACGCCAGCCCCTGGCTCCAGGCGAAGTTCGTGCTGGTGCTGGCGATGTCGGGCATCCACGGCTGGCTCGCCCGGATGGTCAAGGATTTCGCCGCCGACCGGAACACCCGCGGGCACAGGTTCTACCGGGTGCTCAACGAGGTGCCCACCCTCCTGATGATCGGCATCGTCATCCTGGCGATCGTCAAGCCGGGCCTCTGATCCCGGGATCCTGTGATCCGGCTCCCCGCGCCGCGGGCATCCCCGGAGCCTTTCGCCGGCCGGGCCGTTGGGGGGCCATGACCAAGGTTTTCGCCCTCGCCCTGCCGCTGGCCCTCCTGCCTCTTCTCGGCGCCGCCCCCGCCCGGGCCGCGAGCTTCGCCTGCGACAAGGCCGAGACCCCCGACGAGAAGGCGATCTGCGCCCATCTCCCGCTCAACGACATGGACGTCGAGATGGCGACCCGCTTCGCCATCCTGAAAGACGTCCTGCCGATGGGCGGCCAGACCAAGCTGCGCGACGACCAGGAGACCTGGCTCAAGGAGCGCCACGCCTGCGGCGCCGATATCGCCTGCCTGCGCGGCCTCTACGAGACCCGGCTCAAGGTGCTGCGCGGGGTGCTGGCGGAATTCGCCAAGCAGGGGCCGCAGTGACGGACGGTCAGGTGACCGGTCTCATCCCCAGCTGATCGCCTCACCGTCATTGCGAGCGCAGCGAAGCAAACCAGGGATACGCCACGAACTGAGAGCGCGCGCTGCCCTGGGTTGCTGCGCGGCGTTCGCAATGCCGGCTCCCCCGAAACGCATCACAACCCGAGAAACACCGCGGCCGGGAAGGCGAAGCGCTCGCTCAGCGCCTTGGCCTGACGGACATTGATCTGACGTTTCCCGCTCAGGATCTCTGAGAGGACGGATTGGGTGCCCACCTCTGGCAGGTCACCCTGGCCGAGACCACGCTCGGTCATGATGGCGCGGAGCGCCTCCGCACCCGTGACCTGCGGCATGGGTCGATGGGCCTCGTCATAGGCTTCGATCAAGTCGCCCATCCGGGACGCCAGGAGCGCCAGAGGATGATCCTCATCTTCGCCGACGAGGGCCAGGATCTGATCCATCGCCTGAACCAACCGATCGTAATCCTTCTGGTCGGTCGGCATGGTAAGCAATGGCGCGACGTGGGGCCAATGCTCGACGGCTTCCTTGACGAGGGGACGCATCGACTTACGCCTTCCATCTGCCGGTGTCGTATTCGGCGTGATCCATGATCGCTTGAATATAAACTTTCTTGAATTTGTATTGTACCACGGCGATAAGCCGTATCTTATTGCCGCCGATGTCGAACACATGAAAACGGCCGACCTTGTCAGTTGCCGGAAACAACGCCTTCATGCCGGCGAAGTCACTCGGCTCGGACATCTTCATCAGCCGGTACCAGGCATCCAGGGCGCTCGCCGCTTGCGGCCACCGTTTCTTCGCCGCCCAGATCCGGGCCTGGGTGATGATGTGCATGAAGGCAGCATCGCGCGAGGCTCTGCCGCGATTGTAGGGACACGCAGCGCGTATCGCAATATGCGATATCAACCGTCCATCACGCCACGAGCGGCAGCGCCGCCGCATCGGCTCGGCAGGCGGCGACGCAGGCCCGGGCCAGGGATTCGGTCGCATCCACCATCACGCCCGCGAGCTCATCGTCGAGGGCGGACAGCGCCACCGGGATCTCGGTGCAGGCCATCACCACCCGGCGGCAGCCGGCCGCCACCAGGGCCCGGGCCTGGGCTTCGAGGATCAGGGCCGCCTCAGCCACCCGGCCGGCCTTCACCAGGTCGATCGCCGCGACCACCGCATCCTGTCCGTCCGGATCCGGGCTCAGACCGGTGAAGCCGTGCCGGGCGAGCCGCTCCGGGTAGAGACCGACCCGGAGGGTCCCGGCGCTCGCCAGGAGGCCGATCGGGCCGCCGGCAAGGCCGCTCGCGTCGAGGTCGTCGGCCACGGCATCGACGATGTGCAGGATCGGCAGCGCCGTGCCGGCCTGCAACGCCGCGTGCCAGTGATGGGCGGTGTTGCAGGGAATCGCGATCCGGGTGGCGCCCGCCGTCTCCAGGCGGGCCAGGGCCGCGCGCATCGCCGGCAGCGGGTCCGGACCCCGGCCCAGGATGGCGGAGGCCCGGTTGGGGATGTCGGCCGCCGAGCAGATTAGGGTCGGGATGTGGTCCTGGTCGCGCCGGGCCGGCGTCGCCCGCACCAGCTTGGCCAGAAAGTCCGCCGTGGCCAGCGGACCCATCCCCCCGAGAACACCGAGCATCTTCGCCTCCGAACGTCGCGGAGACCGTCATGGGGAGCGAAGGCAGGCGGGTCTAATGCCGTGTCGGCACGGGCCATGCCGGTCCGGCATGGTCGGGTCTCCGCCCCGACACCCCGCCGAAGGGCTGGCCCTTTGGCAACCCGGTTTCAGCCTCCCTCGGAGGCCAGGGCGTGGGCGGCCTGCCAGACCGCGTCGAGGGCCGGGTGGCGGCGGGCGGCGTTCCGGTAGAGGCGGATCTCCAGGGCGGTCCCCGATCCCGAGGCCACGAGGCTGCCCTCGGCGAGTTCGCGGGTGACGAGGCTCTCGGGCAGCCAGGCGAGGCCATGGCCCGCCAGCGCCATGAACTTCAGCGCCTCCGCCATGGCGTTCTCGTTGACATGGGCCGCCGGCATCGGCTCGGCACTCTGCGCCACCACCCGGCCCAGGAAGGAATCCGCCGGGTAGCCGAGACCGGGCAGGTCGGCTTGCGCCGGGCCCGGCCGGTGCACCGGTACGAGCCTGTCCCGGCCGATGACGCGGTGCGGGAACGCCGCCGGGTCGAGGGGGATCGGCACGCCGGGATGGTGGTAGGTCAGCAGCAGGTCGTGGCTGCCCTCGGCCAGCGCCTGCACGCAGGCGTGGAAGTCCCCCGGCAGCAGCCGGCTGCCCAGGGGACCGGTGCGGGCCTCGATCTCCCGGTACCAGCCTGGGAAGACGGTCAGCGCCAGGGTGTGGAGTGCCGCCACCGACACCGCCCGGGCGGCCGGCCGGGTCCGGGCCCGCAGCGCGGCGCGGCCCTCGTACAGGAGCCGGACCGTCTCCTGCGCGGTCTCGCGGAACAGCTGGCCCTCAGGGGGCAGGGCGGTCGGGTAGGTGCTGCGATCGATCAGCGGGACCCCGAGCCAGCCCTCGAGCGCCCGGATCCGCCGCCCGAAGGCCGGCTGGGTGACGTGGCGCTCCACCGCCGAGCGGGAGAAGCTGCCGGTGCGCGCGAGGCTCAGGAAGTCCTCGAGCCATTTCAGCTCCATCGCCGGGTATCTTAGAGCCGGGCCAGCAGCCGCTCCGCCAGCGGGTTCTCGGCCGCGAAAGCGTAATCGACCCGCCGGACCGTCACCGCCCGGGCGCCGGCCTCGACCAGGGCGCCGGCGAGGGCGAACACGGCCCCCTCGGGGCAGCGCATTACGATCTCGCCGTCGCTCCCGCGCGGGGCACCGTAGGGCAACTCGGCCTCGTGCAGGCCCGCGATCGTGGCGAGGTCGATGGTGCCGCTCTCCGGCAGGGCGGCCCGGACCTCCCGGGTGGTGCGGGCGCGCTCCTCGGCGGCGATCCGGCCGAGCACCGTGCGCAGAGCCGTCCGCTGGTCCTCGCCCCAGGGGGCCTTGAGCGAGGCGACCAGGTTGGCCTCGGAGCGCAGGATGATGCCGTCGTCCAGCACCTTCAGGGCGTTGGCGCTGAGCGTCGCCCCCGTGGTGGTGATGTCGACCACGATCTCGGCCGAGCCCGCCGCCGGCGCGCCCTCGGTGGCGCCCAGGCTCTCGACGATCCGGTAATCGGCGACGCCTTTCTCGGCGAAGAACCGGCGGGTCAGGTTCACGTATTTGGTCGCCACCCGCAGCCGGCGGCCGTGGCGGGTGCGCATCAGCGCCGCGACCTCGTCGAGGTCGGACATCGCCCGCACGTCGATCCAGGCCTGGGGCACCGCCACCACCACGGTGGCGTTGCCGAAGCCGAGCGGGGTCAGGAGCTCGACCTGGCCGCGCACGTCCGGCAGGGTCTCGCGGATCAGGTCCTCGCCCGTGATGCCGAGATGGGCCGCCCCGGAGGCGAGCTGCGCGGCGATCTCCGAGGCCGAGAGGTAGCGCACCTCGACCCCCGGCACGCCCACGAGCTTGCCGCGATAGTCGCGGGCGCCCGCCCCCTGGGCGAGCCGCAGGCCGGCCCGGCCGAAGAACGCGCTGGCATTCTCCTGGAGGCGCCCCTTGGACGGGACGGCGAGGATCAGCGGCATGGCGTCCGAATCCGAGGAGGTCATCGGCCGGCTCCCGCCACGCGCTCGACCCAGAAGGTGCAGCCCACCGCGGGCAGGGGCGCCGCGCTGCCGAGATGCCCGAGCAGGCCGTCGTAGCGGCCGCCGCCGACCAGGATCGGGCCGTCGCCCTCGTTCACCTCGAAGATGAAGCCGGTGTAGTAGTCGAGGTTGCGGGCGAAGCCGCCCTGGAACCGGAAGCGCTCGATCGGCAGGCCCCGGGCCGCGATGAAGCCGGTGCGCTCCTCGAACAGGTCGAGGGCGGCCGACAAGGCGTCGTGGCGCAGGCCCGCCTCGGCCACCAGCCCGCGCAGGTCGCGGGCCGCCGCGTCCGGATGGCCGGCGATCGCCCGGTAGCGGTCGAGCACGGCGCGGTTCTCGGCGTTGAGCCCGGCGCCGCCATTGGCCTGCGCGGCCGCCTTGCCGAGGAAGCGCTCGGCGATCTCGCCGGCGCTGCGCCCGCCCACCGCCGAGATGCCGGCGATGGCCAGCACATCCTCCACGAAGGCGCGCACGCCCTGCGGGTCCTGGCCCTGGATCGCGGCCAGCAGGCCGGCATGGGGATCCTCGGGGCGCGCGCCCTCGCCGCCATTGGTGACCTCGTCGAGGGAGCGGCCGGCCGCGAGGGCCCGCAGGGTCCGCCGCTTGGCCGCCGGCGGCACCGCCAGCCCGTCGAGCAAAGCCACGGTGAGGCCCATATCGCCGAGCCGCACCGCCGGGTCGGTCCGGCCGAACAGGGCAAGGCCCTCGAGGGCGAGCCCCAGCACCTCGGCATCGGCGGCCGGCGTGTCGGTGCGGCCGATCGATTCGATGCCGGCCTGGAAGAACTCGTCGGGCTCGTCGGCGGCCAGCCGGAAGACCGGGCCGCAATAGCTGTAATCGGCCGCCTGGCCGTCGGCCTGGGCCCGGTGAAGGCGGCAGACCGGGATCGTGAATTCCGGCCGCAGGCACAATTCGGCCCCGGCCGCATCCTGGGTGACGAAGATCCGCCGGCGGATATCCTCGCCGGACAGTTCCAGGAACGGCTCCACCGGCTGCAGCACCGGGGGCGTCACCGGCCGGTAGCCGGCCGCACTCAGATGCGCGAGCAGCCGCGTCCGCGCCGCGTCGCCCGCCCCCGTCTCACCGGCCTCCGGTCGTGTCATCGCATGTCCCTCGCGGGCGCTCTCTAGCAATCGCAGTCGCGCTTGGCGACACGTAGAGATCCTGGGTTCCCAAAGGGCTCAGCCCTTTGGCAGGGGTTCGGGGGCGGAGCCCCTGAGGAACGCGGGCTCTGCCCGCACCCGCAAAAGGTCACGGACCTTTTGAAACCGGGACTCAGCCCGCGGTGGCCGGGAAATGCCGGGCCAGGACGGCGCGGACCTGGGCGACCAGGTCGGCCTCCGGGCAGGAGAACTGGGCCGGCCGGGCGGCCTTCCACTCGGCGTTGCTGCCGATGGACTCGGCGGCGCGGGCGCCTTCGATCAGGTCCTTGATCTGGATCTCGCCGGCCAGGCGCTCGTTCGAGCCCTGGATGATCGCCACCGGGGCGCGGCGGCGGTCGGCATATTTCATCTGCGCCTTCATGCCGGCGGCGCCGAGATAGAGCTCGGCCCGGATCCCGTCCGCCCGCAGCAGGGCGACCAGCCGCTGGTAATCGGCCATGTTCTCGCGGTCGAGGACCAGCACCACCACCGGGCCGGGGGTCTCGGTGCCGGCCAGAAGCGGGCTCTTGACCAGCTGGAGCGCCGAGAACAGCCGCGAGACGCCGATGGAGAAGCCCGTGGCCGGCACCGGCTCGGCCCGGAACCGCCCGACCAGGCCGTCGTAGCGTCCGCCGCCGGCCACCGAGCCGAAGCGCACGGTCTGGCCGTCCTCGTTGGTGACCGGGAAGGTCAGCTCGGCCTCGTAGACCGGGCCGGTATAGTATTCGAGCCCGCGCACCACGCTCGGATCGGCGCGGATCACGTCGTGGCCATAGCCCGCCGCCGCGCAGAGCCGCATGATCGCGTGCAGCTCGGCGATGCCCTCGCGGCCGGTCTCGGATTCGCCCACCGCCTCGTGCCAGCCGGCGAAGAACTGTTCCCAGAACGCCATCTTGTCGGCGCCGTCCCCGGCATCGGCCTGGAACGACACGTAGGCCAGGATCCTGGACACCGCGGTGGCGTCGAGGCCGGCGCCCTTGGTGAAGTCGCCGCTCTCGTCCTTGCGGCCGGCGCCGAGCAGGTCGCGCACGCCGTCGACGCCGAGGCGGTCGAGCTTGTCGATCGCTCGCAGGACGGTCAGCCGCTGGCCGGCCTTGTCGGGGCCGGCGAGGCCGATCGCCTCCATGACCCCGTCGAGCACCTTGCGGTTGTTGACCTTGACCACGTACTGGCCGCCGAGCCCGAGCCGGTCCAGGGTGTCGGCCATCAGCATGCAGGTCTCGGCATCGGCCGCGACGCTGCCGGCGCCGACGATGTCGGCATCGAACTGCATGAACTGCCGGAACCGGCCGGGCCCCGGCTTCTCGTTGCGGAACACGTAGCCGGCCCGGTAGCTGCGATAGGGCTTGGGCAGGGAATCGTAATTCTCGGCCACGAACCGGGCGAGCGGCGCGGTCAGGTCGTAGCGCAAGGAGAGCCAGGCCTCGTCGTCGTCCTGGAACGAGAACACGCCGGCATTCGGGCGGTCGAGGTCGGGCAGGAACTTGCCGAGCGCCTCGGTATACTCGACGAACGGGGTCTCCAGGGCCTCGAAGCCGTAAAGCTCGAAGCTCTTGCGGATCGTCTCCAGCATCCGCCCCTGCGCGGCGATCTCGTCGGCGCGGCGGTCGACGAAGCCGCGGGGCAGGCGGGGTTTCAGGGTTTCGGCCCGGCTTTCGGCCTTCGCGGTTTCGGGCTTGGACATGTGAACGCGTTCGCTTCCCGCGGACCCGGAGCCCGGGTCCGGTGTGAGTCGTCCCCGGCGCGGCGGAGATCCTGGGGCCGGGCTCTAGAGCATGACGGGCGAAAGGGGAATTCGGTTTCCGGTGGGCTTACTTGGGTGTCCATCCTGCGCCGTCATCGCGCGCGCAGCGAAGCGACCCAGGGAAACGCCACGTTCGGGGGCCTCGCGCTGCGCTGGGTTGCTTCGCTGCGCGCGCGATGACGGTGGCGGGTGGGAACGCTCGTCAAACCCTCAATACGGCGCGGTCAGCTTGAGCCAGAGCAGGACCGCGAGGCTCACCACGGCGATGGGCATCTGCAGCGGGCGCAGGCGGGCATGGGCCAACGGCACCTCGCCGGCGCGGGCGGCGATCGGATCGAGGATCCCGATGGCTGCGTAGCCGAGGATCAGCATGGCCAGCGCCGGCACCGCCTTGCCCATCACCGCCGAGAACAGGCTGAACAGCCCGAGCGCGTACAGGATCAGCATCGTGACGATCTGGGCGAGCCGCGGGCCACCCTCGGTGCGGAAGCTGACGCCCCGGTGGACGCCGGCCAGGAACAGCAGGATCGAGGCGGCGTAGAGCAGGGTGAACAGGGCCACGAGATAATCGAGCGGCTGCCCGTTCAGCCACCAGGCCGCGGCGGCGCCGACGGCGATCGGCACCATCGGGCCGAAGCCGAACACGATGTCGAGCCACGGGATCCGGCGCGGCTCGTGCGCGGTGATGGTGCGTCCGGTGGCGTCGTCGCGCATGTCTGTGGGGCCGGGCTCTCGGGTGACGGGTTTGCTGCGCTGCGGCGCCGGGACGGGGAACGGCCCCGCGGGACCCCGGTTCCGCGCGGAGCCCTTTAGCGCCGCGCGAGCCGATCCGCGAGGTCCGGCCTGCGCTGGGGGCGTTCAAGGGATCGTGACGGGTGAATGCACGTCTCCGAGAGGTGCCGCCAATTCTAAAATTCTAAATGAGACCGCGTCTCCCTCCACCCTCTGCCGGGGAGGGGATGCGTGGGGGTGGTCACGGCCCCATCCCGCGACGAAGCCGGCCCGTCGTCACCGATCCCGCGGGCCCCTGGGCGCCTCCGATCCATCAGCCCCTTGAGTGCGGTGGCGAAACGCGTTATTTCTTGTGGGCCCTCTTCACAAGGTCAGCGCCGCAGCGCGCCCGTGAGCCGCGAGGGTCCTGCCGAAAACGGTCCAGCCAAGACGATCTTCGGGCCCCTCGCTGTTCCAGCGCGGCCCGCTCTCCGGCGCCCGTCCCCCGGGTTGCTTGGCGCAGAACCGGCCCTCCCACCTTCTCCGTCGGTTGCAAGACACCCCATGACGCCACATCCCGACGCCTTCGCCGATCCCCTGGCCGATCCCGAGACCGCGGATCAGGCCGACGCGCCCGCCACCCCGGGCACCGTCGCCGTCCTCGAGGGCGTGCGCGAGGTCAAGCTGTTCGACCTCAAGGCCAAGACGCCCACCGACCTGATTGCCTTCGCCGAGGAGGTCGAGGTCGAGAACGCCTCGACCATGCGCAAGCAGGAGCTGATGTTCGCCATCCTGAAGCAGCTCGCTGCCAAGGAGGTCGAGATCATCGGCGCCGGCACCGTCGAGGTGCTGCAGGACGGCTTCGGCTTCCTGCGCTCGAACGACTCGAACTACCTGCCGGGCCCGGACGACATCTACATCTCGCCGACCCAGATCCGGCGCTTCGGCCTGCGCACCGGCGACACCGTCGAGGGCCCGATCCGCGGCCCCAAGGACGGCGAGCGCTACTTCGCGCTCTTGAAGGTCAACACGATCAACTTCGAGAACCCGGAGAAGATCAAGCACAAGGTCCATTTCGACAACCTGACGCCGCTCTTCCCCACCAAGCGGTTCAAGCTCGAGCTCGAGAATCCGACCAAGAAGGATTTCTCGCCCCGGATCATCGACATCGTGGCGCCGATCGGCAAAGGCCAGCGCGCCCTGATCGTGGCGCCGCCGCGCACCGGCAAGACCGTGCTGATGCAGAACATCGCGCAGTCGATCACCCTCAACCACCCGGAATGCTACCTCATCGTGCTGCTCATCGACGAGCGCCCTGAGGAGGTCACCGACATGATCCGCTCGGTGAAGGGCGAGGTCATCGCCTCCACCTTCGACGAGCCGGCCACCCGCCACGTGCAGGTCGCCGAGATGGTGATCGAGAAGGCCAAGCGCCTGGTGGAGCACGGCCGCGACGTCGTCATCCTGCTCGACTCGATCACCCGGCTCGGCCGCGCCTACAACACCGTGGTGCCGTCCTCCGGCAAGGTGCTGACCGGCGGTGTCGACGCCAACGCCCTGCAGCGGCCCAAGCGCTTCTTCGGCGCCGCCCGCAACATCGAGGAGGGCGGCTCGCTCTCGATCATCGCCACCGCGCTCATCGACACCGGCTCGCGCATGGACGAGGTGATCTTCGAGGAGTTCAAGGGCACCGGCAACTCGGAGATCATCCTGGACCGCAAGGTCTCGGACAAGCGCATCTTCCCGGCGATCGACATCACCCGCTCCGGCACCCGCAAGGAGGAGCTGCTGGTCCCGCCGGACGCGCTCAAGAAGACCTATGTGCTGCGCCGCATCCTCAACCCGATGGGCGTCACCGACGCGATCGAGTTCCTGCTCGACAAGCTGCGCCAGACCAAGAGCAACAGCGACTTCTTCGACTCGATGAACACCTGATCGGGTCGATCTCAGGGGTTCCGCCCCCGAACCCCGCCAAAGGGCTTGGCCCTTTGGAAACCAGAGACCGCGTTGACCTTCTCCTAACCCGTGCCTGCCATGGTCGGCCTTGGGAGCCAGGTTGCGTATCGGCTCCGCGACAGCCCCGCCGACCGGTTCATCCCGGCGGCGGGGCTCGTCGCAGCCTTGCTTCGGCGACCCGATCCGTGACACTGGCGCGATGCCCCGCTCGCCCTGGCTCCGTCCGGATCCGCTCCTCCTCGCCTCGACCAGCCCGACCCGGCGCCTGCTCCTGGAGAGCGCGGCCCTGCCGGTCGAGACCGCATCCCCCGATGTCGACGAGCGCGCCGTCGAGGCGTCGAGCCTGGGATTGTCCCCGCCCGACCTCGCCCTGCGCCTCGCCCGGGCCAAGGCCGACGCGGTGGCCGCCCGCCATCCGGGCCGGGTCGTGATCGGCGCCGACCAAGTCCTCGAGCTCGACGGCACGATCTTCCACAAGCCCCGGGATTCCGACGCAGCGCGCGCCCAGCTCGCCCGCCTCGCCGGCCGCACCCACGCCCTGCATTCCGCGGTGGCGCTCGCTGGCGCCATCGACGACGCCTTCGTGGAGACCGCCCGGCTGACGATCCGCCCCCTCGATGCCCGGGCGATCGCCGCCTATGTGGACTGCGCCGGCGCCGAAAAGGTGCGCGCCAGCGTCGGCGGCTACCAGCTCGAGGGACCGGGCATCCACCTGTTCGATTCGGTCACCGGCGACCATTCGACCGTGCTCGGCCTGCCGCTGCTGCCGCTGCTCGCCCGCCTGCGCGCCGCCGGCTATCTGGATTTCTAGGGAGCACCGCGTGGCCGGGCACGATCATTCGCATGGAGGCCCTCCCTTCGAAGGCGCTTCGCAGTCCGGCCACGGCACGTCTTCGACGGCTGGCCGATCCGGGGGCCACGCCCATGGCGGTCACGCGCATGGCGGCCATGGCGGCCACGTCCATGCGCCGAAGGATTTCGGGCCGGCCTTCGCGATCGGCATCGTGCTCAACACCGGTTTCGTGGTGGTCGAGGCGGCCTACGGCTACCTCAGCAACTCGATGTCCCTGGTGGCCGATGCCGGCCATAACCTCTCCGACGTGCTGGGCCTGGCGGCCGCCTGGATCGCCGCCATCCTGGTGCGCCGCCGGGCCAGCGCCCGCTTCACCTACGGCTATCGCGGCTCCTCCATCCTGGCGGCCCTGTTCAACGCCGTGTTCCTGCTGATCGCCATGGGCGCGGTGATCTGGGAGGCGCTCGTCCGGCTGGTCCATCCCGAGCCCGTGGTCGGCACCATCGTGATGGTGGTCGCCGCCGTCGGCATCCTGGTCAACGGCCTCACCGCCTGGCTGTTCGCCAGCGGCGCCAAGGGCGACATCAACATCCGCGGCGCCTTCCTGCACATGGTGGCCGATGCCGCGGTCTCGGCCGGGGTCGTGGTCGCCGGCCTGGTGATCCAGCTCACCGGCCAGGCCTGGCTCGACCCGGCGGTCAGCCTCGCCATCGCGGGCCTCGTGGTCTGGGCGACCTGGGGGCTCCTGCGCGACAGCGTGGCGATGTCCCTCGACGCGGTGCCGCCCGAGATCTCCCCGGAGGCGGTGACCGGCTTCCTGCGCGACCGGCCCGGGGTCATCGACCTCCACGACCTGCATATCTGGCCGATGAGCACCACCAGCGTCGCCCTCACGGTCCATCTGGTGATCGCCGATGACCACCCGGAGCATCGCGCGGCTGCCAACGGCTTCCTCAACGAGACCGCCGAGGGCCTGCGCACCCGCTTCGGCATCGGCCACGCGACCCTGCAGATCGAGGCGGCCGGCGGCCCGGCCTGCCGGCTCGCCCGGGAATGCGCGGCATGAGCGTGTCCCCGATCCCCCGGGCCTTCGTGGTCGGCCACCCGATCGCGCATTCGCGCTCGCCGCTGATCCACGGCTACTGGCTTAGCCAGCACGGTATCCCCGGCTCCTACGAGCGCCTGGACGTCACCCCGGAGGCGTTCCCGGATTTCCTCCGGGCGCTGCCGGAATCGGGCTTCCGGGGCGGCAACGTCACGATCCCCCACAAGGAGGCGGCTTACGCGCTCGTCGACACGCTGACGCCGCGGGCGCAAAAGATCGGCGCGGTGAACACCCTGTTGGTCGAGCCCGACGGCCGGGTCCGCGGCGACAACACCGACGCGCCGGGCTTCTGCGCCCATCTCGACCACAGCCTGGGCGCCGGCTGGCCCGAGCGGGCCGGCGGCACCGCCGTGGTGCTGGGCGCCGGCGGCGCGGCGCGGGCCATCGTGGTCGGCCTCGCCGAGAGCGGCCTCAGCCGGATCCTGATCGCCAACCGCACCCGGGCCCGGGCCGAGACCCTAGCGGCCCTGGCCCCGGGGATCGGCACGGCGCTCGCCTGGGACGACCTGCCTGACGCGCTCGCCGGGGCAGGGCTCCTGGTCAATACCACCTCGCTCGGGATGAAGGGCCAGCCGCCCCTCGATCTCGACCTCACCCCGTTGCCGGAAACCGCCGCGGTGGCCGACATCGTCTACGCCCCGCTGGAGACCGACCTGCTCGCGGCGGCGCGCCGGCGGGGGCTCGCCGCGGTCGATGGACTCGGGATGCTGCTGCACCAGGCGGTGCCGGGCTTCGAGGCGTGGTTCGGCCTGCGCCCGGCCGTCACCCCGGGCCTGCGGGACAGGATCGTGGCGGATCTTACCGGATGAGCAAGGGCCGCCCCGTCATACTCGGCCTGACCGGCTCGATCGGCATGGGCAAGTCGGCCACCGCCCGGATGTTCTCGGCGCTCGGCGTCCCGGTCCACGATGCCGACGCCGCCGTCCACGCCCTCTACGGTCCAGGCGGCGAGGCCGCCGCGGCCATCGGCAAGGCCTTTCCGGGCGTGCTCGACCCGCAGGGCGGCGTCGACCGCGCCCGCCTGCGCGCGGCGGTGCTCGGCGACCCAGACCGGATGGCGACGCTCGAGGCCCTCGTCCACCCGCTGGTCCGGGCGGCCAGCACGACCTTCCTGGCCCGGCACGCGGACGCGCCCCTGGTCGTCCTCGACATCCCGCTCCTCTACGAGACCGGTGGCGAGAGCCGCTGCGACGCGGTCGCGGTGGTCAGCGCGCCCCCCGAGGTGCAGCGCGCCCGGGTGCTGGCCCGCCCCGGCATGACCGAGGCGGCTTTCGAGGCGATCCGCGCCAAGCAGATGCCGGATGCCGAGAAGCGGGCCCGGGCCGATTTCGTGATCGACACCAGCCGGGGCTTTCCCGCCGCCGAGGCCGAGGTGGCGCGGATCGTGGCCGCGCTGACGGAGCGCGGTGCGCCGGAGCACCCCGCCGCTGGGTGACGCGGCCGCGCGAGGGCCTATCTCCCGCTCACCGATCCGGCTGCGGGATGGACGACGATGCGGTGTCTCGAAGGGATCGGCCGGGCCTCGGCGAATCCCGCGATCATGGCCAAGGCCCTGATCGCGCTCCTGATCCTGCCGCTGCTCGCGGCCGGGCCGGCCCAGGCGCAAGTTGCCGGCGCCTGCCCGCCCCCGAAGAAGCTCGCGGCCGGCGCCTGCGTCACCGCCTGCCCGGGCGGGTACGAGGATCGCGGGCGCGACTGCGTCTACCGCAACCAGTCTCGCTGACGGTCAGGTCACACCCACCCGATCCGCCCGAAGAACCCGGCGATCTCGGCCGCGGCCCGGTCGGGGTCCTCCCGGTGGGGGAAGTGGCCGACGCCCGGGAACGGTGCCAGGTCGAGATCCGAGAACGTCTCGCCGAGGCGGTCGGTCCAGGCATAGGGGAAGATCGGGTCGTGCTCGGCCCAGCGCACGCAGGTCGGCACGGCGATCGGCGGCAGGGGCGGGGCCTCGCCCTTGAGCATCGCGATCCGGCCGGCATGGGCCGCCCGGTAATGCGCGAAGCCGCCCGCGAGGTTGCCCGGCTTCCAGAAATTGTCCGCGAAGGCGTCCATCACGGGATCGAATGCGTCCTTGCGGTGCGACCAGTGACGCAGGAAATGGCCGATATAGGCGGCGCAGTTCTCCCGGCTGGCGCCCACCAGGGTCACCGCCAGGTCCATCTGGTTGAAGGACTGGTACCAGATCTCGCTGAGCCGGTCCGGCTCCCCGAGGCGGGGGCCGATCCCGGGATAGACGAAGTCGAACAGGAACAGGCCGGCGCAACGCTCCGGATGGGCGCGCGCCAGCGCCTGGATCACCGCGCCGCCGACATCGTGGCCGACGATGCCGGCGCGGTCGATGCCCAGCGCCTCCAGCAGCGCCGCCATGTCGGCCGCCTGCTCCGGTGGTCCGAAGGCGCCCTCGGGCTTGTCGCTGTCGCCGAAGCCGCGCAGGTCCGGGGCGATCAGGGTGTGGCGGGCGGACAGCCGCTCCATCACCGGCTCCCAGGTCAGCCAGAATTCCGGCCAGCCGTGGAGCAGCAGCAGCGGCGATCCCGTGCCGCGGCGGGCGACATGCAGGTTCGCGCCGTTCACGCGCACGGTCAGGTGCTCGGTGCCGTCCATCGTCCCTCCATCCCGGCGCGCCGGGCCAGCATCTTCGCCTGCAGGCGGCTGCGGCGGGCGGCGATCACCGTGCCGTTGATCTCGCCGCCGAACAGGAACATGGCGGCGAGCCAGTACAGGAACACCAGGAACACCATCGCGGTGGCCAAGCCCCCGTAGGTGGACGCGTAGGCGTTCGAGAACCGGTCGAGATAATAGCCGAAGCCGAGGCCGGCGAGGAACCACAGGATCAGCGTCACCCCGATCCCCGGCAGCACCGACAGGATCGAGCGCCGGCCGGCGGCCACGAACTTGTGGGCGATGATCAGCACCACCGCCAGCAGCAGGGCCGTGACGACGATCCGCCCGATCGCCACCGTGAGGCCCAGGGGCTCCACCCCCGGGGCGACCAGGACGATGTTGCGCCAGATCAGCGGGCCCAGCACCACGAGCAGGGCGAAGGCCAGCATCGCGAAGGCGCCGCAGATCACGTAGCCGATCGATTCGAGCCGGGTCAGCCACCACGGGCGGCTCTCCCGCAGGCCGTAGGCCCGGTTGAGGCCGACCCGCAGGCTCTCGACCCCCGAGGAGGAGAAGTAGAGGGCGAACAGGGCGCCGAGCGTCAGCACGCCGCTGCGCTGCTCGGTGAGCACCCGGTGGACCTCGCCGACGATCGGCTTGGCGATCTCCCGGGGCCAGGCGTCGAAGATCAGGTTGCCCGCCTCGTCGGCCAGGGACTGCGTGCCGAACAGGCCGGCGAGCGCCGCGAGCAGGATCAGGAACGGGAACAGGGAGGTCAGGGTCGAGAGCGCGATGTGGCTGGCGATCGCCCAGCCGTCATGGGCGACGAAGCGCTGCGCCGCGAGGCCCGCGACCTGTAATCCGCTGCGGAGAGATTTCACGGGTGTCCAACGATCCTCGTAGCGCGCCCGCCGATGAAGGGCGCGCGGCCCGGCCCGTCAACGCCGCCGGACCCGTCCGGTCCCGTTCGCGGCCCGGTGACGCGCCGCGGCCACGCCGGACCGCCCCGATGGCCGAATCGCCGTTGCCATTTCCCCGCCGGCATGCTCCGTCCGCGCGGTCATGCCCACCCCCCCAGGCGATTCGACCCGCGCGGCCAGCGCCCTCCCGGTGCTGTTCGTCCCGATCTGGGCGACCGGCTTCATCTCCGCCCGGGCGGTGATCCCGCATGCCGATCCCCTGGGCTTCACGGCGGTCCGGTTCACCGGCGTCGCCCTGCTGCTGGCGCTGATCGCGGCGGCGTCCCGGGTGCGCTGGCCCGGGACCCGGGCGGGCTGGCGCGATCCCATCGTCGCGGGCTTCCTGATGCAGGGCATCTACCTGGCGGGGGTGTTCTGGGCGGTGAGCCGGGGGCTCCCGGCCGGGATCGCCGCCCTGGTCGGCAGCCTCCAGCCGCTGCTGACGGCGCTCCTGGCGGGGCCGCTGCTCGGCGAGCGCGTCAGCGGCCGGCGGGCCTTCGGGATCCTGCTGGGCTTTGCCGGCGCCGGGCTGGTGCTCGCCCCGAAGCTCGGCGCCGCCGACCCGTCCGGGATCCCGCCGGTGGCCCTGGCGGTCAGTCTGGTGGCGGTCCTGGCCCTGACGCTGGGCACCCTCTGGCAGAAGCGGACCGGCGGGGGCGGCGACCTCCTGGCCAACGCGACGCTGCAATTCGTGGGCGGGATGGCCTGCGCGATCCCGCTGGCGCTGGCCTTCGGCCACGCGACGATCGACCCGGTCGCGCCCCTGTGGCTCGGGCTCGCCTGGGCGATCCTGGTCAATTCCGTGGCCGGGATCCTGCTGCTGCTGGCGCTCATCCGGCGGGGCGCGGTGGCGGGCGTCGCCGCCCTGTTTTTCCTGGTTCCGCCGGTGGCGGCCCTGCTGGGCTACCTGCTGTTCGGCGAGGTGCTCACCCTGGTGCAGGGCGCCGGGATGGCGGTGGCGGCGCTGGGCGTCGCGGTGGCGAGCCGGGCTTGACAGGAGGCCTTGGCGCCGCAGTCCCGGAACCCCCGGTGAGACCCGGTCTTTCGCTTGTTGCCGCCCAGCCGCCGAAGAGCCGGGCCGGATCACCGAGATCCCCGGGAGGCCCCATGAACCAGATCCTCGTCGTCGCGCTCATCTGCGCCGCCAACGTCCAGGCCCCGGACTGCTCGCGGGAGACCGCCCTCGACGTGATCACCGGGCCGGCCCATACGCTGCAGGAATGCCTGATCCAGGGGCCGGTACTGGCAGCCAATACCGGTTTCACCGGCGAGAACGGCGCCTACGTGAAGACGCGCTGCGAGCAGAAGCGCTGAGCCGGGCTGAAACGGCTTCCGGTACCGGGGCACGCGGGCACGGCTGTCAGTGATCGTGGATACGAAATAACGTGCGCCGAACCGGTCTCCATTTCGGCCGCGAGCACTCTGACGCATTCAACTTCAGTTCAAGACGCCGCAAATGAAATCTGCTTCGGCCTCGACGTCGGACGGGTTAGAAGACACGATCCAATAAAACGCCACGCGAGCCAAAAACCATGTCCGCATCCCCCGCCATCCAGACCGAGCCGCAGGACGTCGTCAGCCTCGCCAAGGCGGCCGGCGAGAGCGCGAAGGCCCTCGTGGCGGAAGCCACACGCCGGGTCCGGACGCGCATCCTCGGCACGGACGGGCGGATCGATGCCGGCAAGCTCGAGACCCAGCAGCACGCCGCCCACGGGCTGGCCTGGCTGGCGACCTACGCGGAGGCGGTGGCCGAGCTCGGCGGCTATGCCGAGCGCCTCCAGGCCGAGGGCCGGTTCGGCGAGACCGAGACGCTGCTCGTGCGGATCGGCGCCGGCGAGTATCTCGACCAGCTGTTCTCCGGCATCCCGATGAGCCAGGGCGAGATGGTCCGCCCGACCGGCTCGCTCGGCCTCTCGGCCAAGGAGGTCGCGCAGTACCGCTCGGACGCGGTCGAGACCCTGATCGCCGAGGGCAACACCCCGGAGAACCGCGCCGCCCTGGTGGCGCTGATGCGCGAGGGCGGCGGCTCGGCCACCGTGGGCGCCTCGGGCCTCGACGAAGACATGGAGGCGATCCGCTCCGAGATGCGCCGCTTCGGCAAGGCCGAGGTGGTCGAGCAGGCGCATGAGTGGCACCTGAAGAATGAATACATCCCCATGGAGGTCGTCACCAAGATGGCCGAGCTGGGCGTGTTCGGCCTCACCATCCCGGAGGAATACGGCGGGATGGGCCTGCCCAAGACCGCCATGTGCGTGGTCTCGGAGGAGCTGTCCCGGGCCTATATCGGCGTCGGCTCGCTCGGCACCCGCTCGGAGATCGCTGCGGAGCTGATCCTGTGCGGCGGCACCGAGGAGCAGAAGCACCGCTTCCTGCCGAAGATCGCCAGCGGCGACATTTTGCCGACTGCCGTGTTCACCGAGCCGAACACTGGGTCCGACCTCGCGAGCCTGCGCACCAAAGCCGTCAAGGACGGCGAGGTTTGGAAGATCACCGGCAACAAGACCTGGATCACCCATCCGGTCCGGGCCGACATCATGACCGTGCTGGTGCGGACCAAGCCGGAGGAGAAGGGCCATCGCGGCCTCTCGATGCTGATCGCCGAGAAGCCCCGGGGCACGGACGCAGAGCCGTTCCCGGTCCAGGGCCTGTCCGGCGGCGAGATCGAGGTGCTCGGCTACCGGGGCATGAAGGAATACGAGCTGGCCTTCGAGGGGTTCGAGGTGCCCGGCGGTAACCTGCTCGGCGAGGTCGAGGGCAAGGGCTTCGCCCAGCTGATGCAGACCTTCGAATCGGCCCGCATCCAGACCGCGGCCCGTGCCATCGGCGTCGCCCAGTCGGCCCTCGACGTGGCCCTGCGCTACGCCGAGGAGCGGGTGCAGTTCGGCAAGGCGCTGGTCAGCTTCCCGCGGGTCGCCGACAAGCTCGCCATGATGGCGGTGGAGATCAACATCGCCCGCCAGCTCACCTATTTCTCGGCCCGCGAGAAGGATGCCGGCAAGCGCTGCGACCTGGAGGCCGGGATGGCCAAGCTGCTCGGCGCCCGCGTCGCCTGGGCGGCCGCCGACAACGCGCTCCAGATCCACGGCGGCAACGGCTTCGCCCTGGAATACCCGGTCAGCCGGATCCTGTGCGACGCCCGCATCCTGTCGATCTTCGAGGGCGCCGCCGAGATCCAGGCCCAGGTCATCGCCCGGCGGCTGCTCGAAGCGGCGTAAAAAGTCCGGATCCACACGGTCCGGGACCGTGTGCGGGTGCCGGGCAGAGCCCGGCTCCATCGGGGCTCTGTCCCGATAGCCCCGCCCGAGGGCTGAGCCCTTTGGGATCCCCGCTACTTGGTGATCTTCACCGAGATCGGGTCGCTCGAGGGGAACGTCTCCTCGAGGGCGTCGTCGAGGCGCTCGTCCATCTTCTCGGGCTTGTTGGCGGGATTGGCCTTGTCGTCCGGCTTGGCGCTGCCCTGCTGGAAGCCGGGCTTGGTCTCGTTCTCGAGCTTGTGGTCGTCGGCCATGTCTGTCCCTTATCGGTGACGGGTGCACGCGCGGTGCCTGTGCGCGTCAACGCGACGAGGCCCAGGTGTTTCCGGTTTTTTCGGGCGCAAGGCGTATCAATCAGGCCGTCGCCACCGCCGGGCCGGCTGATAACCGCGTCGCGCGGCCTCGCGCAGACGCCTCACGCATCACGGTCTCGTAGACACCCGTCAGCCGGTCGAGATGGACCTCCGGGGTCAGCGGCGCGGTCCAGTAGCGGGCATGCGCGGCCCGGCCCATCCGGACCGCGAGGGCGTCGTCCGACAGGCGGCGCAGATGGGCGGCCAGCGCATCCGGATCCCCCGAGCGGAACCAGAACCCGGTCTCGCCGTCGACCACCGCCTCCCGGCCGGCGCAGGCATCGCTGACGATCACCGGCGTGCCGCAGGCCAGAGCCTCGTACACGGTGAGCGGCTGGCCCTCGTACCAGACGCTCGGGAAGACCAGCGCCCGCGCCTGGCGCATCAGCGCCTGCACGCCGGCGGGGTCGCGCCAGCCGAGCATCACCGCCTCGGGATAGCGGGCGGCGAGGTCGGCCCGCTCCGAACCGTCGCCGACGAACACGGCCCGCACCCCGGCCCGGCGGGCGGCTTCGGCGAAGATCGGCGCGCCCTTCTCGGTGGAGATCCGGCCGACGAACAGGCAGTCGCCCGGCGGTCCCTCGTGGACCGGCGCCTGCGCCACCGCGATCGGGTTGTCGACCCGGTGGAACATCGTGCCGGCGGGCATCAGCGGCCGGACCACGCTCTCCTGCAGGTCGCTGATCGTGACGACGTGGGCGAACAGCTCCGGCAGCCGGGCGACATGCGCGAGCCCGGCATGGCGGATCATCCGGGCGACCTTGCGCGGGTAGCTGCGCGCATCGCACTGCGCCAGGATGCAGGAGGCCGACATCGGCGTGCGGTGGCAGATCGTCTGCTCGGGATAGGCGTAGAACCCGCCGGTCGGGCAGACCAGGAAGAACTCGTGCATCGTGTAGAGGCACGGCAGGCCGGAAGCCCGCAGGGCCGGGCCGATGGCGGGCGACAGCGCCTTGGCGAAGGCGTGGACATGGACCAGCGTGTCCCGCGGATCGCAGGCGGCGAGCTCGGCCGCCAGGGCACGGGCGGCCGGTGCGTTCCAGATCGCCTGGGCCGCGAAGGCGAGCTTGCTGCGCGCCGTCGTGACGTCGTCCTGATCCAGGCACACCACCCGGATGCCGGCGGGTTCCAGCCGCGGGTCGACCGGGCCCACGGCCGCGAACAGGGTGACGCGGTGACCCCGGGCCACGAGCCCGAGGGCGGATTCGATCGCGACCTTGGCCTGGCCGCCGTTGATCGCGGCATGATCGGCGACGAGGACGATGTGCACGTCAGGTAGTCCGCCGCTCTATTTTCGGGGTGGAGATCTGTAACGGCCGGCGGTTGATCCTCCGTAAACCGGCCTGGACTTATGATCGCGGCGGGTCCTGCCGAGACAAGTCATGCATGTCGTGATCCTGGCCGAGTTCGCGACCGCCAGCGGCGGGGCGGAAAAGGTCGCCCTGGAATCCGCCCGCGGGCTCGCCGAGGCCGGCCTAGCGGTCACCTACATCCAGGCGATCCCGGGCCCGGTCGATCCCCTGCTGGACCACGGGAACATCCGGCGGATCGAACTCGGCCTGCCCGACATCTGGACCCTGGGCGGCCTCAGGGCGGCGGCCACCGGGATCTGGCACGCCGCGGCGGCCCGCGCCCTCGAGGCGGCGCTCCGGGAGCTTCCGGCACCGCCGGATTGCCTCCACCTGCACCAATGGACCCGCACCCTGTCGCCGGCGATCTTCCCGGTCCTGACCCGCCTCGCGGTGCCGGTGGTCGTCACCCTACACGACTACGCCCTGGCCTGCCCGAACGGAGTCTATTACCGGTTCGACCGGGCCGAGCCCTGCGGGCTCACGCCGCTCTCGCCAGCCTGCCTCGCCGCGCCCTGCGATCCGCGCAGCCGGGTTCACAAGCTCGTGCGCGTCGCCCGCGCGGGCGCGCTCCGGCAGGCCCTGCACCGGCGCCCGCTCCATGTCGTCCATGTCTGCGACGCCAGCCGGCGGCGGCTCGGCGACCTGCTCGGCGGCTACGCGCTCACCCATCACCGCGTCGACAACCCGGTCCGGATCGCCGACGGGCCGCCGGCCGATCCCGCCCGGGGCGACGCCATCGCGTATGTCGGGCGCCTGACCCGGGAGAAGGGCGCCGACCTCGTGGCGGACGCGGCCCGGTCCGCCGGGCTCACCGCCCTGTTCGTCGGCGCCGGTCCCCTGGAAGCGGAACTGCGCGCTCGGCCCGGTGTCGAGGTGATCGGCTGGCAGGCGCCGGACGCCGTCTGGGCGCTGCTGCGCAGCCGCGCCCGGGCGCTCGCCGCCCCGTCGCGCTGGTACGAGACCGGGCCGCTCACGGTCTACGAGGCCCTGGCGGCCGGCCTTCCCGTGGTCGCCTCCGACCGGTCCGGCGCCGCCGAGAAGGTGCGGGACGGGCGCACCGGCTTCGTGGTCCCCCCCGAGATCGGGGCGTTGGCGGCGGCGTTCTCGGCCCTGCGGGACGATGCCTGCGCGGCGACCCTCGGGGCGAATGCCCGGGCGCAGATCCAGGCTGCGCCGATGACGCTCGCCACCCATGCCGCCGCGCTCCGGTCGCTTTATGCCGGGCTCGTGCAGCGTGCGACTGGTGCGATGCACCATGCCGGCGCCGCGGCCCGGCCGGACCGGCCGAGCGCTGAATCGGCCTGATACCGAATCGGCAAGTCCCAAACCCGGGCGCGTCGGCTATAGACAGCCGGAAAGATTGATATAGAGAGGCGTCTGTGCGGCCGAATCGCACCATGACCCTGCCTGGATCGGCCAAGGTTTATTGGAAGCGGGCGCGTTGCCGGTATGGCGGCGCGAAGACTGTTCGGATACCGGAATCATGCATTTTATCCGGATTCTTGCGCCCGCGCCGCACCCCCGAACATGCACTTGACTTCTTGTTGCACTGCAACATATAGAGACGCGTCACCGCGGACGCAGATCGGCGTCCCATCCCGAGACAGCGTGTGCTGGAGACTTCGATGCAGACCCCGAACTTCGAGATCCCGACCGAGATGCGTGATTTCGCCGAGAAGAGCGTCGACCAGGCGCGCAACGCCGTCGGCACCATGATGGCGAACGCCATCAAGGCGACCGAGCAGGTCCAGGCCTCGGGCCAGACCTTCCAGTCGACCATGACGGCGGCGGTCTCGAAGGGTTTCGAGCACGCGCAGAACAACGCGAACGCGACCTTCGACTTCGCCCAGAAGCTGGCCCGCACCAAGGATCTGCGCGAGGCGTTCGAGCTGCAGTCCGAGTTCGTCCGCAGCCAGTTCGCCGCCCTCCAGGCTCAGGCCAAGGATTTCGGCGCCCTCGCGCAGCAGAACGTCGCCCGCTGAAGACGCACCGATCCGCCCCGAGCGGATCGTTCGAGGCGGTGCCCGGCCCGACGCGGCGGGGCACCGCCGGATAGAAGCCTTCCGAACACGGTCTTCCCTCCGGCCGCCGCTCCGTCAGGGGGCCCGATGCGGACGAGGAGGAGATTGCGCCATGAGCAAGCCGCGTCGACCGAAGGGGCCCCGCCCCGATTGGGCTCCAAAGCCGGCTCTCAATGCCGACGGGCCCGCGCTCCGCGCCGTTCCGCCGCCCACCGACACGGCCATCCCGGACGTGGCCGTTGCCAAGGCCACGGAAGCCGTCGCCGCCTCCGAGCCGGATGGCGCCGCGCCGGAGGCTCCCGCAGAGGTCTCGGTCCCGGTGGCCGCCCTCGTCCCACCCGTCACGATCCCGCCGTTGACGGCTCCGTCCGCCGCGCCCGTCGCGCGGGACGAAGCCGCCGAACACGTCGCCGCGACCAGCTTAGCCGCGACCAGCCGGGCCGGGTTCACGCCGAATCACCGCGACGGCACCGGCATCGGCTCGACGATCGCCCGCTACATGCGCGGGGAGAGCGAGGCCGCCCTGGCGCATCTGCGGGCCCTGTCGCAAGCGGGCTCGCCGACCGAATTGATGCGTCTGCAGATGGGCGAGGTCCAGCGGGCCGCCGATGCCTCGCTGACCTGCTGGAGCGACGTGATCCGCAAGGCGAGCCGCCTCGTCGCGTTCCGCTGACGCACGATCGCCACGTTCAGGCTGTCGCATGCGCGCGACATGCCGGCCGCCTCGTTCCGGGCAACCGTCGATTAACCATACCGCTCCTATGCCCTATCAAGGGGCACGGGAGTTGAATCCGGACCGATGCCGAGTCGCGCGCGCCAGATCCGTTCCGCCATCCACCGCCTCTGCCTGGCTCTGACGCTGGCAGGCTCACCCGTCCTCGCGCAGAACGGCGACAAGCCCGCCGCGCCGACGCCCGCGATCGCCATCGGGGCGGATCTCGCCAGCCAGGCCGGCACGACGCGGCTCACCCTGACCCTGTCCCGGGCCGTGGAGGCCCGCGGCTTCGTGATGGAACGGCCCGACCGGGCGGTGATCGACCTGCCGGAGGTCAATTTCCAGCTCGATTCCGGGGCGGGGCGTCGCCGCGACGGCCTCGTCCAGTCCTTCCGCTACGGCCTGTTCGCCCCCGGCCGCTCGCGGGTCGTGATCGACCTCGCCGCGCCGGCCACGATCGGGCGGATCGAGACCGTGACCCGGGCCCGGGACGGTGCGGTGCTGCTGACGATCCCGCTCCAGCGCGTCGAGCGCGACGCGTTCCGCAAGGCGGCCGCGGCCAGCGACCCGGCCCCCGCCCAGGCGCGCAGCGCCGCCCCCGAACCCGCCGACCAGCGCCCGCTGATCATGGTCGATGCCGGGCATGGCGGGACAGATCCCGGGGCGATCGCGGTAGGCGGGGTGTTCGAGAAGGACATCGTGTTCGGCTACGCGCAGGCCCTGGTCGAGAAGCTGGAAGCGAGCGGCCGCTACCGGGTTCGGATGACCCGCGACCGGGACGTGTTCGTGCCGCTGGCCGACCGCGTCCGCCTCGCCCGCGAGGCCAAGGCCGACCTGTTCGTGTCGATCCATGCGGATTCGATCTCGGCCGCGCCCCAGGTGCGCGGGGCCACCATCTACACCAACGCCGAGAAGGCGACCGACGTGGAATCCGCCCGGCTCGCCGAGCGCGAGAACAAGGCCGACGCCGCCGCCGGCGCCGATTCCGCCGAGGCCCCCCCGGACATCGCCGACATCCTGCAGGAACTGACCCTGCGCGAGACCCGGGGCTTCTCCTCGGGCTTCGCCCGCACCCTGATGGGCCAGCTCGCCCCGGTCATGGAGATGAGCGCCAAGCCCCACCGGGAGGCGCGCTTCATGGTGCTGCGCTCCCCCGACGTGCCGAGCGTGCTGGTGGAACTCGGCTATCTCTCGAGCAAGCGCGACCTGGAGATGCTGCAATCGCCGGAGTGGCGCGCGGGGGTCACCGGCTCGATGGCGAAGGCGATCGACCTGTTCTTCGGCAACCGCGCGACCCTGAAGCCGTCCACGAACCCGCGCCGGTCGGCGGCCGTCGCCCCAGTTTTACCATAGATAGAGTGTCGATACGGGGTGTCCGACGCCCCGTCGCACCGCCGCTGAACCGGCAATCCGAGGGGGCCTCACGGGAGCGTCCGGGAGCCGACCGCGTCGAATACGGACGCCCGTGCCGGATGAGCCGAACCCGGCATGCGGCCGGGCCAGCGACGAGCGGAACACCGGATGCGTCTGATCCTTCGTTTCTTCGGGATCCTGTTTAGCGCCGGCGCGGTGCTGTTCGTGGTCGGTGCTGCGGCCGGCGGCTACTTCTACTGGAAGTACAGCCAGGACCTGCCCGACCACGCCGCGCTCGCCAATTACGAGCCGCCGGTGATGACCCGCATCCACGCGGCCGACGGCTCCCTGCTGGCCGAATATGCCCGCGAGCGCCGGCTGTACCTACCGATCCAGGCGATGCCGAAGATCGTGGTCGCGGCCTTCCTGTCGGCCGAGGACAAGAACTTCTACAAGCACGGCGGCATCGACCCCGAGGGGATCGTGCGCGCCTTCCTGACCAACGCCAAGTCGGGCAAGCGGCAGGGCGCCTCGACCATCACCCAGCAGGTCGCCAAGAACTTCCTGCTCTCCTCCGAGCAGACCTATGACCGCAAGATCCGCGAGGCGCTGCTGGCGCTGCGGATCGAGGCCGCCTACTCCAAGGACAAGATCCTGGAGCTGTACCTCAACGAGATCTTCCTCGGCACCATCGTCCCGGGCCGCAACCTGCACGGCGTCGCGGCGGCCGCGCTCGATTATTTCGGCAAGTCGGTCCACGAGCTGACCATCAACGAGGCCGCGTATCTCGCCGCGCTGCCGAAGGGTCCCAACAACTACCACCCCTACCGCAAGACCCAGGCGGCCCTCGACCGCCGCAACGAGATCATCCGCCTGATGGCGGAGAACAGCTACATCACCAAGGAAGAGGCGGATTCCGCCAAGAAGATGCCGCTCGGGGTCAACCCGCGGGTCGCCTTCCCGAACGCCGCCAACGCCAACTACTTCACCGAGGAGGTCCGGCGCGAGATCTCCGAGCGCTACGGCGAGAAGAAGCTCTACGAGGGCGGTCTCTCGGTGCGCGCCACTCTCGATCCGAAGATGCAGGCCTGGGCCCGCAAGGCCCTGGTCGACGGCCTCGTGCGCTACGACCAGGCCCATGGCTGGCGCGGCGCGGTCACCAAGGTCGACCTGACCGGGCGCGACTGGGGCATGGCGGCCGCCGAGGTTCCCGCGCTCGGCGACGTGGCGCCGTGGCGGCTCGCCGTGGTGCTGGGCAATGGCGGCGGCGGCGTCCAGGTCGGCCTCCAGCCCAAGCGCGAGGCGTCGGGCCAGGTCGGCAAGGACCGCGAGACCGGCGTGATCCCCCCGGACGGCATGCGCTGGGCCGGCCGGCCGAACCTCCAGCCCGGCGACATGGTCTATGTCGAGGCGATGGATGGCGGCCGCGGCCAGTACCGCCTGCGCCAGAAGCCCGAGGTCTCCGGTGCCATCGTGGCGATGGACCCGAATACGGGCCGCGTCCACGCGATGGTCGGCGGCTTCTCGTACGACGAATCCGAGTTCAACCGCGCCACCCAGGCGATGCGCCAGCCCGGCTCGTCGTTCAAGCCGATCGTCTACTCGGCGGCGCTGGACAACGGCTACACCCCGTCCTCGATCGTGCAGGACACGCCGATCACCATCGAGGCCGGCCCCGGCCAGGAAGCCTGGACGCCCTCGAACTACGACGGCAAGTCCGGCGGCCCGCACACCCTGCGGTACGGGATCGAGCATTCGAAGAACCTGATGACGGTCCGGCTCGCCAAGGATGTCGGCATGCCGCTCATCGCCGAATACGCCCGCCGCTTCGGCGTCTACGACGACATGCTGCCAGTGCTGCCGATGTCGCTGGGGGCCGGCGAGACCACGGTCATGCGCATGGTCACCGCCTACTCGATGCTCGCCAATGGCGGGCGCCGCATCCGGCCGACCCTGATCGACCGGATCCAGGACCGCATCGGCGAGACGATCTACCGGCACGACAACCGCAAGTGCATCGGCTGCGACGCCGAGAAATGGTCCGGCCAGGACGAGCCGAAGCTGGTGGACGATTCCGAGCAGGTGCTCGACCCGCTGACCGCCTACCAGATGGTCTCGATCATGGAGGGCGTGGTCCAGCGCGGCACCGCGACCCTGCTGAAGCAGATCGGCAAGCCGCTCGCCGGCAAGACCGGCACCACCAACGACGCCAAGGATGCGTGGTTCGTGGGCTTCTCGCCGGATCTCGCGGTCGGGATCTATATCGGCTTCGACAAGCCGCGCTCGCTGGGCGACCGCGCCACCGGCGGCGGCCTCGCGGCGCCGATCGCCCTCGAGTTCCTGAAGGTCGCCCTCAAGGACAAGCCGCCGACCCCGTTCCGGGTGCCGCCCGGGATCAAGCTGATCCGCGTCAACCTCGCCTCCGGCACCCGCGCCGGTTCGGGGGAGGGCGCCGGCACGATCCTGGAGGCGTTCAAGCCCGGCACCGCGCCGCCGGATTCCTACGTCGCCCCGGCCCAGAGCGCCGCCCCCGCGGCGGTCCCGGCGGACCCCGACCGGGCCGCACAGGCGGGCGGCCTCTACTGAGGGATCGGCCTCGGTCCTAACCGTCGGGTGGGACCGAGGCCTTTCGCACCCGATCCTCCGGCGTTACCCCCGTGGGATGCGCTTCACGCCACTGCGACGAAGCGCGGGCGGGCGCACCCTTCCAGGCTACGATCTCCTACCGCCCTGCCGGATGTTGGCCTCGGACAGACCTCTCTTGCGGCCGAGAATGATCGCGGGCCGCGTTGCGTGGATCCGTGAGCCCGAGCGGGACCCGTCGCGGCCCGCGCAGGCAACAGAAAAAAGCCGCCCGGTTGGGGGCGGCTTGGGAGAGTCATCAGGGAGGCATCAAACAGAGCGGACGAGGTCGTCCAACTCGATATCCAGAACTCTGGATGCCTCTTTATGCCGTGTGAACCTTAATCGGCGGTTAAAAACCAGTTTCAGCCGGCGAGCTCACGCGGCGAGACTGTCGAACAATCCGCGCCCGTCGGTGCCGCCGATCAGGCCTTCAACGAAGTTCTCCGGGTGCGGCATCATCCCGAGGACGTTGCCGGCCTCCGAGTAGACCCCCGCGATCGCGTTGAGGGAGCCGTTGCGGTTGGCCTCGACCGTGATCGTCCCGGCGGCGTCGCAGTACCGGAAGGCCACGCGACCCTCGCCCTCGATCCGCGCCAGCGTCTCGGGATCGGCGAAGTAATTGCCCTCGCCATGCGCCACGCAGACGTCGATCACCTGCCCCTTCTGGTAGGCGCTGGTGAAGCGCGTATCGGTGCGTTCGACCCGGAGGGTCTGCCGGTGGCAGATGAAGCGCCGGTTGACGTTGCGCATCAGCACGCCCGGCAGGAGGCCGGATTCGCACAGGATCTGGAAGCCGTTGCAGATGCCGAGCACGAGGCCGCCCCGGGCCGCGTGCGCCCTCACCGCATCCATCGCGGCCGCGCGGCCCGCGATGGCACCGCAGCGCAGGTAGTCGCCGTAGGAGAAGCCGCCCGGCAGGACGGCGAGGTCGGTTCCGGCCGGCAGGTCGTGGTCCGCGTGCCAGACCATGCTGACCCGCGCACCCGACCGGCGCAGAGCCCGGGCGACATCGCTCTCGCGATTCGACCCCGGAAAGACGACGACCGCAGCGTGCATCAGAGGATCTCGATCGCGTAGTTCTCGACGACGGTGTTGGCGAGCAGCTTCTCGCAGGCCGTCCGGAGGGTGGCTTCGGCGGTCGGGCCGTCGGCGGCCGAGACCTCGAGATCGAACACCTTGCCCTGGCGGACGCTGTCGATGCCGTCGATGCCGAGGGACTTGAGCGCGGCCTCGATCGCCTTGCCCTGCGGGTCCAGCACACCGGTCTTCAGGGTGACGATGATACGGGCTTTCATGGATCTTCCGGTCTCACGCGCAGCCGAAAACGTGGGCGCAACCCGCGGCGTCGTTACACGGGCGGCCGTCGCGCGTTCCCTAGCAGGAAGGCCGCCGGCCTGTCGAACGCCGTGCCGGGCACTGGCCCGGCGACATACCCAATCCGGCTACCGCGACGTGGCGCGGGTGCGGATCGGCTCGATGCTGGTCGCCCGGCGCCAGAGCTGCAGCATGATCCAGGCCGCGAACAGGCTGAAGACGCCCATCAGCACGTGGCCGACCCGGTCGCCGAGGTCGAACAGGCCCGCGAGGGCCCAGCCGGCCGCGATGGCGACGGCGAAGACCTCCGTGCCGACGAGGACCATCATGCTCACGATGGTGATGGCGTTGCGCCCGTTCACGAGACTCGTCCCCCGGTCGATTGCGAGGCCCCGGACGAAATGCGCCCGGGACCCGCGCAGCTAGCCCACCGGGGAGGGGGGATGCAACCGCGGGACCCGGGATCGGTGGGTCCCGGCTTCAGCGCGGGGCGCGCTTGGCCAGGATCCGCTGCAGCGTCCGCCGGTGCATGTTGAGGCGCCGGGCGGTCTCGCTGACGTTGCGGCTGCACAGCTCGTAGACCCGCTGGATATGCTCCCAGCGGACCCGGTCCGCGGACATCGGGTTCTCCGGCGGGTCGGCCCGCTCGCCGGGCTGCGCCATCAGCGTGCCGTGGATCTCGTCGGCGTCGGCGGGCTTGGCGAGATAGTCGAACGCGCCGAGCTTCACCGCCGTGACGGCGGTCGCGATGTTGCCGTAGCCGGTGAGGATCACGCCGCGCGCGTCGGGGCGGCGCTCCTTCAGGCGGGCGATCACGTCGAGGCCGTTGCCGTCGCCGAGCCGCATGTCGATCACCGCGAAGGCCGGCGGGCGGGCCTCGACGGCCGACACGCCGTCGGCGACGCTGTCGGCGACCTGGACATGGTAGCCGCGGCTTTCCATGGCGCGGGCGAGCCGCGTCGAGAAGGGCTTGTCGTCGTCTACGATCAGCAGGCTGCGGTCGGTGAAGGCGGCGAGCGGATCGGCTTCGTTGATCACGGCGGGATCGATCGCTGCCGTGGTCCCGGGCTGCGTCAGCATCCGGCACTCCTTTCGGGTTTTCGTAAGGGAATTACTCAGTCAGTTCTCGGTCTGATCCTCATATAGGTACGACATCGCGCGGTGGCAGGGGCGCGCCGATATTGAGTTCCGGCGAATGGCGCGGGGCTGCACCCCGTTCGAAGATGTGCCGGGCCCAGGACACCCGCACGATCGCTCCATGGGCGTCCGGCGCGGAGACGTTCATCAGGGCGAGCTGTGCGCCCGAGCGCTCGATCAGGGTCTTGGCGATGAACAGGCCGAGGCCAAGGCCGGCGCCCACGGTCCCGCCGGTCTGCGGGCGGTCGCCGCTGCGGGTGGTTACGTAGGGCTCGCCCGCGCGCAGCAGGACCTCGCTGGAGAAGCCCGGGCCGTCGTCGCGGATCTCGATCCAGACCCGCTCCTGAGTCCAGCGGCCCTCCACGGTGACGCGGGAGGTGGCGAAGTCGACGGCGTTGTCGAGGATGTTGGCCAGCCCGAACATCACCCCGGGGTTGCGGCGGCAGGCCGGTTCCGGGCCGTCACCGCGGCTGGAGATTTCTAAGACAGCTCCGAGGGCGCGCTGGGGGGCCACCAGCTCCTCCACGAGATGGCTGAACGTCACGGTCTCCAGGAAGCCGACCCCGTCCCCATCCAGGGACGTGAGCTTGCCGAGGATGCCGCGGCAGCGGTCGACCTGCTCGCGCAGCAGGTTCAGGTCCTCGGCCACCGCCGGCGAGGCGGTGGGCCCGAGCTGGCGGATCAGCTCCTTGGTCACCACCATGATCGTCCCGAGGGGTGTGCCCAATTCGTGGGCAGCCGCCGCCGCGAGGCCGTCGAGCTGCGAGAGGTGCTGCTCCCGGGCGAGCACCAGCTCGGTGGCGGCGAGCGCCTGGGCGAGGAGCCGCGTCTCCTCGGCGACCCGCCAGGCGTAGACGCCGGTGAAGGCGGTGCCGAGCAGGATCGCGGTCCAGACCCCGGACACGTACAGGAACGGCAATTCGATCCGCCCGTCCGAGAACCAGGGCAGCGGCCGGTGCACCAGGGCGAGCAGCGTCGCCAGCCCCACGGCGAGCAGGCCGAGCGCCAGGGTCCGCTCCGGCGGCAGCGCGGTGGCGGAGATCAGCACGGGGGCGAGGAACAGCAGCGAGAACGGGTTCTGAAGGCCGCCGGTGAGGAACAGCAGCGCGGCGAGCTGCACGATGTCGAAGGCGAGCAGCAGCGCCGCGGAATCGTCGCTCAGCCGGTAGCTCGCTGGGAAGCGGATCCGGAGAGCCAGGTTCAGCCAGGACGAGGTCGCGATCACCAGGAAGCACCAGCCGAACGGCAGCGCCAGCCCGAGACCGAACTGCGCGCCGACCACGGCGGCGCTCTGGCCGGTGATGGCGAGCCAGCGCAGGCGGACGAAGGTGTCGAGCCGGAGGTGGCGGGCGTTGCGGACGAGGCCGTTGAGGTCGCTATCGGGCATGGGGTTATTGGTGGAGCGCCGGTCGGGCCGCGCCGGCGCGGATTTTCAAGATGGGTACCGCGGCACCGGATCCGGAGCGGGCCGCC
Organism: Methylobacterium sp. GXF4; assembly: GCF_000272495.1. Taxonomy (NCBI): domain Bacteria; kingdom Pseudomonadati; phylum Pseudomonadota; class Alphaproteobacteria; order Hyphomicrobiales; family Methylobacteriaceae; genus Methylobacterium; species Methylobacterium sp. GXF4. The sequence continues at coordinate 57,722 of NZ_AKFK01000067.1, read as the reverse complement.
GGATCCGTCGCGCCGAGGGCGTGGTCACGGGCAAGTCGCCCGGGGCGGGGGATGTTCCGTGATCGTTCAGGGTGGAACCTTATCCTACGCGGCGGGTTGCAGCAGGCTCCGCGCGCAGGCCGGATGTCGGCGGCCCGGATGGTGTGTCGTCCCGCAGCGGACCGGTCCCGGTCGGCCCCGGACGGCATTCGAAACCGCGAGGTGGCGATGCTCCTGGCTTACGCGATGTTCGAAGGCGCCCGCGCCCTGATGGCGCCGGCCCGGGTCGCCGCGGACCTGACCCGCCACGCCCTGCAGATGCCCGGCAATCCCCTGGCCTACGGGCCCTACGCCCGGGCGATCAGCGCCGGCTGCGAGATGTTCGAGCGCGCCACGCGCCGCTACGGCAAGCCCGCCTTCGGGTTCACCGAGACGCAGGTCGACGGGATTGCGGTCCCGGTCAGCGAGCGCGTCGTCTGGGAGCGGCCGTTCTGCCGCCTGGTCGCGTTCGAGCGCGCCTTCCTCACGCCACCCGCCGAGCCGCAGCCCAAGCTGCTCATCGTCGCGCCGATGTCGGGCCACTACGCCACGCTGCTGCGCGGCACCGTGGAGGCGATGCTGCCGAACCACCGGGTCTACATCACCGACTGGACCGATGCCCGGATGGTGCCGCTGACCTTCGGGAGCTTCGACCTCGACACCTATATCGACTACCTGCAGGAGATGTTCGCGATCCTCGGGCCGGACCTGCACATCATGGCGGTGTGCCAGCCGGCGGTGCCGGTTCTGGCCGCGGTGGCGCTCATGGAGGCCAAGGCCGATCCGGCGGGCGATCCGGCCGTGCCGGCCTCGATGACCCTGATGGGCGGCCCGATCGACACCCGCCGCTCGCCCACCGCCGTGAACTGCCTCGCCCAGGAGCGCGGCCAGGCCTGGTTCGAGCGCAACACGATCAGCCTGGTGCCGCCGATCTATCCGGGGGCCTGGCGCCGGGTCTATCCGGGCTTCCTGCAGCTGTCGGGCTTCATGGCGATGAACCTCGACCGCCACGTCACCGCCCATTCGGACATGTTCGACCATCTGGTGAAGGGCGACGGCGACTCGGCCGAGAAGCACCGGGAATTCTACGACGAGTACCTGGCGGTGATGGATCTCACCGCGGAGTACTACCTCCAGACCGTGCAGACCGTCTTCGTCGACCACGCTCTGCCCAAGGGGCAGATGCGTCACCGCGGCACCCCGGTCGATCTCGGGGCGATCCGCCGCTGCGCCATCCTGGCCGTGGAGGGCGAGAACGACGACATCTCCGGGGTCGGCCAGACCAAGGCGGCCCTCGAGCTGACGCCGAACCTGCCCGAATCCCGCAAGGCCTACCATCTCCAGGTGGGCGTCGGGCATTACGGCGTGTTCAACGGCTCCCGCTACCGGACGGTCATCGCCCCGCGGATCGCCGCCTTCATCCGCGCCCAACCGGCGGAGGCCGGCTCGCACCTGCGCCAGGTCAGCTGAGGCAAGTCCCGGTTTCGACAGGTCCAGGACCTTTCGCGGGTCCAGGGCGGAGCCCGGGCCTCCGGGCGATGTCGCACCGAGCCCCGCCAAAGGGCTGAGAGCCCTCTGAAATCCCTTTCGTGAGCTTGCGCGACCGCCCCGTCCTGCCGGGCGGTCGCGCTGCATTTTGAATTCTCTTCCCCTCACGGTGGCGCGAGGCTTGCGAGGCAGCGCCCGTGAGCATGACGACCGCCGATCCCCCGACGCCCTTCCGTGTCCACTGCCGGCCTGCATCCGGCCGGACGACCGCGCGCGCGAACAGGATGCGGATAACTAGAATTCAAATCTCCAAAACCGTCTTGCGGCAGCAGGGAACTGGCGCATGCTGCTGATCGCGTGAAATGTCAGCCCGCTCCGGCCCCGATACGGGACCGAAGCCTTCCGTCGACCGAGTCACAGGCGCACCCGGGGTGCGGGCCGGTAGCCGGGATCGCAATCCCACCGGCCAGGGAGATCACGATGGACCGCAGGACCTTCCTCAAGGGCTCGGCCGCACTCGGGCTGGCAGCGCCGCAGATCGCGATGCCGGCCGTGGCGCAGGGCGCCAAGGTGCTGCGCTTCGTGCCCCAGGCGAACCTCGCCAATTTCGATCCGATCTGGGGCACGCAATACGTCGTGCGCAATGCCGGCACCCTCGTCTGGGACATGCTCTACGGGGTCGACGCGCAGCTGAAGCCGCAGCGGCAGATGGTCGAATCCGAGGAGGTCTCGGGCGACCAGCTGACCTGGACCTTCCGGCTCCGCCCCGGCCAGACATTCCATGACGGCGAGCCGGTGCTCGCCAAGGATGTCGTGGCGAGCCTGACCCGCTGGATGGCCCGCGACCCGATCGGCCTGATGATCCGCGGGATCCAGGACGACCTCGCCGCCGTGGACGACCGGACGTTCCGCTGGCGCCTCAAGAAGCCCTTCCCGAAGCTCCTCTACGCGCTCGGCAAGACCAACGCTCCGATGGCCCTGATCATGCCGGAGCGGATCGCCAAGACCGACCCGTTCACGCAGATTACCGAATATGTCGGCTCGGGCCCGATGACCTTCGTGCGCAACGAATGGGTGCCGGGCGCCCGGGCCGTGTTCCAGAAGTTCGCCGGCTACAAGCCCCGCGCGGAGCCGAATTCCTGGCTGGCCGGGGGCAAGCACATCCTGGTCGACCGGGTCGAGTGGGTGATCATGCCGGACGCGGCCACCGCCTCGGCGGCCCTGCAGAACGGCGAGGTCGATTGGTGGGAGAACCCGATCTCCGACCTCGTGCCGCTCCTGCGCAAGAACGCCAACCTCAACGTCGATATCGCCGATCCGCTGGGCAATGTCGGGTCGTTCCGGATGAACCACCTGTATCCGCCCTTCGACAACCCGAAGATCCGCCAGGCGGTCATGACCGCCATGAACCAGGAGGATTACATGCGGGCGATCGTCGGCGACGACGACAGCCTGTGGAAACCGCTGCCGGGTTTCTTCACGCCGGGGACGCCGCTCTACAGCGAGGCGGGGGGCGCCCATGTCGGCAAGGGCGACCTCAAGCTCGGCCAGAAGCTGCTCAAGGAAGCCGGCTACAAGGGCGAGCCGGTGGTCTGCATCGTGGCCCAGGACCAGGGGATCACCAAGGCGCAGGGCGACATCACCGCCGACCTCTTGAAGCAGATGGGCTTCAACGTCGATTTCGTCGCCACCGACTGGGGTACCACCGGCACCCGCAGGGCCTCCAAGGCGCCGCCGAGCCAGGGCGGCTGGAACATGTTCCACACCTGGCATGCGGGCGCCGACTGCATCAATCCGGCGGGCTACCCCGCGGTCCGGGCCAGCGGCGACAAGGCCTGGTTCGGCTGGCCGAACGTCCCGCCCGTGGAGGCGGCCATCGCCGAATGGTTCGACGCGGCTGATCCGGCCGCCGAGAAGGCCGCCATCGACAAGGTCAACGCCGCCGCCTGCGAGGGCGTGGTCTACGTCCCGACCGGGTTCTTCCTCGGCTACCAGGCCTGGCGCAAGAGCGTCTCGGGCATCGTGAAGGGGCCGATCCCGTTCACCTGGGGCGTGTCGAAGGCGTGATGGGACGTCCCGCGATCATCCCGTTCGGCGCGACGCGCCCCCTCTCCCGTGCGGGAGAGGGCTGGGGTGAGGGATATGCCCTCTCCGGACAAACCTGGCCCCTCACCCTGTCCCTCTCCCGCACGGGAGAGGGGACCTGCGCCCCAGCCGGATGCGGCCCGGGGCGCGGGCGACCGATGAGATAGCGGAGGACCCATGCTCGGCTATATCGGCAGGCGCATCCTGGCCACCATCCCGGTGATGGCGGTGGTCGGCTTGTTCGTCTTCAGCCTCCTCTACTTCGCCCCCGGCGATCCGGCCGCGATCATCGCGGGCGATCAGGCGACGCCGGACGATGTCGCCCGCATCCGCGCCTCGCTCGGCCTCGACCGGCCGTTCCTGGTGCGGTTCGGCGAATGGTCCTGGCAGATCCTGCACGGGGATCTCGGCACCTCGATCTTCACCAACCTGCCGGTCACCACGATGATCGGGCAGCGGGTGCAGCCGACCGTGTCGCTGATGCTCGTCACCCTGGTCCTGGCCATCGTGGTGGCGGTGCCGCTCGGTGTCGTGGCGGCCTGGAAGGCCGGCAGCCTGATCGACCGGCTGGTCATGGGGCTCGCCGTGATGGGCTTCTCGGTGCCGGTCTTCGTGGTCGGCTACGTGCTCGCCTACGTGTTCGCCCTCGAGCTCGGCTGGCTGCCGGTGCAGGGCTACACGCCGATCGAGCAGGGCCTGTGGCCATGGTTCGCGAACCTGATCCTGCCCGCGGTAACGCTCGGCCTCGTCTACATCGCGCTGATCGCCCGGGTGACGCGGGCGACTATGCTCGACGTGCTGAGCCAGGATTACGTCCGCACCGCCCGGGCCAAGGGGTTGGCGCAGGGGCCGGTGCTGTTCATCCACGCCCTCAAGAACGCCGCGGTGCCGATCGTCACCGTGATCGGCATCGGCATCGCCCTGCTGATCGGCGGCGCCGTGGTCACCGAGACGGTCTTCGCGATTCCCGGCCTCGGGCGCCTCACGGTCGATGCGATCCTGCGGCGCGATTACCCCGTCATCCAGGGCGTCGTCCTGCTGTTCAGCTTCGTCTACGTGCTGGTGAACCTCGCCATCGACCTGTTCTACACCTTGCTCGACCCGAGGATCCGCTATTGACCGCGACCGTCCCGCCTCTCTCCGGTCAGCCCCTCGCCAAGGGGCCCCTGCCCAAGGTGTCGCTCCCCGTCGGCATCGCCATCGCTTGGCCGATGCCGGATGTGATCCCGGCGCGCAAACGCCGGGGGCCGGTCTGGACCTATGTCCGCCGCCACCCGACCATCGTGGTCGGCGGGATCCTGCTGCTGATCGTGTTCCTGATGGCGGTGCTCGCCCCCTATCTCGGCACCGTCGATCCCACCGCCCTGGCCCCGGCCAAGCGCACCCGCGTGCCCTCGGCCCAGTACTGGTTCGGCACCGACATGCTCGGGCGGGACATCTACTCGCGGGTGGTCTACGGCGCCCGGGTCTCGCTGCTGGTCGGCTTCTCGGTGGCGCTCCTCGCCTCGGTGGCGGGGCTCGCGGTCGGGCTGATCTCCGGGATGGTGCGCTGGCTCGACGGGATCGTGATGCGGATCGTCGACGGCATGATGTCGATCCCGCCGATCCTGCTGGCCATCACCCTGATGGCGCTCACTCGCGGCTCGGTCCAGAACGTCATCGTGGCGATCACCATCGCGGAGATCCCCCGGGTCGCCCGGCTGGTCCGGGGCGTCGTGCTGTCTCTGCGCGAGCAGCCCTATGTCGAGGCCGCCGTGACCACGGGCACGCGCATGCCGGCGATCATCTGGCGCCACATCCTGCCCAACACCCTGGCGCCCATGACCGTGCAGGCGACCTATATCTGCGCCTCCGCGATGATCACCGAGGCGATCCTGTCGTTCATCGGTGCGGGCGTGCCGCCCTCGACGCCGTCCTGGGGCAACATCATGGCCGAGGGCCGGGCCCTCTGGCAGGTCAAGTTCTACATCATCCTGTTCCCGGCGATCTTCCTGTCCATGACGGTGCTCGCGGTGAACCTCGTGGGCGACGGCCTGCGCGACGCCCTCGACCCCCGCATGGCGAAAGACGCATGAGGAGCCCCGGCGTGAACGGCGTACCCCTCCTCTCCATCGAGAACCTGCAGGTCCATTTCCGAACCCCCGACGGAGCCAACCGGGCGGTGGACGGCGTGTCCTTCGCGATCCAGGCCGGCGAGACCCTGGCGATCGTCGGCGAATCCGGCTGCGGCAAGTCGGTGACCGCGATGTCGATCCTGCGGCTCCTGCCCGAGCCGCCGGCCAGCATCGCCGGCGCCATCCGGTTCGAGGGCCAGAACCTCCTCGACCTGCCCATGAAGGCGATGCGCAAGATCCGCGGCAACGACATCAGCGTCATCTTCCAGGAGCCGATGACCAGCCTGAACCCGGTGCTGACGGTCGGCCGCCAGATCGGTGAGACCTTAAGGCTGCACCAGGGCCTCAGCCGGCGCGAGGCCGAGGCGCGGGCGGTGGAGATGCTGACGCTGGTCGGCATCCCCGAACCCGGGCGCCGGGTCCGGGAATACCCGCATCAGCTCTCGGGCGGCATGCGCCAGCGGGTGATGATCGCCATCGCGCTCGCCTGCTCGCCCAAGCTCCTGATCGCCGACGAGCCGACCACGGCGCTCGACGTGACCATCCAGGCCCAGATCCTCGACCTGATGCGCGACCTGAAGCGCCGGGTCGGCGCCGCGATCATGCTGATCACCCACGATCTCGGCGTGGTCGCCGAGGTCGCCGACCGGGTGGTGGTGATGTATGCCGGCCGGAAGGTCGAGGAGGCGCCGGTCCGCGACCTGTTCCGGGCGCCGCGCCACCCCTACACCCGCGGGCTGATGGGGGCGGTGCCCAAGCTCGGCGCGGTCGAGCACGGCGCCACCGAGCGGCTCGCCGAGATCCCCGGCATGGTCCCGAGCCTGAAGCAGCGGATCGAGGGCTGCGTCTTCGCCGGCCGCTGCCCGGACGTGACCGACCTGTGCCGCGCCTACGCCCCGGCCCTGGAGCCGAAGGCCCCGGCCCACCTCGCCGCCTGCCACTACGCGCCCAAGGACGCACTCGCGGCATGATTCTTTTTCCTGGTGAGACCGGCACCCGCATGCGCCCTCCCTCCCCCCTCTGCGGGGGAGGGTGGGCCGGCCGTCAGGCCGGGTCGGGAGAGGAGAACCCGGCTTCAGAAAAGGGCGCGACTGTCAGGACGACCACAGGCCTGTTCGGCACCGTTGCTCCCCTCTCCCGACCCCCTTCGGGGGCCACCCTCCCCCGCACAGGGGGGAGGGAAGGCGCGGCTATCGACGCGCTTCACCATGATTGGGAGCCCCGCTCATGAACCCGGCCCCCCGCACCCTGCTGGAGGTCAACGACCTGAAAAAGCACTTCGCCCTCGGCGGCGGCCTGTTCGGCCGGTCCGCCCGGGTGCTGAAGGCGGTGGACGGCCTGTCCTTCACGGTGGACCGGGGCGAGACGCTCTCGCTGGTCGGCGAATCCGGTTGCGGCAAGTCCACGGTCGCCAAGGCGCTGATGCGCCTCTACACCCCGACGGCCGGGCAGGTTGTGCTGGCGGGCCGGCGCATCGACGACCTCTCGGCCGGCACCCTGCGGCCTCTGCGCCGCCGGATGCAGATGGTGTTCCAGGACCCGTTCTCCTCGCTCAACCCGCGGATGCGGGTGCGGGCGATCCTGGCCGAGCCGATCCGCAATTTCGGCCTGGCCCAGGGCTCGGCCGACCTCGAGGCGAAGCTCGCCGCCCTGATGGAGCGGGTCGGCCTGCCGCGGGAGGCCCTGGGGCGCTGGCCCCACGAATTCTCCGGCGGCCAGCGCCAGCGCATCGGCATCGCCCGGGCGCTCGCCGCCGAGCCGGACCTGATCATCTGCGACGAGGCGGTCTCGGCGCTCGACGTCTCGGTGAAGGCCCAGATCGTCAACCTGCTGCGCGACCTGCAGCGCGAGCTCGACCTCGCCATGCTGTTCATCTCGCACGACCTCGCCATCGTCGAGCACATGACCCACCGGGTGGCCGTGATGTATCTCGGCAAGATCGTCGAGATCGGCCCGCGCCGGGAGCTGTTCCTGGCCCCGAAGCACCCCTACACGCAGGCGCTGCTCTCCGCGGTGCCGATCCCGGAGCCCGGGGCCGGGCGCACGCGCATCGTGCTCAAGGGCGACGTCCCGAGCCCGATCAACCCGCCCAGCGGCTGCCGCTTCCACACCCGCTGCCCGCAGGCCTTCGACCGCTGCCGGGTCGAGGAGCCGACCCTGGATCCCGTGGGCGCCGGCCACCTCGCCGCCTGCCACCTCAACGACGCGGCCGTGCCGGCCCAGGCGGCCTGACGGATCGGATCCCTGCAGACGGCTTTTGGAGACAACCGTGCATCACGACCTCATCCTGAAGGGCGCGCGGGTGATCGACCCGTCGCAGAACCATGACGGCGTCTGCGACGTCGCCTTCGCGGAGGGCCGCGTCTCGGGCTTCGGCCGCGACCTGCCGGCCGGACCCGCCACGCAGGTCCGCGACATGGCGGGCGCCATCGTCACCCCGGGGCTGATCGACCTGCACACCCATGTCTACTGGGGCGGCACCTCGATCGGGATCGATGCGGACGAATTCTGCCGCACCTCCGGGGTGACCACCTCGGTCGATACCGGCAGCGCCGGGCCGGGCAATTTCGCCGGCTTCCGCAAGCACGTGATCGACCGCTCGGAGGCGCGCATCCTCGCCTACCTTCACGTGTCGTTCGCCGGCATCTTCGCCTTCTCCAAGACGATCATGGTCGGCGAGAGCAGGGACCCGCAGCTCATGGCGCCACGCGAGGCGGTGGAGGTGGCCGAGGCCAACCGCGACGTGATCGTCGGCATCAAGGTCCGGGTCGGGCGCAACTCCTCCGGGGACCAGGGCACCGCGCCGCTCAACATCGCCCTCCAGGTCGCCGAGGAGACCGGGCTGCCGCTGATGGCCCATATCGACGAGCCGCCGCCGAGCTACGAGGAGGTGCTGGCCATGCTGCGCCCCGGCGACGTGCTGACCCACGCCTTCCGGCCGTTCCCGAATTCCCCCGTGACCGCGCAGGGCGCGGTCAAGCCGGCGCTCCGCGACGCCCGGGCCCGCGGCGTGCTGTTCGATATCGGCCACGGCAAGGGCTCGTTCGCGTTCAAGACCGCCCGGGCCATGCTGGCCGGCGGCTTCCTGCCGGACACGATCTCGTCCGACGTGCACCAGCTCTGCATCGACGGCCCGGCCTTCGACCAGGTCACCACCATGTCGAAGATGCTCTGTCTCGGCATGAGCCTGCACGAGGTCATCGCCGCCTCCACGGTCAACGCCGCCGTGGCGCTCAAGCGGATGGAATACGGCACCCTGAAGGTCGGCGCGCTCGGCGACGCCACCGTGCTGTCGGTCCGGGACGGCGCGTTCGACTACGTGGACACAAGGGGCGAGCACATGACCGGCGCCCAGCGGATCTTTTCCGAGGGCGTGGTGCTGCGGGGCCGGTGGTGGCACCCGGTTTGAGATAGGAAGGCACGCTCGACCGTCCTTGCGAGCGCAGCGAAGCAACCGAGGGACACGCCACCTCCGGGGATCGCGCGCTGCCCTGGGTTGCTTCGCTGCGCTCGCCATGACGGTGCGGGACCATCGAACGGGCGCTTCGGCCGGGAGATGTACGAGAGACGCCCCCTCGGCTGCCCGCCGGGAACGGCTCTGTTGGATATTCCCGACCCTGAGCGGCAGACCGGGATAGACGAAACAATCGGGCTGATCCGGACAGCAATCCTGATTTATCAAGAATACGCCGCTTTACAGCCTCTCCTCGCCGACCCTACACTTTCCCGTGAGGCCCGGACCATCTCCGGGCCATCAGCGACACGCGGCTCAAGCTGCGGCGCCAGGGAGGATGGATGGGTACGGGTCAGCCTCTGCTGGAGGTCGACGGCGTCACGCTGCGCTACAAGACGCCCGAGCACCTCGTCACGGCCACCTACCGGGTGAGCTTCAAGGTCTGGCCCGGAGACCGGTTCGTCCTGCTCGGGCCATCCGGCTGCGGAAAGTCGACCCTGCTCAAGGCGGTCGGCGGCTACATGGCCCCCACCGAGGGGGAGATCCGGCTGAAAGGCCGCCCGGTGACCGAGCCCGGGCCCGACCGGATGATGGTGTTCCAGGAATTCGACCAGCTCCTGCCGTGGAAGACGGTCCGGCAGAACGTGGTCTTCGCCCTCGAAGCCTCGGGCCGGCTGAAAGGCCGCCAGGCGCTGGAGCGGGCCAACCTCTACATCGACAAGGTCAACCTCACGAAGTTCGCCGACAGCTACCCGCACACCCTGTCGGGCGGGATGAAGCAGCGCGTCGCCATCGCCCGCGGCATGGCGATGGAGCCCGACATCCTGCTGATGGACGAGCCGTTCGCGGCGCTCGACGCGCTCACCCGGCGGCGCATGCAGGACGAACTGCTGATGCTCTGGGAGGAGACACGCTTCACGGTCCTGTTCGTGACGCACTCGATCCCCGAGGCGATCAAGGTCGGCTCGCGCATCCTGCTGCTCTCGCCCCATCCCGGCGAGGTCAAGGCCGAGCTCAACAGCGCCGCCACTCCGGAGGCGGCGCTGCGGCTCGAGAACCGCATCCAGCAGATGCTGTTCTCCGAGGAGATCCAGGAGGCCGAGAATGTCTAGCGCGCCCCTTCTGAGCGAGGCTCCGACGGCCGTGCCGCCGCGGCCGGCCGCCGCGGAGCCGGTCCGCCCCGAGATCGTGCGGGAGACCGGCCACGCCCACGGCGCCCCGGTGGTGGAGAAGCCGCTCTCGGCTTTCGAGCGGCTCTACAACCAGGCGTGGCTGCGCAAGATCCTGATCCTGGTCCTGCTGGCGGGGATCTGGGAGGCCTACGGGCGCTACCTCGACAACGACCTGCTGTTCCCGACCTTCTCGGCGACCATGGAGGCGTTCTTCCGGGCGGTCGCCGACGGCACGTTGCCGGCCCGGGCCTGGAGCTCGCTGAAGGTGCTGCTGATGGGCTACGCCGCCGGCATCGTGCTGGCGACCCTGCTCACCGGCATCGCCATCGCGTCTCGGATCGGGACCGATTTCCTCGAGACCCTGACCTCGATGTTCAATCCCCTGCCGGCCATCGCGCTGCTGCCGCTGGCGCTGATCTGGTTCGGTCTGGGCAATGGCAGCCTGATCTTCGTCCTGGTCCACTCGGTGACCTGGGCGATCGCGCTCAACACCCATTCCGGCTTCCTGTCGGTGAGCCGGACGCTCCGGATGGTCGGGCGCAATTACGGGCTGTCGGGACCGCGGCTGATCGGCAAGATTCTGATCCCGGCGGCCTTCCCGTCGATCCTCACCGGATTGAAGGTCGGCTGGGCCTTCGCCTGGCGCACCCTGATCGCGGCCGAGCTCGTGTTCGGCGTCTCGTCCGGGGCGGGCGGGCTCGGCTGGTTCATCTTCGAGAACAAGAACATGCTCGACATCCCGAACGTGTTCGCCGGGCTGCTCACCGTGATCCTGATCGGTCTCGTGGTGGAGAACCTGATCTTCCAGACGATCGAGCGGCGGACCATCCAGCGTTGGGGGATGCAGGCCTGACCGAAGTCCGGCATGGCGTCGGGTGATGTCGCGCAGCCATCCGGAGTCCTGACCATGCCGATCCTGTCCCTCGCGGAGGCGCACGCCCTCGCGGCCGGCGCCTTCCGCCGCTGTGGCGCCTCGGCGGCTGCGGCCGACAGCACCGCCCGGGCCCTGGTGGCCGCCGAGGCGGACGGCCTGAAGGGGCACGGCCTGTCGCGGGTGCCGAGCTACGCCGCGCAGCTGCGGACCGGCAAGGTCGTGGGCGATGCCGCGGTCAGCGTCACCCACCCGCGGCCGGGGCTCCTGGCGATCGATGCCGGACACGGCTTCGCCTATCCGGCCCTCGACGCGGCGCTGGCCGAGCTGCCCGAACTGGCACGCCGGCAGGGGATCGCGGCGGCCGGGATCCGGCGCTCGCATCATTGCGGCGCCGCCGGCCGGCCGGTCGAGGCCCTGGCCGAGGCCGGATGTCTCGCGATCCTGTTCGCCAACACGCCGGCCGCTATGGCGCCCTGGGGCGGCAACCGCGCGGTGTTCGGCACCAACCCGCTGGCCTTCGCCTGCCCGTTGCCCGGTCGCGCGCCGATCGTGATCGACCTGGCTCTGTCGAAGGTCGCCCGGGCCGCCATCGTGGGCGCCAAGCAGCGCGGGGAGGCGATCCCGGAGGGCTGGGCGCTCGATGCCGAGGGCCGTCCGACCACCGATCCCGCCGCCGCCCTCGACGGCACGATGGTATCGCTCGGCGACGCCAAGGGCGCGGCCCTCGCCCTGATGGTGGAGCTGCTCGCTGCCGGACTCACCGGGGGGCGCTTCGCAGCGGAGGCCAGCTCGTTCCTCGACGCGGCGGGCGACCCGCCCGGAACCGGGCAACTGATCCTGGCGATCGACGCCACGGCCTTGAGCTCCGACGCGCCGGAGCGCTTCGCCGTCCTGGCCGGAGCGATCGAGGATCAGGACGGCGCCCGGCTGCCGGGGAGCCGACGCCTCGATCTGCGCAGCCGCGCCGCGCGCGACGGGCTGACGGTCCCCGACGCCCTCGCGGCCGAGATCGCGGCGCTGGGCTGAAAGCGGCGCAATGTTTCCCGTGAAACACGAATGCCTCGGGAGAGGCCGGTTCGGCCGGACGAAATTCTGATACACCCCCACGGTAGGGCCGCCCCGGGATTGCCGGATCGAGGAGCGTCCGCGCGCAGATCGTTCGGTTTCCCAGGGTGGTGGAAGAAGGACGCGACGATGGCTGATCTCGACAGGCGCCGGGTTCTGCAGGGCGGTCTCGGCGCGCTCGCGGCCGTGGCGGCACCGGTGCAGGCCCGGGCCGAGGAGGTCACGCTTCCCTTCGGCAACGGCACACGGCCGCTGGTCGCCTATCCGGGCAAGCGCCCGCTTCTCCAGAATACGGCCCGGCCGCCCCAGCTCGAGACGCCGTTCGCGGTGTTCGACGCGGGGGCGATCACCCCCAACGACGCGTTCTTCGTGCGCTACCACCTGGCCGACATCCCGCTGGAGATCGATCCGGACACGTTCCGGCTCGGGGTGACGGGCCATGTCGAGCACCCGGTCTCGCTGTCGCTGGCCGAGATCAAGGCCCTGCCCGGGCGGACCGAGATCGTGGCCGTGAACCAGTGCTCGGGCAATTCCCGCGGCTTCTTCGAGCCGCGCATGGCCGGCGGCCAGCTGGGCAACGGCGCCATGGGCTGCGCCCGCTGGACCGGCGTACCGCTGAAGAGCGTGCTCGACCGGGCCGGCGTGAAGGCCGGCGCCGTGCAGGTGACGTTCGACGGGATGGACGGCCCGGTCCTGCCCGAGACCCCGGATTTCGTGAAGGCGCTCGGCCTCGACCATGCCCGCGACGGGCAGGTGATGCTGGCCTGGGCCATGAACGGCGAAGACCTCCCCTGGCTCAACGGCTTTCCGCTGCGCCTCGTGGTGCCGGGCTTCTACGGCACCTACTGGGTCAAGCACCTGAACGCGATCACGGTCCGCGACACGCCCTTCGACGGCTTCTTCATGAAGAGCGCCTACCGCATCCCGGACAATGCGTGCGCCTGCACGGAGCCCGGCCAGGCCGCCGCCGCCACGGTGCCGATCGGGCGCCTCAATGTGCGGTCGTTCCTGACCAACCTCGTCGACGGCGCGGACATCCGGGCCGGCAGGACGCATCTGCGCGGGATCGCGTTCGACGGCGGCTCCGGCATCAAGGCCGTCGCGGTCTCCACCGACGATGGCCGGAGCTGGATGCCGGCGGCCCTGGGGCAGGATCTCGGCCCCTACGCGTTCCGTCCCTGGTCGCTCGATCTCGATCTGAATCCGGGGCCGCACGCGATCCGGGTCCGGGCCACCGCCAATGACGGCAGCACGCAGCCGATGGAGTCGCGCTGGAACCCGTCCGGCTACATGCGCAACGGGGTCGAGACCACCCGGGTCCGGGTGGCGTGAAAGGGAACGGGATGCGCGCGCTTCTTGTCGGATCGCTGGCCGCCGGTCTGATCGCGGGCACTGCCCTGTCGGCACCGCGAAGCTACTCCGTGCCGGATCCGACCGCGGCGCTGAAGGCGCCCCGGGACGGGGAGGGGGGCAGCCAGGGCCGGGGCTTCGCGGCGGCGCAGGCCAATTGCCAGACCTGCCACTCGGTCGATTACATCGCCACGCAGCCGCCGGGCCGCGGCAAGGCGTTCTGGGATGCGGAGGTGACCAAGATGATCAGGGTCTATCACGCCCCGATCGACGAGGCGGATGGCCGCGCGATCGCGGCTTATCTGGCCGATACGTATTGAGTGACGGCCGCGCCTCAGCGCAGGGCGACGACCTGCGCGGCGTAGGAGGCGACGCTTTCCACCGCCGGCATGTCGTAGGCGTAGACGCGCCCGGCCAGGATCGCCAGCGCGAGCGTCCAGAACACGGCGCCGCCGACCCGACGGGCGGTCCGGTCGCCGGACGCGGTCGGGCAAGCGTTCGCCACGCCTTCGGCGACGGGCTCGCCAAAGGGGTCGAACGCCATCGTCGTCGACCGGGTGTTCGGGGTAGTGCGCATGGGGGTGAATGTCGCGCTCGGACCCTCGCGCCGCAATGGACGCGTCTTCCGAAGTTTTCTCGCGCCGTAGAGTGTCCTTCTCTCTTGCGCGTTCGCGGCAAACGTTTTCTTCCCTTTGCTCGGGTGTCGACCACGGAGCGACCGGCGTGAGCTCAAAAACCTCGTCCCGGACGGGCGAAACCGGCGCGGCCGTGCGGGACGGAACCGGTGCCTCCGTGCTGCCGGGCCTCGGCCTGTGCGCGGCGATCACCGCCGTCGCCATGGCCGCGCAGGCGCTTGAGGAGCGCGTCGCCGGCCACCCCTATGTCGAGGCGCTGGTGCTGGCGATCCTGATCGGCATCGCCGTACGCACCGCCTGGACCCCGGATGCCCGGTTCCGCACCGGCATCGCGTTCTCGGCCAAGCAACTCCTCGAGGTCGCGGTCGTCCTGCTCGGCGCCTCCCTCAGTCTCGGGGCGATCCTGGCCTCTGGACCGGCCCTGCTCGCCGGCATCGTCGGCACCGTGGTGATCGGCATCGGCGCCAGCGTCGCGATCTGCCGGGCCCTCGGCCTGCCGCCCCGGATGGCGATCCTGGTGGCCTGCGGCAACGCGATCTGCGGCAACTCGGCCATCGCCGCGGTGGCGCCGGTGATCGGGGCCCAGCCCAAGGACATCGCGGCGGCCATCGCGTTCACGGCGGTGCTCGGCGTGCTGATGGTGCTCGGGCTGCCCTTGTTCGTGCCGCTCGCCGGCTTGAGCGACAACCAGTACGGCGTGCTGGCCGGGCTCACCGTCTATGCGGTGCCGCAGGTCCTGGCCGCGACCGTGCCGGTGAGCCTGCTCGCCACACAGGTCGGCACCCTGGTCAAGCTCGTGCGCGTGCTGATGCTCGGGCCGGTGGTGGTGGCGTTCTCGCTGATCGCCCCGCGCCTGCCCCAGGAGGCCGGCCTCGAAGCGACCGGCCCGAAGCCCCGTCCCGGCCTGACCAAGCTGGTGCCCTGGTTCATCCTGGGCTTCCTGGTGCTCGCCACCGCCCGCTCCCTCGGGCTGATCCCGGATGCGGCGGTCAAGCCGCTGACGCAGCTCGCGGGCGTGCTCACGGTCCTGTCCATGGCGGCCCTGGGTCTCGGGGTCGACGTGCGCGTCCTCGCCCGGGTCGGGGGCCGGGTCACCCTGGCGGTGACCGCCTCGCTGGCCGTCCTGGTCGCGGTCAGCCTCGGTCTCATCCGCGGACTCGGGATCGGTTGAGACCGTGGACAGAAGCATACTGCGTTCTGAGTTTCGTATTTCGGATTTTCTGCAGATCTGATCGGGACAGGCCCAGCAAATCGCGGGACGGACGCAGTGAAAACACTCTGTCGGAAACGTGTTTTCCTTAGAGGCTGCATTAAAATGCTGCCGCGAATCGGGATCGGCTGAACAAAGCATCTTGACACTGCGACGGTTTTTGCTTTGGAACCGTGGTGTCACGAACGAAATCTTAGACTGGAACTTGCGCAGTGCCCGAAGCGATCCCCGAGAGCAGCGCCGAACTGGCCGTCTTGGTCGGCGACATCGTCGCCGCCTATGTCTCGAACAATCCCGTCCCGCCGACCGCGCTGCCCGAGCTGATCGCCAGCGTTCACGGCGCCCTGGTCAATCTCGACGGCAAGCCGCCCGTGGAGGTCGAGCCCGTGATCGAGCCGCCGACCGCGGCCCAGATCCGCAAGTCGGTCCAGCAGGACGGCATCATCAGCTTCATCGACGGCCGGTCGTACAAGACGCTGAAGCGCCACCTGACGGCCCACGGCCTGACGCCCGAGCGCTACCGCGAGCGCTACGGCCTGCCGGCGGATTATCCGATGACCGCGCCGGGCTATGCCGCGCAGCGCTCTGCCCTCGCCAAGGCGATCGGCCTCGGCGTTCCGGGTGCCCGCGCCGATCAGCGCAGGACGGGCACCAAAGGCTGACCGGCGCCTCCGCCGATCAGCGGCTTCCTCCGGTCGCCGGTTACCGCTGGCGGAACGGCAGGATGCGGGCGATCATCCCGGGCAACCGCGCCCGGGGCGGACGTCCGAAGGTCTGGGCCCAGCTCAGGTAGATGATCCGAGCGCCGACGATCTCGGCGACCGCCTCCGGCTTGCCCGCGCGGCGGTTGCCGGTGTTGGCCCTGCGGCCCGCCCGGTGCGCCGATCCTTGGCGCCGGGACGGATGCCCATCCGGCAGGGACCGCCTGCGCGAGGGCTGAGGATCATCGGGCTTGGCTGAGAACGACACGTCAAGAGTCCCCGTCCGCGTTCGAGGTTCGAGCGGGGACGGACGTTGCGGTCGGCCGTAGATCCGCCGGGGCGCTCTGCCCTCGACAATGCCGGCATTTTACCGGATGGCCCGAAGCGGGACAGTCCGAGTCCGTCCAAAAAACTTGTCTGTGTGTCCAATGGCGGCCCGCGGCGTCTCAGAGAGGGGCCAGGACGTCTCAGCCGCCCGCTACGACGCGCGGGCGCCCGGCACGGCCGCCAGCAGGCTGCGCGTGTAGGCGTGCTCCGGCGCGGCGAACAGGTCGGCGGTGGTGCGCATCTCCACGATGGCGCCGCGATGCATCACGGCGATGCGGTCGCAGATCGTGGCCGCCACCCGCAGGTCGTGGGTGATGAACAGCATCGCCAGCGAGAGCCGCTGCTTCAAATCCTCCAGCAGGTCCAGCACCTGGCGCTGGACCGAGACGTCGAGGGCGGAGACCGCCTCGTCGGCCACCAGCACGTCCGGCTCCATGGCGAGCGCCCGGGCGATGCCGATGCGCTGGCGCTGGCCGCCCGAGAACGCGTTCGGGTAGCGGGCGGCCGCCTTGGGATCGAGCCCGACCAGATCGAGGAGGCTCCGGGCGCGCTCCCGCGCCTCCGCGACCGGCACCCCATGGGCGATCGGGCCGGCGATGATGATCTGCTCGACGGTACGCCGGGGGTTCAGGGACGCGAACGGGTCCTGGAAGATCATCTGGATGCGGCTGCGCTGAGCGCGCAGATCCGCGGTCCTGAGGGCCGTGTAGTCGAGGCTGCCGAGCCGGACGGTGCCGCCATCGGGCTCGATCAGCCGGATCGCCAGCCGCGCCGTGGTCGACTTGCCGGAGCCCGATTCGCCCACGAGCCCGAGGGTCTCGCCGCGCCGCACGTCGAAGCCGACCTCCTTCACGGCCGCCACAACCCGGGGCTTGCCGAACAGGCCCGCCTTGGTGGTGTAGGTTTTGGACAGCCCGACCACCGACAGGGCCACGGGAGCCGCCTGCACGCTGGGCCGGACCGGCGGGGTCAGGCTCGGCACCGCGGCGAGGAGCGCCCGGGTGTAGGGCGCCTGCGGATCGCGCAAGACCGCCTCGGCGCTGCCCGATTCCACCAGCCGGCCGCGCTGGAGCACCGCCACATGGTCGGCGATCTCGGCGACCACGCCGAAATCGTGGGTGATGAACAGGACGCTCATCCCGCGCTTGCGCTGCAGGTCGCGGATCAGCTTCAGGATCTGGGCCTGGGTGGTGACGTCGAGGGCGGTGGTCGGCTCGTCGGCGACGAGCACCGACGGCTCCAGGGCCAGCGCCATGGCGATCATCGCCCGCTGCCGCTGGCCGCCGGAGAGCTGGTGCGGATAGGCCCGCACCGCCTCCTCGGGATTGGGCAGCCCGACCTCGGTGGCGAGCGCCACCGCCCGGGCCCGCCGCTCGGCCCGGGTGAGCAGGTTATGCGCCTCGAACATCTCGGCGATCTGGTCGCCGACGCGCATCACCGGATTGAGCGCGGTCATCGGCTCCTGGAACACCATGGCGATGCGCCGGCCGCGCAGGGCGCGCCAGGCCGGCTCGTCCAGCGTCAGCAGGTTCCGTCCCTCGAACAGGATCAAGCCGGATTCGGGTTTCAGCGCCCGGGGCAGGAGGCCGGTCAGCGCGTAGGCGCTCATCGACTTGCCCGAGCCCGATTCCCCGACCACGCAGAGGATCTTGCCGGGCTCGAGGTCGAGGTTCAGGCCCTCGACGGCGTAGGGACGGTCGGCGCCCTTGGGGAGCGCGATCGTCAGGTCACGGATGCGGACGACCGGCTCGCTCATGGGTCAGGCCCTCGCTTGACGGCGACGCAGGATGTCCGGACCGGCCTCGCCGAGATCCCAGAACAGCCCGGCCATGATCGCCAGACCCTCGCGGGTGCTGGAGGCGAGCATGTGCTCGTCTGGCCCGTGCTGGCGGCAGGCCGGGTAGGAATGCGGGACCCACAGGGTCGGCAGGCCCAGGATCTCCGAGAAGGCGTCGTTCGGCAGCGAGCCGCCGAGATTGGGCAGCAGGGCCGGCTTCTTGCCCGCGCTCGCCGTCATCGATTCGAGCGCCCAGTCGACCCACGGGTCCTCCACGGGCAGCCGCGTCGCGTGGAACACCTCCGACGCCCGGGCCGGCTTGACCTCGATCATCGGGAAGCCGTTGGCGTCGAGATGGGCGCGGATATTCGCGATCAGGTTCTCCCAGTCGGTGCCGACGACGAAGCGCAGCTGCAGGGTCGCCTTGGCGTGGGGCGGCACGGCGTTGAGCGGCCCGTCGGGATCGCCGGTCTTGAAGGCCAGGACCTCCAGGGTGTTCCAGGCGAACACCCGCTCGGCCGGGGTCAGCCCGGGCTCGCCCCAATCGGCATCGATCGTCGGCGCGGTCGGATCCTCGCCGACCCGGATGTCGCGGAGCGCGGCGCGCACGCCCTCGGGGATCGGCGGCGGCCGCAGGGCGTCGACCCGGATGCTGCCGCGGGCATCGACCATGGACGCGATCGCCGAGGCCAGGACGGTGCCGGGGTTGCGCAGCAGGCCGCCCCAATTGCCGGAATGGTGCGGGCCCTCGCGCAGGTCGAGGCTCAGCTCGAAATTGTAGGCGCCCCGGGAGCCCAGGAACAGGGTCGGCCGCTCGGCGCTGAGCCGCGGCCCGTCCGAGGCGATCAGCACGTCGGAGCGCAAGGCTTCGGCCTGTGCGCGGCAGAACGGGCGCAGGCCCGGCGAGCCGGATTCCTCGCCCATCTCGATCAGCAGCTTCACGTTGAAACCGAGGCGGCCGTCGCGCGCCGCGATCACCTGCTCCAGGGCCGCGAGGTTGATGATGTGCTGGCCCTTGTTGTCGGCGGTGCCGCGCCCGTACCAGCGGTCGCCCTCGACCACGATCTCCCAGGGGCCGAGCCCCTCGCGCCACTGCTCGGGATAGCCCCGCACCGTGTCGCCGTGGCCGTAGATCAGCACGGTCGGCAGATCCGGCCCCTCGTGCCGCTCGGCGATCAGGAACGGGCCGTGCACCCCGTCGGGATTGTCGAATTTCTTCGGAACGGCGAAGCCAAGGCGCGTCACCAACGGGGTGATGTAGCTGTCGAGATAGGCGTGCAGGGCTGCTTCCTGGCCGGGCGCCTGGCTCTCCGTCGGGTAGGCGACCGCCTCCCGCAGGAGCGCGAGGAATGCGCCCGAATCGAAGGTCTCGGTGGCGCGCGCGATGGCGGCGTCTCGCGTCATGGTGTGTTTCCCGTGAAACATTGGGGGGCTTCGCCGGACTCGATCCGCGTCAGTTGCGCCCCTCGGGCGCCGTGATGTCGCGCAGGCCGTCGCCCAGGAGATTGATCGCCAGCACGAGGAGGAGGAGCGCCACGCCCGGGATGGTGATGACCCAGGGCTGGAAGAACATGTACTGCTTGCCCTCGGCGATCATCAGGCCCCAGGAGGGCAGCGGCGGCTGCACCCCGAGCCCCAGGAACGAGAGTGCCGCCTCCAGCAGGATCGCGTGCGCCATCTCCAGCGTCGCCACGACGATCAGCGCGTTGAGGATGTTGGGCAGGATTTCCTGGCGGATGATGCGCAGGTCGGTCAGGCCGGCGGCCCGCGCCGCCGAGACGAAATCCTGGTTGCGGATCTGCTGGGTGGCGGCCCGGGTCACCACGGCGAAGCGGTCCCAGAGCAGGAAGCCCAGCACCAGCACCACGACCTTCAGAGAGCCGCCGACCAGCGACGCCATGGCGAGCGCCACCAGCACCACCGGCATAGCCAGCCGGGTGGTCACGATGTAGCTCACGACCGAATCGACCCAGCCGCCGAAATAGCCGGCGCAGAGGCCGAGCACCGTGCCGATCACCCCGGAGATCAGCGCCGCCGAGATCCCGATCAGAAGGGAGATCTGGCCGCCATAGAGCAGGCGGCTCAGATAGTCGCGTCCGAGCTTGTCGGTGCCGAGCACGTGGTCCCAGGTGCCCTTGGCCTGCCAGACCGGCGGGATCAGGCGGCGCGAGACGTCCTGCGCGTAGGGGTCGTGCGGGGCGATCAGCGGGGCGGCGAGCGCGGCCAGCACGATCAGCCCGAGGATGCCGGCGCCGATCAGGAAGCCGCCGTGGCGCAGGCCGCGCCGGAGGACCAGACCGGTCGGCGAGCGCACCGGCGCCAGGGCGGTCGGCACCTCGATCTCCGGCGG
This sequence comes from Methylobacterium sp. GXF4, assembly GCF_000272495.1. Lineage (NCBI taxonomy): Bacteria > Pseudomonadati > Pseudomonadota > Alphaproteobacteria > Hyphomicrobiales > Methylobacteriaceae > Methylobacterium > Methylobacterium sp. GXF4. The sequence continues at coordinate 37,102 of NZ_AKFK01000067.1, read as the reverse complement.
GAGGGCGGGGGCGGCGAGCGCCGCCGTGTCGGTGGGCAGGCTCATGGGGCGAGCATCCTCACGATTGGCGCAGGCGCGGATCGAGGAAGGCGTTCAGCAGGTCGGCCGCGAGCGTCAGGGCGATGTAGATCATCGCCAGAACCAGCACGATCGCCTGGACCACCGGGAAGTCGTTGCGGGCGATGGACTCCCAGGCGAGCTGGCCGAGCCCCTGCAGCGAGAACACCGCCTCGATCACGATCGAGCCGCCGAGCATGAAGCCGAACTGCACCGCCGCCAGGGCGATCACCGGGATCACGGCGTTGCGCAGGGCATGCCGGACCAGGACCGTGCGGGGCGGCAGCCCCTTGGCCCGGGCGGTGCGGACGTAGTCGGAGGCCAGGACCTCGAGCATGCCGTTGCGGGTGAGCCGCATCACCGCCGGCATGGCGTAGTAGCCGAGCGCCACCGCGGGCAGGACGAAGTTCTTCCAGCTCGCATTGCCGGAGACCGGCAGCCACCGGAGGTTGACGGAGAAGACTAGGATCAGCGTCAGCCCGAACCAGAAGCTCGGCATCGCCTGGCCGAGCACCGAGATCGACAGGGCGAGCCGGTCGATCCAGGTATCGCGCTTGACCGCGGCGATCACCCCGAGCGGCACCGCCACGAACAGGGCTACGCTGAGCGCGATGATCCCGAGATAGAGCGTGATCGGCAGGCGGGCGGCGAGCAGGTCGATCACCCGCTCCCGGAAGTAGAAGGAATTGCCGAAATCGAGGTGCAGCGCCCGCCAGGCCCAGGCGAGGAACTGGGCCAGCAGGGGCTGGTCCAGGCCGTAATCCTTGCGGATCTGCACGATCTGGGGGCCGGTGGCCTCGGGCCCGGCGATCGCCGTGGCGAGGTCGCCCGAGAGGTGGAGGAGCATGAAGCTCGCTACCGAGACCGTGAAGGCCACCGCCAGGGCGACCAGGATGCGCCGGAGCGTGAAAGCCAGCACGAGAGCGGCCTACTTCCAGGACGCCGCGTAGAAGCGCGGCACCTCGTCCGGCTGGGCGGTGAAGTTCAGGTCCGACGTGAAGGCGTAGTTGGTCGCGTAGGAGAACATCGGCAGGGCGTAGGCCTGGGCGGCGATCCGCTGGAGCGCCTTGGCATAGGCGACCTTGCGCTTCTCCGGATCGGTCGAGCCGTCGCCCTCCTGCAGGTCGGCGATCACCTGGGGATCCTTGGTCAGGTCCTCCTCGCCGCCGCGGAAGAACACCCCGTCGAAGGCCGAGACGTCGTAGACCGAGAACGAGCCCCAGGTCTGGTAGCCGATCGAGATCTTGCCGCTCCGCAGGGCATCCCGGAACGCGGCGTAGCGCAGGTAGTTGAGCCGCACCTTGATGCCGACCGCCCCGAGATAGCCGATCACCGCCTCGGCATAGTCCCGCTCGCGATAGGCGCCGAGATCGATCTCGAACCCGTTCGCGTAGCCGGCTTCCTTGAGCAGCGCCTTGGCCTTGGCCGGATCGTAGGGGTAGCGCATCACCCCCTGGTCGTTGCAGCCGAACTGGTCGACGAAGCAGAGCGCGTTCATCACCCGCGAGGCGCCGCGCACGAGGTTGTCGACCATGGCCTTGCGGTCGATGGCGTAGGAGATCGCCTGCCGGACCCGCACGTCCTTGAGCGGCGAGTTCTCCTTGGCGCGGCCGAGCGTGTCGAATTGCAGGAAGCCGACCCGCATCGTCTCGGAATTGAGCACGGTGACGTTGGGCGCGGCGCGCAGCTGCTCGGCCTGGTCGCTCGGCACCCGCCAGATCCAGTCGACGCCGCCGGTCATCAGCTCGGCCATCCGGCTCTCGCCGTCCGGGATGACCCGGAATTGCAGCTTGCCGATCTTCGGCTTCCCGAGCGGGCTGCCGGTCCAGTACTGGGCGAAGCGCTCCATGGTGACGCCGCGGCCGCTATCGACCTTGGTGATCTTGTACGGGCCGCTGCCCACCGGCGCCTTGGCGAAGCCGTCGAGGCCGACCTTCTTGAAGTAGGCGGCCGGGAAGATCGGCGTCGGGCCGGCGAGGTATTCGAGCGCCGCCGGGAACGGCGCCTTGAGGTGGATCCGCACGCTGTGCGGGCCGGTGACCTCCACCGACTTCATCCAGTCGACGTTCTGCCGGGTGACCGTGCGGGCCTCGGGCGTCAGCACGAAGTTGAACGTGAAGGCGACGTCCTCCGGCCCGAGCGGGTCGCCGTTGTGGAAGGTCACGCCCTCGCGGATCGTCAGGTCCAGGGTGGTGTCGTCCGTCCAGGTCCAGGCGGTGGCGAGCATCGGCTTGTAGGTGCCGTCCGCGGGGTCGCGGTACAGCAGCGTGTCCCAGCAGTTCCGGGCCAGGACGAGGCCTTCGCGGGCGCTGTTGTGATAGGGGCTGACATTCTCCGGCTCGCTGTCGGAGGCGTAGACCAGGGTGTCGTCGGCCTTGCCGGCGAGCGCCGGGCTCGCAGCGACCAGCGCGATCAGGGATGCTGCCAGGGAAGCGGTGAGGGGGATCGTCCGTACCGGCATGTCGACTCCGTCTCCGACGGCGGAGCGGCAGGATGCCCGGAGAGACTCCGCGACTGCCGCGTTTTTCACCCTGCGATGATGTTGTGCATCTGGGATCGCAACAAGTAGAATTTGGCGAGCGCTGCATTGCCATTCCGGCAACGGAGCTGCGGTATAAGTGATATCGAGGCAGGATAATGCAGGCAACCGGGCTGCGCTACTTCCTAGCGGTCGCCCGCACCGGCTCCATCGCGGCGGCCTCGACCCAGCTCAACGTCGCCGCCTCGGCGATCAGCCGACAGATCGCCAACCTCGAGGCCGAGCTCGATTGCGTCCTGTTCGAGCGCCGCCCGCGCGGCATGGTGCCGAGCCCGGCCGGGGAGCTTCTGGCCCAGCACGCCCACCAGATGCTGATCCGCTCCGAGCAGGTGGTCGCCGAGATCCGCGAGCTGGAGGGGCTCGCCCGGGGCCTGATCCGGGTGGCGAGTTCCGAGGGGTTTTCGCTCGACATCGTGCCGAGCGCCGTGGCGTCCTTCCACGCGGCGCATCCCGGCCTGCGCTTCGAGGTGACGGTGCTGCCCCCCGCCCAGGTGACCCAGATGGTGGCCGCCGGCGAGGCCGATCTCGGCATCACCTTCGCGCTCGCGCCGACCACGCAGGTCGAGGTGCTGTATGACGGGCAGGTCGACATGCGGGTGCTGGCCGCGCCCGATCATCCCCTGGCGCGGGCGAAGGTCGTGCAGCTCTCCGAGCTGCCGCATTATCCCGTCGCCCTGCCGACCCGGGACACGACCCTGCGGCAGGTGTTCGACGCCGCCTGCCTGCACGAGGGGATCGTGATCGAGCCGGTCCTGACCGCCAACAACCTGGCCACCCAGCTGCCCTTCGTGCGCAGGTCCCGCGGTCTCGCGCTGATGTCGGCGCTGTCGGTGCGGACGCCGGTGGACCTGAACGCGTTGATCAGCCTGCCGATCCGCGCCCGGGCGAGCCTCGCCCGGGGCATCCAGATCCAGGCCATGCGCGACCGGCGGTTGCCCCGGGCGGTGCGCGGCTTCCTGCGCCAGCTCATGGACGCGCTGCCGCCGGCAGGGGCGGGCTGATCAGATCTTTGCCTGAACTATCATCGCTGCATGGGAAAGATCAGCGACGAACCAAGCATAGGAGCGATCGCAGCCTCGGCTTGTTGCAGCAGTTCTGATGAGATGAGGCGTCCTGAATCCGGTACATCGTCCCGCTGAATTCCCTGGGCATCCTTGCCGACTCAGATCTATGCGTTGATCCTGTTGGCGGGCGTCGAGGTGAGACCATGATCCTGGATGAACTCGGGTCGCGCATCTGCATCATGGGCCCGTCAAACAGCGGCAAATCCACCCTCGCGGTCGCCATAGGGCGGACCCGGGGCCTGCCGCCGATCCATCTCGACCAGCTCCATCATCGGCCGAACACCGATTGGGAGCCCCGCCCCGATGAGGAGTTTCGCGCCCTGCACGATGCGGCCATCCTCGGCCCGCGCTGGGTGATAGACGGCAATTATGCCCGATGCCTGCCGCAGCGGCTGGAACGAGCGACGGGCGTCATCCTGCTCGACGTCCCGACCGCCACCAGCCTTCTGCGATACCTGCGCCGGTCGTGGTTCGAACGCGATCGACCCGGTGCGCTTGAAGGTGGCCGGGACAGCGTGAAGTGGAACATGATCCGCCACATCGTGGTCGCCGCCTCGGCGAATCGCAAGCAATACGCAGCTTTGTTCGACTGCATCGGCCTGCCGAAGCTCCGGCTCGACACGCCGAGCGCGCTGGCCCGCTTCTACCTGACGGCGGGGCTCGATCGCTGATCGGCGGTACGTCGCCTCAGGCGCCGCCGCGGCCCGAGGCGACGGCGCAGCTATGGTCCATCACGTCCTCGGCGCTGGCGCTCGGCGCCCGGTAGGCCAGCAGCAGGAAACCCGGCTCGGGATCGCCCGGCGGTGTCGCCACGGCGGCAAAGCTCGTCCGGTGCAGGTCCGGCCGGGGCCCCGGCAGGGTGCGCAGGGCCGCGAACGGGTTGAAGCGCGCGGCCTCCGCTTCCGGTACCCGCATCGCGTGGAAGCGATCCCCGGCGAGCGGCACCGGGAAGCGCGTCCAGGTCCCGCGGATCTGGCGGCCATGCGCCTTCACGGCGGCCAGCACGCTCGGCTTCAGGCAATCGAGGTGGATGTGGAGCTGGTCCTGGCTCCGGCCCCGGGCGGAGTTGACCGCGAGCCCCACCGCCTCAAGCGGCAGCCTGCCCTTCAGGGCATCCGACACGAACGGGCGCGCCGCCAGCGCCGCCCGCCAATAGGCGGCCCCGCGCGGCCCGCGCAGGACTGGGGCTTCGAGCCCGGGCGTCGTGTCGGTCGGCATCACCACGATGTGGGTCGGCTCGCCGGGCGCGCGCAGCACCGCCGAGCCGGGACGGTCCTTGTCGCCGAGATCGACCGAGAGGCACGGAAACGTGCGGTCGGCGATCCGCTTGGCGAGCACGCAGGTCTTGAGCGCGGCCCAGAGCACGTCCCGGCTGGGATCCGGCGCCGCCGCGGCCGGCATCGCGAGCGTAACGACGAGGGCGGCGATCGGTGCACGGCGCATGGACAGTCCCGATGAGGCCAAGCCGGCGGACTGCCCGGCTGGCCGGGCTTGCGATAACCGTCTCGCACCGCGTCGGCAAAGCGCCCGGCGCCGCATTGGGAGTTCCGCGATGCCGCACGCGCTCACCCCGGAGATCGGTGCCCGCTTCGCGGCACTCGCCCTCGGCCACGTTACCCGCGAATATCCGAACAAGCCGGGCCACGTCCTGGCCGGCCCCGAGGATGCGCGCACGCCCGCGGCGCTGCACCCGGTCTTCCACGGCAGCTACGATTGGCATTCCTGCGTCCACGGATACTGGCTACTGGCGCGGGTGCTGCGGCGTTTCCCCGACGGGGCGCAGGCCGGGGCGATCCGCACGCGGTTCGACGCGCAGCTGGTGCCCGACAAGGTGGCCGGGGAATGCGCCTACTTCGCTGCCCCGACCGCCCGGGGCTACGAGCGGCCCTACGGCTGGGCCTGGCTCCTGAAGCTCGCCGACGAGCTGGCCCGCCTGCCCGAGCGCCGCTGGGCCGAGGCCCTGGCGCCGCTCACCGCGATGATCGCGGATCGCGTGCGGGATTTCCTGCCGGTCGCGCCCTATCCGGTGCGGGTCGGCACGCATTTCAACACCGCCTTCGCGCTGCGGCTGGCGGCCGACTACGCCGAGGGCGCGGGCGACGCGGCCCTGTCCGACCTGCTGCTGCGCACCGCCGAGCGCTGGTACGGGGCGGACGCGGATTGCCCCGCCTGGGGCGAGCCCGGGGGCGACGATTTCTTGTCCTCCGCGCTGATCGAGGCCGAATGCCTGCACCGCCTCCTGCCGCCGGACACGTTCCGGCCCTGGTTCGACCGGTTCCTGCCCGACCTCGCGGCGGGGCGGCCCGCGACCCTGTTCCGGCCCGCCAGCGTGACCGACCGCAGCGACGGCAAGATCGCCCATCTCGACGGGCTGAACCTCAGCCGCGCCTGGTGCTTCCGCGCGCTCGCCGCCGCCCTCGACCCGGACGACCCCCGCCGCCCGCCGCTCCGGGCCGCCGCCGAGGCCCATCTGGACGCCGGCCTCCCGCATGTCGCCGGCGATTACATGGGCGAGCACTGGCTCGCGACCTTCGCGCTGCTGGCGCTGGAGGCCTAAGCCGGGTCGGACCCGCGGCGGCTGATGATGAGAGATTCTTGAGAACCTTTCGCCGCAGGCGGCGTTGTTCTCCGTCGGGGTGAAGCAGGACCCCGAACAAAAAAAGGACCGCCCCCGAGAGGGCAGCCCGAAGTCTTGGGAGGAAACGCCCACGAGGGGCAGCAGCGCGGCGACGCCATCGCCGTGCTGCATCGCATCAACCGGAGAGCGGAGGCCTTGTTCCCCGCCCGATCCGGCTCTGCGTCGCCTCGTAGAGCACCTGGGCGAGCTGCTCGGCCGAATAGGGCTTGCGCACCAGCGCGAATCCGTGCGCGTCGTCGGTCGCGAGCACGTGGCTGTAGCCGGAGGTCAGGACCACCGGCAGCTCCGGCCGGCTGCGCTGCAGATGGCGGGCGAGGGCGACGCCGCCCATCCCGGGCATGACTACGTCCGAGAAGACCGCGTCGAAGCGGCTCGGCGTCTGCTCGAGCTCGGTAAGCGCCTCTTCGGCGGATTTCGCCCAGATCGGCGCGTGACCGAGATCCTCGAGGATCTGGGTGCAGAAGCGCCCGACCCCGAGATTGTCCTCCACGACCAGGATGCACAGGCTCCGCTGCGGTTCGGCCTCCCGGCGGTCGTCGCGGTTCGGATCCGCCGCCTTCGTGGGGGCGTCGACCTGCGGCAGGTAGAGGGTGAAGCGGGTGCCTTCGCCCGGCTCGCTCGCCACATCGATATCCCCGCCCGACTGCTTGGCGAAGCCGATGACCTGGCTGAGCCCGAGGCCCGTGCCCTTGCCGATCTCCTTGGTGGTGAAGAACGGCTCGAAGATCCGGCCGAGGTCGGGGGCCGGGATGCCGGCGCCGGTATCGATCACCACCACCGCCACGAACGGCCCCGCGGCGCCGGCATGCCCGCGGATCGGCGGCATCGGGCGGCCGCTCTCGAGGCGCAGGGTCAGGCTGCCTTCGCCGTCCATCGCATCGCGGGCGTTCACCGCCATGTTGATCAGCGCGGTCTCGAACTGGCTCTCGTCGGCCCGCACGAAGCAGGCGCTCTCCGGCAGGTCGGTCTCGACATGGATGCGGGCACCGGTGACCGAGTCGATCATGTCGGCGATGCTGCGCAGGCGCTGGCCGATATCGAAGACCTGGGGCTTGAGGGCCTGGCGCCGGGCGAAGGCCAGCAACTGGCCGGTGAGCTTGGCGGCCCGGTCCACCGTGTCGGACACGGCGTCGAGGTAGCGGCGCTTGCGCTCCTCGGCGAGGTCCGGCCGGCGCAGGAACTCGACGGACGAGCGGATAATCGTCAGCAGGTTGTTGAAGTCGTGCGCGACGCCGCCGGTGAGCTGGCCGATCGCCTCCAGCTTCTGCGATTGCCGCAGCGCCTCCTCGGCCTGGCGCTGCTCGGTGATGTCGCGGCCGAAGCCGTAGAACAGCCCGTCCTCCGGCACGACGGTCCAGAGCACCCGCCGCCGGTCGCCGTCGCGGGTCATGCATGACAGCTCGACATCCTCGGCCCGGCGGCCCTCGCAGAGCGGCCGGAGCGCCGCCAGCGCCGTCTCGCGCTCCGCGGCGGCGACGAAGTCGATGGCTTTCCCGCCCAGGGTCTCGTCCTCGGACCAGCCGAGCGCCCGGCTCCAGGACGGGTTGACCGACTGGACCTGCCCGTTCTTGTCGGAGACGATCTTCAGCACCGGCGACAGGTTCCAGACCCGGTCGCGGTCCCGGGTCTGGGCGGCGACCTGCGCCTCCAGCCGGTCCGCCCGGGATTGGAGCAGCGCCTCGTCCCGGTGCCGGGCCGCGGCGGCGCGCCGGCTCTCGAGCAGGCTCATCAGGGTCCGGGCGAGCCCCTCCAGGATGGCGACCTGCGGCCCGGTCAGGCCGCGCGGCTCGGGATCGAGGAGGCTGAGCGTGCCGATCGCCCAGCCATCGGGGGTGACGAGCGGGACGCCGGCGTAGAAGCCGAGGCCCGGCGCGCCGGTGCCGTCCTGCAACACCAGGGCGCCCGGCTGGCACAGGGTCCGGATGCACAGCTCGGCGTCGAGGGACCGCTCCGGCCCGTCCTCGCCGATGGCGGCCGCGGTCCACAGCCGGTCGGCGTCGACGAAGGTGATCCGCGCCAGCGCGGTGCCGCAGGACGCGGCGGCGATCCGGGCGATGTCGTCGAATACGGGGTCCGGCGGGGTGTCGAGAACGGCATAGCTGTGCAGCGCCGCCAGGCGCTGGGGGTGGTGGCGTTCGAAGCCCGACGGGCAGGACATGGTCTCGTTCCGCGACACGGCTGCGTCATAGCTCACGGCACCGACCTCCCAAACTGGGGCGATCGCCCGCGGCCTGCCGACTTGTTAAGCCGGTTCTCCCTACAACGCATGGGTGCAGATTTGAGTCCGGCTGCCCGGTGCAGATCGCCGCGCCGCCAGGCTGTCCGCGCTTGAGCCACCGCCCGACGGTTTGCGATGTGCAGTATCGTCGCACGGTGGGCCGAAACCCGGAGCGGCAAGTTGCCCGTGGGCAGCATGCTTCCGAGGGGTGGTCGCCGGCGTTCGGGAGACGATGATGGCAAGCCAAGGCCCTGGCGCGTCGCCCCGGATCCGGTATCCAGGGTGACGGGCTGGGCTCGTCATGACCGGAGCAGCCGTGGACCTCAGACTCGACGACATCGCCTGGGGCACGCGGGGCGATCCGGTTGCGGCGGCCCGCGCGGTCGCGGCCGTGGCGGCGCGTCGGGCCGGCCGCCACGATCACGACGGCGGCTTTCCGGCGGAGGATGTCGCCGAACTCGCCCGGGTCGGCCTGCTGGCCGCGCCGGTCCCCCGGCGTGACGGCGGCGCGGGTCTCGGCGAGGAGCCGGACGGGGCGACCCTGCGCGCGGTGCTGACGCGCATCGGGGCCGGCAGCCTCGCGCTCGGGCGCGTCTACGAGGGCCACGTCAACGCGGTCCAGCTCGTCGCCCGCTTTGCCAGCGGCGAGGCACGCAACACCCTGCTGGCGGATGCCGCGCAAGGCCACCTGTTCGGGGTCTGGAACACCGAGCCGCCGGGCCAGGGCCTCAAGATCGACGGCACCGACGGAACCCGGGTCCTGCGCGGCGTGAAGACCTTCGCGTCGGGGGCCGGGTTCGTGACCCGCGCCCTCGTGACCGCGCAGCCCGCCGCGCCCGGGTCGCAGATGATCGTCGTCGCCCTCGAACCCGGCGAGCGGGCGGACCTCTCCGCCTGGCGGGCGCAGGGGATGCGCGCCTCGGCCACCGGCACCGTGGATTTCACCGGGCTCGGCGCCGACCGCTTCACGCCGGTCGGCGCGCCCGACGATTACCAGGCGCAGCCGCATTTCTCGGGGGGCGCCTGGCGCTTCCTCGCGGTGCAGCTCGGCGGCCTGGAGGCGCTGCTCGACGCCTGGCGCGGCCATCTCGTCGCCACCGGCCGCGGCGAGGATCCGCACCAGCTCGCCCGTCTCGGCGAGGGCGTGATCGCCGCCGAGACCGCGCGCCTCTGGGTGGCGCGGGCGGCCGCGATCGTGGGCGAGGAGGGCGATCCGGACGGGATCATCGCCTACGTGAACCTCGCGCGCCTCGCAGTGGAGCGCGCTGGGCTCGACCTCCTGGAACGGGCGCAGCGCTCGGTCGGCCTGCAGGGCTTCCTGCGCGACCACCCCCTGGAGCGCCTGACCCGGGATCTCGCCACCTACCTGCGCCAGCCCGGCCCCGACCGGGCGCTGACCGAGGGCGCCCGCCACGTCCTGCACGCGCCGCTGGCGAGCGGCGATCTCTGGCTCGACGAGGCCTGACCCCGAGGGGCGGCGGCCCGGATCCGGGACGCAAGCCTTTTCGAATGCGGCATCGGGTCTGTGGATCGGATGGCCGCGGCCGGGAGCCCTAACCGTCGCCCGGCGTTTCCAGCGGCCGGGACAGGTTCGGATCATAGATGGCCAAGCGCAGGACGAAGACGGTCGCCCATCCGGAGACCGAAGACGCGCCATTGATGCCCACCGGCGCGCTGGCGGTGGCGCTGCTGGACCTGGCCGAGGGCACGGCCCCCCTGGTCCACGTCGCCCGGGATGCCCGGCGGCTGGACGAACTGGCCGCAACCCTCAGGGCCCTGGACCCCGAGGCGCGCGTCGCCGTCTATCCGGAATGGGATTGCCTGCCGCTCGACCACGCCTCGCCCTCGCGGGGCATGATGGGCGCCCGGGCGGCCACGATGCGCTGGCTCACCGACCGGGACGCCCTGCCGGGCTTCGTGCTCACCACCGCCCCGGCGCTGATCCAGCGCGTGCCCCCGCCCGAGACCTGGGCCGATGCCCGGGTGACCCTCCGGGTCGGCGATGCCCTCGACGTCGCCGCCGCGATGGCCGACCTCAAGCGCCTCGGCTACATCCTCGACGAGCGGGTCGACGAGCCGGGCGAGATCGCGGTCCGGGGCCGCACCATCGAGGTGTTCCCCGCCGCCGCCCCGCGCCCCTGCCGGATCGAGCATGCCGAGGGCCGCGTCACCGCGATCCGCTCCTACGACCCGATCTCGCAGCGCTCCGTCGCCGAGGTCGCGGACCTGGTGATCGACCCGGCCACCGAGATCATCCTGGCGCCGGATTCCGGCCAGAGCTTCGAGCCCTTCACCGGGCAGGAGCACCGCCTCGAGCGCTACTATCCCCGCCTGGTCACCCTGCTCGACTACGTGCCCGAAGCCCGGCTGGTGGTCGAGGACGGGACCCAGGCCCGGGTCGACGCCTTCTACGAGCAGATGGACGAGGCCGGAGCCCGCCGGGCGCCGGGCGGCGGCCGGCCGGAGGGCGGCGAGGGGCTCTACCTCGCCCCCGAGGCGTGGCGGGCCATCGTGGCGGAGCGCACCCGCGCGGTCGCCACGGACGCCGCGGCCGAGCCGGTGGCGGTGCCGGTCTTCGCCCGGGAGCGCCGGCCCGAGGCGGCCTTCGCCAAGGCGATGCGCGAGCGGCTGAAGGCCGGGGACATCGTCGTCCTGGCCGGCTCCCGCCAGCCGCTGCGGCGCCTCGTGCGCCAGGCCGGCAAGATCGCCGAGCGCCCGGTCCGGCTGATCGACGGCTGGTCCGACCTCGCCGACGCGGCCCCGGGCGACATCCTCGCCCTGGAGGCACCAGTCGGGGCCGGCTTCCGGGTTCCGGCCAGGGGCGCGACGGTGTTCGCCGCGGCGGACCTGTTCGGGCCGGATGCCGCGGTGGCCGGCACCGCCCGGGCGATCCTGCCGATGGGCGAGGTCGACCTGCGCCCCGGCGACGTCGCGGTCGATCGCGACCACGGCCTGTGCGTGTTCGAGGGGCTCGAGCCGGTCGAGACGCCGGCGGGCATCGCCGCGGAAGCCGCCTCCGAGCCGTCCGAGGCCCTGCGCCTGCGCTTTGCCGGCGACGCGATCCTGATGGTTCCGGTGACCCAGGCCGACCGGATCTGGCGCTACGGCCCCGAGCCGGATGCCGTCACCCTGGACAAGCTCGACGGCGGCACCTGGGCCCGCCGCCGCCTGGAGGCCGAGGCCACCATGGCGCGCACCGCCCGGGCGATGCTGGAGGCCGCCCGCGCCCGCCGGGACACCGAGGCGCCGGTCCTGGCGCCGCCCTCCCGCGACATGGAGCGGTTCGCCGCCGGCTTCGGCTACGCCCCGACCCCGGACCAGGCCGCCGCGGTCGACGCGCTGATGGCCGACCTCGCCTCCGGCCGGCCCATGGACCGGCTGGTCTGCGGCGATGTCGGCTTCGGCAAGACCGAGGTCGCGCTGCGGGCCCTGGCGGCGACGATTTTTGCCGGCAAACAGGCTGCGCTGATCGCCCCGACCACGGTGCTGGCCCGCCAGCACGCCGAGACCCTGCGCCGGCGGTTCGGCCGGTTCGGCATCGAGGTCGCGCAGCTCTCGCGCCTGGTCTCGCCGGCCGAGGCCAAGCGGGTGAAGGCCGGGCTGGCCGACGGTTCGATCCAGCTCGTCGTCGGGACCCAGGCGCTTGCCGGCCGCGGCGTGCGATTTGCCGATCTCGGCCTGACCGTGATCGACGAGGAGCAGCGCTTCGGCGCCAAGATGAAGGCGGATCTGCGCCGCCTCGCCGAGGGCGGGCACGTGCTGACGCTCACCGCCACCCCGATCCCGCGCACCCTCCAGGCGGCGCTCGTCGGCCTGCAGAGCCTCAGCGTGATCGCCACGCCCCCGGTGATGCGCCAGCCGGTCCGGACCGTGGTGGCGCCGTTCGAGGCCGACGCGGTGCGCGAGGCCCTGATCCGCGAGCATCGCCGGGGCGGGCAGAGCTTCGTCGTCTGCCCGCGCATCGAGGACATCGCCCCCATGGCCGAGCGCCTGCGCGGCCTCGTGCCGGGCCTCGACGTGCTGGTGGCGCATGGCGACCTGAAGCCCTCGGCCATGGACGAGGTCATGGTCCGCTTCGCCGACGGGGACGGCGACGTGCTGCTCGCCACCGCCATCGTGGAGAGCGGGCTCGACGTACCCCGGGCCAACACGATGCTGGTCTGGGAGGCGGCCCGGTTCGGGCTGGCGCAGCTCCACCAGTTGCGCGGCCGCGTCGGGCGGGGCCAGCGGCGCGGGGTCGTCCACCTGCTCAGCGATCCGGCCGCGCCGCCCCCGCCGGCGGCCCTGCAGCGCCTGCGCGCCCTGGAGGCGCTGGACCGCCTCGGCGCCGGCTTCGCGGTCAGCGCCCGCGACCTCGACCTGCGCGGCGCCGGCGACCTCGTCGGCGAGGACCAGGCCGGCCATGCCAAGCTGGTCGGGCTCGGCCTCTACCAGCACCTGCTGCAGCTGGCACTCACCGCCGCCAAGGGCGAGCCGGCCGAGGATTGGAGCCCGGAGATCGAGATCGGGCTGCCGAGCCGGATCCCGGCGGATTACGTCCCGGAGCCGGAGATCCGGCTGAGCCTCTACACGCGGCTGCTGCGCCTGCGCGACGGCGAGGCGATCGAGGCGCTGGCCGGCGAGGTCGAGGACCGCTTCGGCACGCCGCCGGCGTCGGTCCTGGCCCTGTTCACCCTGGCGCGGCTGCGGGCCGCCTGCTGCGGGCTGGGCATGGCCCGGCTCAGCGGCGGTCCCCAGGGCGTCGCGGCCGATATCCGCCCCGACCGGCCCCTGCCGCCGATGCCGGCCGAGGACGGGATCATCCTGCGTGCGGGGCGCGTGGTCTGGCGGCAGGCCTGCGCCGACGCGGAGGCGCGCGCGGGCCTCGCGGCGGATCTGCTCGACCGCATCCGGACCGCCCGGGACCGCGCCGCCTGACGCGGATCCGAACCCGGGCGGCCCTCACGCGGTTGTGAGCGGCGCCCGGGCCGGACCGGTAAAATCGTATCAGTGACAGCGGGCCCGCCGCAGCCCATCTGCGGCGGGCCACATCCCGACCGAGCGCCCCGTGCCACCCGGCGGCACGCCGGACCGGTCGGGTCCCGACGTTGTACCGGGGTCTCTTGCCCTTTCGTCTCCGGTACGGCCGCATGGCCGGGCGCCCATGACCCCGTGCAAGGCGGGTGCCCGGCCTGTCGTCCGTGGAGGCCGGGCCGGGCGATCGGCCCGATCCGGAGTTGACCGGCGCCGTCCGCTCGGGCCTTCTCACCCAGAACGGGAAAAGCCCGGGTTCGATGGAATTTCTCCGCGATCCTGCGCCGACCCGGGGTCAACCAGGGAGGTACCATGCACGTCACGATTGAGCAGGCCGAGCGGGCGATCGCCGCGGCACGGGCGAAGGCCCAGGAGCTGGGCACCCAGATGTGCATCGCGGTGGTCGATTCCGGCGGCAACCTGAAGGCGTTCCACCGCATGGACGATGCCTGGGTCGGCTCGATCGACATCGCCCACAAGAAGGCCAAGACCTCGGTGTTCTTCGGGATGATGACCGGCCAGATCGGCCAGCTGTCCCAGCCGGGCGGCCCGCTCTACGGCATCGAGCATTCCAATGACGGGCTGATCACCTTCCCGGGCGGTATCCCGATCGTCGACGCCGACGGTGTCATGTCGGGCGCGATCGGCGTCAGCGGCTCCACGGTCGAGAACGATCACGTCGTGGCGGAGGCCGGCGCCAAGGCCATCGGCCAGACCGAGCTCCCGGCCCATCCCTGGCGGACCTGAGACCGCTCCGGCCCCGGCCTTACGGGTCGCGCTGCGCCAGCGCCCGGCCGATCCCGAGCAGCAACATGCTCGAGATCAGCCGGAGGTTCTCGTCGCCGTAGCGATCGAGCGCGGAATGGACCCGGATGCAGTGGTCGGCCGCGGATTCCAGATGCTTCACCTGCGTCGCATCCGCGTCCAGCCCGGCCGGGACGGAACCGGGATAGAGGTCCGTCACATCGATATAGGCGCCGCGCCCGCGCAGCGCCCCGCCGGTATCCGGGGCCAGGCGGCCGCGATTGAGGATCCAGCGGACCTCGCCGGTCGCGCTCAGGACGCGGAATTCCAGCGAGACCAGGCCGCCGGTCCGGCGCACCTTGCGGATCCGGTCGAACACCCAGCCGCGATCCTCGGGATGGATGCGCCCCAGGGCCACGTCCAGCGGCAGGGGCTTGCCGGCAAAGCTCGGATTTCCGGACAGCAGGGTGGCCGCGCCCGCGTCGAGCACGGAGCGGCCGGCCAGGACATCCGTGTCCCAGGTCCCGACAAATCCCGCATCTTGCAGGGCGGAGGTCGCCGTGGAGGCCAACGCCATTCAATCCCCCGAAGCGGCTGTGTCGGGCCCGGCACCCGACAACCTGCTGCGACACAAGCCAGCGACAATTCGGTTGTCGGCGAATCGATCCAAGTCCGGCGCCGCCCCGGCCCTGACATGTCGTCACGGGTCTCCGGCACCGGGCCGACGCCGCGAGCCCGCGGGCGGGCCGAGCAAACGCGGCGTAAAGCTTTTCGTGATGCGGTCTCGGCGCCGTTGAGACTGTATCCACGTCGGCGGTGAGCACCCACGATGCTCGGATACCGTATCGTTCCAGGTCTTTTGATGCGCAGCTACATCTTCCGGGCGATCCGCCGCGAGCCGGACGGGATGCTCGGCCCGGACCTGTACCGGCAGCCCTTCGAGGCCGCCGGCGACGCGGCCGCGGTGGTTGCAGCCAAGCGGATCGATCTCGATCTGGCCGAGCTCGGAGCCAACGCGGTCTACGTGACCGCCGAGGATGGACGGGCGATCTGGAGCCTGCACGCGCAGGACTTCCCCGATCCGCGCCTCTGACGGCGATGCCCGTCCCCCGCCGCCCCGTCCCTGGTGCTGCGCGGGATCAGGGCCTAACCTCGTCGGCTCCGGTATACGGTCGGCCAGGGCGCGCGGGATCACACCAGCATGGATCGCACCAATCTCCCGCTCTCGCAGGAGCGCCTCTGGGACAGCCTGATGGAGCTCGCCCGGATCGGCGCGCTCCCCAACGGCGGTAACGATCGGCAGACCCTCACCGACCGGGACGCCGAGGGGCGCGCCCTGTTCCAGCGCTGGGGCGAGGCGATCGGGCTGACGCTCACGGTGGACCGGATCGGCAACATGATCTTCCACCGGCCGGGGCGCGACCCGGGCCGGAAGCCGGTCGCCATCGGCAGCCATCTCGACACCCAGCCCACCGGCGGCAAGTTCGACGGGCCGCTCGGCGTCCTCGCCGGCCTGGAGATCCTGCGCGCCCTGCATGAGGCCGGGATCGAGACCGAGGCGCCGCTCCTGCTGATCAACTGGTGCAACGAGGAGGGCGCGCGCTTCGCCCCGCCGATGAGCGGCAGCGGCGTCGCCATGGGGATCGTGCCCGAGGCCGACGTGATGGAGACCCGCGACCTCGACGGCCGCGTCTTCGGCGACGAGCTGCGTCGGATCGGCTGGCAGGGGGAGGCGGATCCCGCGGCTCTTCGCGGCATCGCCGCCTATTTCGAATTGCACATCGAGCAGGGCAAGCGCCTCGAGGATGCCGGCCTGACCATCGGGGTGGTCGACCGGGCGCTCGCCCAGATCTGGTACGAGATCACCGTGCTGGGCGAGGAGGCCCATGCCGGCAGCCCGATGGCCGGGCGGCGCGACGCCATGATGGCCGCCGCGGCGCTGATCGGGTCCCTGGAGGACATCGCCCGGGACGCCGTCGGCCCGGAGGGCGAGCGCGGCCGCGCCACCGTGGGGGTCCTGAAGGCCGAGCCGGCGAGCCGCAACATCACCCCGGGCCGGGTCTGGTTCAGCCTCGACACCCGCCACGGCGATCCCGGACAGCTGGAGGCGATGCGCGGGCAGGTCCTGGCCCGGGCCGACGCGCTCTCCGCCGAGCGGGGCGTGACGATCCGGGTCGAGGAGTTCTGGCGCGCGCCGCTCACGCCCTTCGACCCGGTGCTGGTCGACCGCGTCCAGGCGGCCGCCGAGGCGCGGGGCCATGCCTGGACCCGGATGCCGACCGCGATCTATCACGATGCCGTCTACTGTGCCCGGACGGTGCCGGCGGCCCTGGTGTTCTGCCCCTGCCACGGCGGCATCAGCCACAACGAGGCCGAGAGCATCACGCCGGACTGGGCCCGGGCCGGCATGGAGGTGCTGGCCGACGCGGTGCTGGCCACCGCCGGTCTCGCGCGCGCTTGAGGAGGCTGGTTCGGCATGTCCGACGACAACGTCATCCGTCCGACCTTCGGCGCGCCCCGCCCGGCCGCGCCCCCGGAGCCCGATCCCGGGCAGCCGCCGATGCGCCTGTTCGGTGCGGCGGCGGGCCACCGGGTCGGCCTGATCCGCGACCCGGCCGCCCAGGAGGGCGACGTGTTCCGGATCGTGGTCGGCCCGGAGGACGAGCACGCCGTCGAGACGGTGGCGCTGCTGCCGGCGGCGGGCGACACGGAAGGGGAGGCGGAGCGGATCGGCTTCGCGATCCTGCGGGCGCTCGAAGTGGTCGAGGGGGCGGTCTGATCCGGGCTGCCGGCCCGGCCGGTCAGGCGATCGGCTTCGGCTTGATGATCGGCGAGCGCGTGAGGCTCTGGATCTCGCGGCCGGGCCGCCCGGCCTTGAGGGCGATCTCCTCCTCCTGCTCGGCGATGACCTGCCGGGCCGGCTCGTCGCCGTCCAGCCCGCCGAGGATCTCGGCCGGGACGCGCCGGTTCGAGGCCCGGGAGCCGTCCTCGAAGACGACGTCGAACAGAATGAAGCCCCGTTCCTGGGGTCTCGACTTGATGCGCTTAGCCATAGGTGCTGATACGCCAGCGCGATCCCGCGTGGCAGGGGGCACCGCCGCGCAGGGGGTTGCGCCGCGCGCAGCGCCGAACCCGCCCGCGGCCCCGCTCTCGCCGTGATCTTTCGTGCCGACGGTCCCGGACCGGCCGCACCGCCAATCGAGGAAACGTCCGTGATACCCTGGGTTCATCTCGACACCGGCTCCGTCCCGGGGGGCGGCACCGACCTGCGCCTGATGCAGCGGGGCGACGAGTTCTCGATCCTGGCCGACACGATCGAGCTGATGAACAACCGCCGCAGCGGCTCCGAGGCGGCGCTCGCCGCGATGACCTGCGAGCGGCTCAGGGACCGGCCCCGGGCCCGGATGCTGATCGGCGGCCTGGGCATGGGCTTCACCCTGCGGGCGGCGCTCGAGGGGCTCGGCCCGGACGCGCGGGTCGTGGTGGCCGAGCTGGTGCCGGCCGTGATCGCCTGGGCCCGCGGCCCGCTCGCCCATGTCTTCGGCGATTGCCTGGACGATCCCCGGGTCGACGTGCAGGAATCCGACGTGAACCGCCTGATCCAGGCGGGGCCAGGCCAGTACGACGCCATCCTGCTCGACGTCGATAACGGCCCGGAGGGGCTGATGCGCCGCTCGAACGACCGGCTCTACGACAATTGGGGCCTCAAGCGGGCCCGCTGGGCCCTGCGGCCGGGCGGCATCCTGGCTGTCTGGTCGGGCGCCCCAGACCGGAAGTTCAAATCGCGCCTGCAGCGCTCGGGCTTCGCGGTCGAGGAGGCCCGCGTCCACGCCAGCGGCCGCGGCAGCGGGCCCAAGCACGTGGTCTGGCTCGGCACCCGGACCGAGGGTCCGGTCGCGCCGGACCGGGCCGAGCCCGGCCGTCCGAAAGCGGCCCGGTAAGCGCCGGGCTGCCGCCCACGGTCGCACCCCCTGGGCCGGCGCGCGGGAATCCGCACATGCGGGTCATGGGTGCGAATGGCGGGCATCTCTACACGGTTGAGGTCAGGCCGAGCCGGCATGACCCGGGCCGTTTCACGTGGGCGATCCGCGACCGCGGCAAGCTGGTCCGCGGCTCGTACCGCCCGCATGCCTCCGAGGGGGCCGCCCGGGCGGTCGCCTTGGCCGAGGTGGACCGGCTCATCGGGCATGACGAGCCGCAGAACGACGGCTGACCGGCCGGAGCTATGGCCTGGACGCGCATCTCGACGACCAGGCCGTGTCATCCATGCATGCAGAAACAACCTTCGGTCTGTTGCATGCCGCAATGCGGTAGCCTATCTGTGCAGTGCGGGATGGCGATGGCGTCGCGATCCCGCTGCCCTTCTTGGGCGTTTCCTCCCTAGACTTCGGGCCGCTCCTTCGGGAGTGGCCTTTTTTCTGTGCTGTATCCGCCGCGGGATATACGCCCGAGATCCGCGCCCTGGGCCCGGAGCTTCGGTCAAGCGGAACCATGACCTTGGCTGTTCGTTCTGCCGTCATGGAACACTACAGATCCACCCTTGCGACGACCGCGATCGCCGTATTCGGCCTGGTCGTAGCCGCCCATACTCTGCATCCGGGCAATTACGAGGTGCAGCCGCGCCCCGTCCGGACGGAGGCGGCGCAGGCCGCGCCGTCGACCTGGATGGATCCGCCGGCCCGGATGGCCGGCACGATCAAGCCCGAACCCGCCGTCTCCGAGACGGCGCGCGCCCCCGCTTCCGACCTGCTGTCGCCCCGGCTGGCCGCCGCGCTGCCGCCGGGCGCCGTCACGGCCCCGGCGCTGCCGAGCGCGCTGGTGGCTCCGGCCGAGAAGGCGCGCAAAACGCTCATGGCGAGCCGGGTCAAGGTGGCGGATCGCGGCCTGCGTCGGACCGCCCGCCTGCGCCATGCCGGCCTGGACCGCCCTGCGGCCGTCGAGCCGATCGTCGCCGCCGCCGCACCGAACCCGGCCCCCGCGCAGGCGGCCCAGAGAATCGATCCGATCGGCGACCTGATTCGCGGCCTCGGCCTCGCTCACGACAGCGAGGGCTGAGCCGGGCCGAGCTCAGCCATACCCGCCCACGCGCTACTGGACGTGGATGGTCAGCTTCATCTTCGGGTGGATGCCGCACTGGATGACGAAATCCCCCGGCTCCTTCAGGACCAGCCGGGTCTCGGTGCCGGGCTCCTGATCGCCGGCATCGAAGGAGAACCTGTCCGCCTCGATGAAGGCGTGGTGGGTCTGGTTGGCATCTTCGTTGCGCAGGGTGATCGTGTCGCCGCGCCGCAGGAACAGGTCGGTCGGCACGTAGTGACGCCCCTTCTGCAGGACGAGCCGGGTCGTGGCCGACAGCGTCGCCCAGGCCGCGTGCGGCGCGACGCACAGACCCGCCAGAACCACCGTCCCGACGAGGAGCAAGGGCTGCAGGCGCCGGTCGCGAAGGGGCATGTTGGGTGTCCGCTGGAAAATGGGATGCGCCGGGGCAAGGGATGAGGACCGGATCGCCCGCCGAGCGGCCCGGGAAACCGCGACGCCCATGGTGCGCCGAGGCCCTCAACATCCCGCTACGCCAAATCGTAAGATTGTCTCAATCGCCCGATGAATAAGCGCCGATATTTAGTATCTACAAGTCTTGATTGTATTCGTCGCTAGAAAGCGGCTCCCCATCATGCGCGCCGCACAGCCTCAGCGCGCCGCGGACATGCTCCCGGAAGACCTGGACCCGCGCCGGCAGATCGCGCCCGGCCAGGGTCACGGCGCGCAGCACCGCCCCGCGACTCGCCCAGGGCGCCAGCACGCGCACGAGCTGGCCCGCCGCGACCGCCCGGGCGGCGACAAGGCTCGGGATATGGCCGATCCCGGCCCCCACCAGGGTCAGGCGGTGCACGGTCGCGAAGTCGCTGACCCGGATGGCCGGGCTCAGGACGATCCGCTCGGTCCGGCCGCGCCCGTCCGTGAGGGGCAGGGCGCCCGAGCCCGGCCGATCCCGGGACAGGATCAGGTCGTGCGCGTCGAGCCCGGCCAGGTCGGCGGGCGCCGGGCGGCGTAGCAGGTAGGCGGGCGCGGCGTAGAGGCCCACCGACAGGGTCGCCAGGACGACGGCCCGGTAGCCGGTCTCCTCCGCGCCGCCGAGCCGGAGGGCGAGGTCGATCCGGTTGGCCGCCAGGTCGAGGCGGGCATCGGTGTTCAGCATCTCCACCGTGATCTGCGGATAGGCCGCCCGGAAGCTCGCGACGATCTCGGGCATCACCTCGATCCCGAAATCGATCGAGGTGGTCAGGCGCAGGTGCCCGGCCGGCACCGTCCGGGCGTCGCGGGCGGTCTCGGCGGCCTCGTCGAGGAGCGCGAGGCTCTCATGGGCCTTGGCGTAGAAGGCCAGCCCCTCCGCGGTCGGCGAGACCGCCCGCGAGGTGCGGGCCATCAGCCTCGTGCCGAGCGCCCGCTCCAGCCGGGACAGGCGCCGGCTGACGCTGCCCTTGGTTTCCCGCAGGCTCGCGGCCGCGGCCGTGACGGTGCCGAGATCGACGACCGTGCAGAAAGCGCGCACGTCGTCGAGGCCGCCCTGGAAGGTTTCCGTTCTCGCAACCATGGGGTTCCGGATAGCAGGCTCAACCGCGGCCGTGAACGGGTCTACAGGGCGGCTGCGGCGCACCGAATCGCGCACGATCGTCTGCTGTGTAGGAGACACCCTTGAAGTCGATTCTCGCCTCCGGCCTTCTGGCCCTCCTGGTCGCCACCCCCGTCCTGGCCCAGTCCCCCGCGACCCGCGACCCGGCCCAGATCCAGGCCGGCACCTACGCGGTCGATCCCAACCACACCCAGGTCGGCTGGCGGGTCTCCCATATGGGCTTCTCGAACTATGCCGGCGGCTTCTCGGACGTGTCCGGCACCCTCGAGCTGCAGCCGAAGAACCCGGCGGCCGCGAAGCTGTCGATCAAGATCCCGGTCGCCTCCGTGACCACGACCAGCGCCAAGCTCACCGACGAGCTGAAGGGCGACCAGTGGCTCGACGCGGCCAAGTTCCCCGACATGACCTTCGTGTCCACCAAGGTCACGCCGGAGGGCAAGGACAAGGCGAAGGTGACCGGCAACCTCACGCTCCACGGCGTGACCAAGCCGGTGACGCTGGACGTCACCCTGGTCGGGGCCGGCGTGAACCCGCTGAGCAAGAAGGTCACGGTCGGCTTCGACGCCACCGGCACGCTCAAGCGCTCCGAGTTCGGGGTGAAGACCTACCTGCCGCTGATCGGCGACGACCTGCACCTGACCATCGCGGGCGCCTTCGAGCGTCAGGACTGAGCCTGAACCGCGGGGCGGGAGGATCGCCATGGCACCCGACGCGTCGGCGCGGCGCTACTCCGCGGTGGCCATCCTGCTGCACTGGGCGAGCGCGCTGGGCGTGCTCGCCCTGATCGGCATGGGCCTGACCATGACCCATGCCGGGCTGACGCCGATGCGCCTGTTCCCGCTCTACCAGTGGCACAAGTCGGTCGGGATCACCGTGCTGGTCCTGACCGGGCTGCGCCTCGCCTGGCGGCTGGCTCACCGGCCGCCGCCCTATCCGGCGGCCATGCCGGCCCGGGAGCGCCGGGCGGCGGGGGCGGCGCACGCCCTCCTGTACGGGCTTCTCATCGGGCTGCCGCTGACCGGCTGGGCCGTGGTCTCGCTCTCACCGTTCAACATCCCGACGGTGCTGTACGGGCTCGTGCCCTGGCCGCACCTGCCGCTCGCGCCGCTCCTGGCCGATCCCGCGGGCGCGGAGGGGCTGCTCAAGGCGCTGCACGCCTCCGGCGCCTGGATCCTCACCGCGCTGCTGGTGCTGCACGTGGCGGCGGCGCTGCGCCACCATCTCATCCTGCGGGACGGCGTGCTGGGACGGATGCTGCCCGGCCGCCGCCCGGCGGGGCTCCCCGACGCCCTGGAATCGCCCCGATGATGCCGCGCCGCCTGCGCCTCGCCCTGTGCCTGTCGGCCGCCCTGTCGGGTGCCGTCTCCCCCGCGCTATCCGCCCCGTGGGCGGTGGATCCGGCCCGGAGCGCGATCCGGTTCTCGGGCGTGCAGGTCGGGACCCCGTTCTCTGGACGCTTCGAGCGCTTCGAGGCCCGGGTGGAGTTCGACCCCGCCAAGCCCGAGGCGGGCCGCGCCACGGTGCTGGTCGATCTCGCCAGCGCCCGCACCGGCGATACCCAGCGCGACACGGCCCTGCCCCAGAAGGACTGGTTCGACGTGGCGAGCGCCAGCCACGCGCGCTTCGAGGCGAGCCGCTTCGTCGACAAAGGCGGCGGCGACTACGAGGCCGTCGGCGACCTGACGATCCGGGGTACGAAACGCCCGCTGACGCTGCCCTTCCACCTGTCGCTCGACGGCGACCGGGCGCACGCCACCGGGCATGTCGGCCTCGTCCGCACCGCGTTCGGTGTCGGCCAGGGCGCCTGGGCCTCCGGGCAATGGGTCGCCCTCGAGGTCGGGGTCGATGTCGACCTCGTCGCCACCGCCCGGTCCGACGCTCCGGCGCAGGCGCACTGAGCGCGCCCGCCGATCCGGATGCGGGCTCGGCGTGAGCCCCGGCCACTGCCGAAACGTCCTCCAGCCCGACGCACCGGAACGCGCCGCCTCCGCAGGGATCGGGAGGGCGCCAGGGCGCCTGGTTTTCGCGCGCACAACCGACGTGCTCTGACACACCTAAGACCTGAGCCGGCAGCGGTATGTCATTCCGCGGCGGCTTACTGATTTCAACGGATTGGCCGCCGGATCTACTGTCAACGAAACGAGTCCGCTCGTTATCTGGCAAAGGCGCCAATCATGAAATCACTCATCGTTGCTGGAATGCTGTCGGCGGCTTGCATGGGCTCCGCCTATGCCGGGCCCGCCATTCCCATGGATGCAGGCCTCGCGACCGGCGGTCAGACCGCGGTGACCAACGTCGCCTGGCTCAGCCGCTACGGCAAGCTCTGCTATCACGGCACGCGGTGGATCCCGGCCTGCCACGCCACCAATCGGCCGGTCGGCTACATGAGGGGACACTGGAACGCGACCCGCACCCGTTTCATCCCGGGGCGCTACTATTGAGGTCCTGTACCGCCGCGTCGATCGCACCACGAATGGTCCTGCGATCGATGCGGCGATCGGACGGCACGGCCCGCGATCCCGATCGTCACCCTGAGCGCGCCGCCGATCCGTACGATCGCCCCGGCCATGCGCCCAGGCGCAGGATCCCCCGCAACGTCTGGTCGGACGTCGTCATGAGCAAGTACGTTCTCGGCGCCCTTCTCGGGGCGTGGGCCGGTGTCATCGCGACCGTGAGCGTCGCTCCCCCGGCCGTGGCGGCCCCGCCTGCGCCCGCGTCCAGGACCTGCGACACGGACGAGCCGACGGCCTGCATGAACCGCTACGGCGAGGGCGCGGCCCGCAGCCTGTCCAGGGCCTACGAGAAGGCCGCCGGCCAGGTCGATACGCTCTGCGCCGAGGCCACCAGCTCCGGGATCGCGTATTGCCTGGAGCCCGCTCAGCAGGTTGCCGATAAGGACCTCAACGCGACCTATGCCCGGGCCCTGGCCTCGATCGGCGACGACGCCGAAGGCCGGACATGGCGCGCGCGCCTCAAACAGGCGCAGCAGGCCTGGCTGCATTTCCGCGACGCCGATTGCGGGGATCTCACCTTTTCCGAATGGGGGAGCGGCACGGGAGCCGGCCCGGCGATGTCGGCCTGCCTCATCGCCCATACCGTGGAGCGCACCGCCGAACTCCGCCGGCGCTACGACCGTCGGTGACGGTCACGGACAAGGGCAAGGGCAAGGGGGCGGGCGGTCCGGGCCGCGCTTCTACGCCCCCGGCTGGTCCTCGGAGCCGGTGCCCAGGGCCCGCTGCACCATCACGCTGTCCGACCAGCGCCCGTATTTGAAGCCCACCGCCTTCAGGTAGCCGACGCGGACGAAGCCGCAGGTCTCGTGGAGGCGTAGGGACGCCTGGTTCTCGGCGTCGATGTAGCCGATCATCTGCCGGTAGCCGCCGGCCGCGCAGGCCTCGATCAGCGCCGGCAGGAGGCGGCGCCCGATCCCGGCATGGAGGTGGTCGGGATGCACGTAGATCGAGTGCTTGAGGGTGTAGCGATAGGCCGGGCGCTTCCGGAACGGCACCGCGTAGGCGTAGCCCGCCACCTGGCCGCCGCGCTCGGCGACGAGGTGGGGCAGGCGCTTCTTGCGCATGGTCTTGCGCCGCCGCTTCAGGTCGTCGGGCAGCAGGCGCGCCTCGTCGTCGAAATCGGCGACGTTGCCGACGCCCTTGCCGATATGATGCTCGTAGATCGCCACCATGGCCTCGACATCCGCGTCCGAGGAGGCGCGGATGATGATGTCCGGGCTCGGATGCGCCGGGACTGGGGCGCCCGCCTCGGGCTCGATCTCCATCAGGCGCCGTCCCGCACGACGTAGGTGTGGAAGCGGATCCGCCCGTCCGGATCGACCTCGCGGTAGACGCCCTGGATCTCGGCCTCGAAGCCCGGGAACAGGTTGGCGGAGGCCTCGAACATCTTGAAATAGTCGAGCATCGGCTTGGCGCGGTCGTCCAGCCACTCGCCCGGCAGCACGGTGCCGATGCCCGGCGGGTAGACCAGCATCAGGGTCGTGGCGATGCGCCCCTCGGCCTCGGCGATCGGCACGTAGTCGACCTTGTTGCGGGTCAGCATCTGGGCGGCCTTCTTGGGCGCCATCACCATCTCGGGCAGGTGCTCGGGGGCGAATTGCCGCCGCTGGAGCGCGGAGGTGCCGGCCTCCCGGTGGAAGGCGTGGAACTCGGCGCAGAGGTCGCGCAGGCGCACCCCGCGGTAGCGGTTGGGCCGGCGGTTGACGAATTCCGGCATCGCCTCCTCGAGCGGCACGTTGTCGTCGTGGAGCCGCTTGAAGGCGACGAGCCCCGAGATCAGGGTCCCGGCTTTGGAGGATTCGACACCCGGCGTCAGCAGGAAGAGCAGCGAGTTCAGGTCGTTCTTCTCGGCCACGATCCGGTTCTCGCGCAGGTACTGCGCGACGATCGGGGCCGGCACGCCGTGATCGGCATAGGCCCCCGTGGCCCGGTCGAAGCCCGGGGTGAGCACGGTCAGCTTGTTCGGGTCGGTGATCGCGTAGCCCGGCGCCACGTGGCTGAAGCCGTGCCAGGCCGCCCCCGGGGTGAGCTCCCAGTAGCGCGGCTCGGACGCGAGCGCGTCGGTGGGCACCCGCTCCCAGGCGATCTCGGCGCCGTCCGGGCCGGTCACCCGGTCAGGCACGAACGGGTCGAAGAACCAGCGCCGCAGCGGATCAGCCTCGTTCTCCTCGAATTCCCGCCGGATCGCCCGGACCTTCTTGCGCCACTCGATCCCGAGCCGGATCGTGTCGTCCCACAGGATCATGCCCGAGCGGCCCTTCATCATCTGGGCGCCGACATCGAGGGAGGCGAACAGGGGATAGAACGGCGAGGTCGAGGCGTGGACCAGGAAGCTCTCGTTGAGGCGCTTGTGCTCCACGCGCCGGGTCTGGCCGCGGATATGGCCGTCGCGGGTGTGGATCTGCGAGGCCTGGGAGAAGCTCGCGAGCTGCTTGTGGGTCGATTGCGTGGCGACGATGCCGGGCGAGGTCTCGTCGAGCCCGGTGAGCCCCATGGCGAAGCGACGGGCGAAGAGCGGGTGGAACTTCATGAAGCCCGCCCAGGCCTCGTCGAACAGGATGTAGTCGCAGAGGTGGCCGATCCGCTCCAGGATCTCCTGCGCGTCGTAGATCGTGCCGTCGTAGGTGCATTGCTCGATCACCGCGACGCGGAACGGACGCTCCCGGCGCCAAGCCTCGGGATCGGTCACCAGCGGGTTGGTCCGGATCTTCTCGCGGATCCGGGTCTCGTCCAGGGCCTCGTGGTAGATCGGGCCGATCAGCCCGAAGGCGTTCCGGTCGGTCTCCAGGAAGATCGGGATGCCGCCGCCCAGGAACAGGGCGCCGTGATGGGCCGCCTTGTGGTTGTTGCGGTCGAACAGGACGAGGTCGTCCTCGGCCACCAGGGAGGACAGCACGATCTTGTTGGAGGCCGAGGTGCCGTTGAGGACGAAGTAGGTCTTCTCCGCCCCGAAGATCCGGGCGGCCTCCTTCTGGGCCTTGAGGGCCGGACCCTCATGGGTCAGCAGGTCGCCCAGATCGAGCACCGAATTGTCGAGGTCGTCGCGGAAGATCGCCTCGCCGAGATGCTCGACGAAGATCCGGCCGATCGGCGAGCGGTTGTAGAAGATGCCGCCGTTATGGCCCGGGCAGGTCCAGAGCTGGTTGCCCTTCTCGGCGTAGTCCACGAGGGCGCCGAAGAACGGCGTCTTCAGGGTCTCGGCATATTGCGTCACCCGGCTGACCAGGCCGCGGGCGATGAATTCGGGGGTCTCTTCCGCCAGGAAGATGTAGCCGTCGATGAAGTCCAGGAGCTCGACCGGGATGTCCTCAAGCCGCTTGCGGCGGACCATGATGACGATCGGCATTTCCAGGCCGCGCTTGCGCATCATGTCGATGAGCGCGGCGGCCTTGCCGTCGAGGCCGCGCTTGCCCCAGTCGACCACCATGCAGCCGATGGCGGCGTCCGTCTGCACCGCGATGGCCGCGTCCTCGACGCGCCGCGCCCGCACCACCTCGAAGCCGCGATTCTCCACCGCCGCCACGATCTGGGCGACGCGCGCGCCCTCCAGGTCGTCCGGATCGAAGGCGGGAGCGCACATCAGAACCGTGAAGCGACGGTGGAAATCCATGGAGCCCCTCTCAGCCTTGCAAGCAGCGAGTGGCTTTCTGGCCCATCTGCGACGTTTGCATGACATCGTCCGGGATCGCGGCCGAAACCGGCTCGGGAATCGATGCGCTCAGGCGCCGATCACTTCGGCCATGGGCCTGACCGCGATCCCCCGGTCGGCGAGGTCGGCGCGCAGCTGCGCGGCCATCGTGACGGCCCCGTGGGTGTCGCCGTGGACGCAGATGCTGTCGATCCGGGCCGGGATGCGCCGCCCGGACAGGCAGAGGATCGCGCCGTCCTCGATCATCCGCACGACGCGCTCGGCCGCCTCCACGGGATCGTGCAGCACCGCCCCCGGCAGCTTGCGCGACACCAGGTTGCCGGTCTCGGCATAGGCGCGGTCGGCGTAGATCTCCCGGGCCAGGGGCAGGCCGAGCCGCTCGCCCGCCCGCTCGGTCTCGAGGCCGGGCATCACCACGAAGATCAGGTCGCGGTCGAGGGTGCGAATCGCCCGGGCCACCGCCAGGGCGAGGTCCGCATCCGCGTTGGCGATGTTGCCCAGCGCCCCGTGGGTCTTCACGTGCCGCACCGGGCAGCCGGCATCCTGCGCGAGCGCCAGCAGGGCGCCGACTTGGTAGAGCACGGCCTTCTCGACATCGGCCGGGCGCTCGCCGTGGATCGGGCGCCGCCCGAAACCCCAGAGATCGAGGAAGCCCGGATGCGCCCCCGCCTGGACGCCGGCCCGGGCGGCGAGCGTCAGGGTCTCGTGCATGACCAGCGGGTCGCCGGCGTGGAACCCGCAGGCGATGTTGGCCGAGCTGGCGATCGCCAGCATCCCGGCATCGTCGCCCAGGCGATAGACGCCAAACCCCTCGCCCATGTCGCAGTTCAGGTCGACGATCATCCGGGTCCCTCGCAAGCGCGGCGGCTCCGCGCATTCAAGGGTCGGACCAAACGCATCACCAAGCGGCTCAGCGTGAGGGCGGATGCCCGGACGGGGCGGGCGTCGCGCGAACCCCGAAACCTCCACGCTGTCATTTCGGCTCGCGGGCAGGAACGGCGCCTCAATCGAGTGGGTACCGGCTCAGGATATCCTCGGTCCGCTGGACGGTCTTGTCGTATTGGCAGGCATACAGCGCGCCGGTGGTGCCGCTGCCGTTGTTCCACTCGCTGAAGGTGAGATCGCCGCAATCGG
Organism: Methylobacterium sp. GXF4; assembly: GCF_000272495.1. Lineage (NCBI taxonomy): Bacteria > Pseudomonadati > Pseudomonadota > Alphaproteobacteria > Hyphomicrobiales > Methylobacteriaceae > Methylobacterium > Methylobacterium sp. GXF4. Next base: position 8,902 of record NZ_AKFK01000067.1, on the reverse strand, counting down.
CGTCCCGGAAGGCGATCCAGGCGCGCTGGGCCGTTGCGAACTGGGCCTTCCAGGCCGCTTTCGCGTCCTCCGGGCGGTCATCCTGGTCGATGATCGACAGGGCCTTCCTGTAGGCCGCATTGAGCTTCGCGTCGGCGGCTTCCAGCGCCTGGTGCAGACAGGTCTGGGTCTCGGGCGTCGAGGTCGCGTCCTGGCACAGCTTGGCCGAGGGCTGGTCGGCCCGCGCGCCGGCGTACGGGAGCGCGCACGCCCAGAATGCGGCGAGGATCAGGATCCCGGCCGGGCGCGCGGGCTTGGGCGGATACGGACGCATCTATGTCTCCCCGGGGCGAAGCGGGCCGGCTCGGGCGAAAGGCCAGGCCGCCTGACGCTGGCCGGAAAGGCATGAAGACTTCTTTGGCGCGTCGCATGCCCGATCCCGCTTTGCACCGCTGGGTGCGGGGAGGAGGATGCAATGCTCAGACTTCGACGGGCGCTGGCTGTGAGTCTCGTCATGTCGTTCAGTTAAAAAATTGGACTGTCGTGTGCTTCCGCAAGATTGGTCATTCGTATCAAGTCGTAGTGTCTGTTTTTGCCTTCAGAACTATAATTATTACAACATAAAACCACGATTTTCTTGCAGTTTATCGTTGACTTGCTTCACGCGGGATGAAACGCCGCCCGTGATCGGCTCGGCGCCGAGACAGCGAGTCGTTTCCCATGGGTATGATGCGTCCGGGCCGGTGCGTGCCGCTGTTTCGCGGCTCCCCTGCGATCCTGAGCGCCGGTGTCCTGATCCTGGTCACCGCCGGCGCGGCACGGGCCGAGGACGGGCGCCCCGGATCAACCGTCCAGCTCGAGGAGCTCTCGGTGGAGAGCACCGGCGCGGCGCGCGGGATCGTGCCGGCCTATCCCGGCGGTCAGGTCGCGCAGGGCGGGCGCGTCGGCCTGCTCGGCAACACCGAGGCGAAGAAATCGCCGTTCAGCATCACCAGCTACACCGACACGTTCGTGCGCGACCGGCAGGCCCGCACCGTGTCCGAGGCCCTGAGCCGCGACCCGTCGGTGCGCGCCACCCAGACCACCGGGGCGCCGTTCGATTCCTTCTCCATCCGCGGCTTCCCGTCCGGCGAGGGGACGAGCGGCGAGATCGCGTTCGACGGCATCTACGGCGTCGCGCCGAGCTTTCGCGTCTTCACCGACTATGCCGAGCGGATCGAGGTGCTGAAGGGCCCCTCCGCGGCACTCTCTGGCGTCTCGCCGAACGGCGCGGTCGGCGGCGTCGTCAACGTCGTCCCCAAGCGCGCCGGCGAGGACCTGACCCGCGTCACCCTGGATTACGGCTCGGTCGCCACGGGCGGCGGCCAGCTCGACGTCGCGCGCCGCTTCGGCCCGGGCCGGGAATGGGGCGCGCGCGTCGTCGGCAGCCTGCATGGCGGCGACACGCCGTTCGCGCGCCAATCCGAGACGACCGGCGTCGGGGCGCTCGCCCTCGACTACCAGGGCGACCGTTTCCGGGGCTGGCTCTACCTGCTGGCGCAGAATGACCGTTTCGACGCGCCCCTGCGCCCGTTCCAGCTCAGGGCCGGCGTACCGGTCCCGCGGGCGCCGGACGGACGCCTCAACCTGACCCAAAGCTGGGAATATTCCGATATCGACGACCGCGGCGCCCTGCTGCGGATGGAATACGACCTCACCGACGCGGTCACGCTGTTCGCCGATGCCGGCGGCGCGCAGACGGAGGTTCAGCGCTACTTCCAGTCCGCGCCGACGATCCTCAATGCCCGCGGCGATACGACCAGCACGCCGCAGTTCTACGCGATGGGCATCGCCCGCTCGACCGTCGATGGCGGCGCCCGAGCCCGGTTCGACACCGGCGCCATCCACCACGCGCTCGTCGTGCAGGCCTCGACCTACAACGAGGATACGGCCCGCCAATTCCCCGCCGGGCGCGGCGCCTACCTGTCGAACATTTACGCGCCGCGTCTGGCCGCCTACATCCCCCCGCCGATCACCGCCGGGCGGCCGCGCCTGTCCGACAGCACGCTGTCCGGGGTCTCGGTGGCCGACACGCTCTCGGCCCTCGACGAGCACGTCCTGCTGACGGTGGGCGTGCGCCGGCAGCGGGTCGAGGCGCACAATTACCTGGCCAATGTCGGCACGCTGAGTTCCGCCTACGACAAGAGCGCGACCACCCCGGTGGTCGGCCTGGTGATCCGGCCCTGGGACGCCGTCTCGCTCTACGCCAACTCCATCGAGGGGCTGAGCCGCGGCGACGTCGCCCCGCTGGCGGCGAGCAATGCCGGCGCGATCCTGGCACCCTACGTGGCGCACCAAATCGAGGCCGGTGTGAAGCTCGATCTCGGCCGGATCGGCGCGACGTTCAGCGCCTTCCGGATCACCAGGCCGAATGGCGAGGCGAACCCCGTCACCCGGAGCTTCGCCCAGACCGGCGAGCAGCGGATCAGCGGGCTCGAGTTCAGCGTCTACGGCGAGATCACCCCGGAGCTGCGGGTGCTGGGCGGGCTCAGCCTGCTCGACGGCGTCCTGACCCGGACCGCCACCGCCGCCAATCTCGGCCACGTGCCGGTCGGGGTGCCGGACGTGCAGCTCAATCTCGGCGCCGAATGGGACCTGCCCGGGCTGCCGGGCCTGACCGTCGACGGGGCGGTCATCTATACCGGGCGGCAATTCATCGACGTCGCCAACACCCAGGCGCTGCCGGACTGGGCGCGGCTCGATCTCGGCCTGCGCTACGCCACCGTGATCGACGGGCGCCGGACGACGTTCCGGGCCAACGTGCTGAACGCGACGGGGACGCGCTACTGGACCGGGGTCGCCTCGTTCGGGACGTTCTTCCAGGGCGGGCCGCGCACCTATCTGTTGTCTATGTCGGTCGATCTGTAGGCGTCGACAGGGCGCGGCCGCATGCGGATGCGGCGATGTTTCACGGGAAACACTTTCTTAAGCCTGCCGGCCCGAACCTGTGGCCCGGATGCCGTCGCCTCCCCCGCGTCGCGCGCTAGAGCGCTCGCCGCCGAAGTGGAGACCGGTTCGGCGTAAGCGAGCGCGTCATATGAAGGATTTAGAGGCGAGCCCGATTGCAACGCGATCGGGAACGGCTCTAGCACGGCCCGACATGACGGTCTCGATCACGACATCCAGCTGGCGCGACCTGAAGAACGCCAAGGCCCGGGCCCGGCTGGAACGGGCGCTGCCGGCGATCTTTCCGGCCCCGGTCCTGCACCACGCCCTGACGCGGCCCCTGATCCCGCCGACCCCGCGGCTGGCGATGGAGAGCTACTGGCGCAACCACATCCTGCGGGCCGACCGGCTGGCCCGGGCGCTGGCGGCGCGCTCCGGGACGCCGGAGGGCTGGACCTGGCAGCTCGGCGAGGGCGGCGCCGGCGGCCGTCCGGCGAGCTTCCGGATTCCACCCGCCCCGTTCCGCGAGCCAGCCTTCGCCCGCGGCCGCGGCGCCTGCTGCATCTGCGGCCAGCCAATCTACCGGTTCGGCTGGCACCGCGACCTCTGGGGGCAGGGCGTGCCGAACGGCAAGGCCGCCTGGCATGCGGCCTGTGTCGCCGCCTGGAAGTTCTGGATCGCCCCGCATGAGCAGGTCCGGGTGCTGAAGCGCCACCAGGGGCATCGCTGCAAGGCGTCGGGCAAGCGGCTGCTGCGCACCGCCGAGGTCGACCACGCCGTGCCGCTCTACCGGGTCTGGCGCGAACACCGCGACGCGCCTTGGCCGGAGCTGCTCGGCTACTGGGGTGTGCCGAACCTGCAGGTGGTCAACCGGACCGCCCACGTCCTGAAATGCCGGGACGAGGCGGCCGAGCGGTCTCAGACCCTGCGGCTGTCCCGGTACCGGGTGGTCGAGGACGAGTCCGGGTTCAGCGTGGTCGAGGAGGAGTGAGGCGCCGGCTCAGCCGCGCGTGACCGTCTCCAGGCCGCGGGACAGGTCGGCCAGGAGATCGTCCACGGCCTCGAGGCCGATCGACAGGCGCAGCAGCCCGTCGGTAATGCCCGCGATCGCGCGCGCCTCGGGATCCATCGCCGCATGCGTCATGGTCGGCGGATGGGCGATCAGGCTCTCGACCCCGCCGAGCGACTCGGCCAGCGTGAACACCTGCAGATTCTCCACCAGGGTCTTCACGGCGGCGCGGCCCCCGACCAGCTCGAAGCTCAGCATGGCGCCGAACCCGGCCTGCTGCGCCTTGGCGATGGCGTGGCCCGGATGGGATTCCAGGCCGGGATAGTGGACGCGGCTCACCGCCGGATGCGCGTCCAGGAAGGCGGCGAGCTGCCCGGCATTCTGCTGCTGGCGCTCCACCCGGACGAACAGGGTGCGGATGCCGCGCAGGGTCAGGTAGGCGTCGAGCGGCGAGCCCGTCACCCCGATCGTGTTGGCCCAGGCGGCCAACTCGTCGCCGACCGCGGCCTCGGCGGCGATCACGGCCCCGCCGATCACGTCCGAATGGCCGTTGAGGAATTTCGTGGTGGAGTGGACGACGAGATCCGCCCCGAGGGCGATCGGCTGCTGCAGCGCTGGCGACAGGAAGGTGTTGTCGACCACCGCCAGGGCGCCGACCGCCTTGGCCTGACCGGTGACGCGCCGGACATCCACCACCCGCATCAGCGGATTGCTCGGCGTCTCGACCAGCACGACCTTGGGTTTTTGGGCGAGCGCCGCGGCGAGCGCGGCCTCGTCGGTCTGGTCGACGAAGATCACGCGGTACTGGCCGCGGGCGGCGCGCAGGCTGAGCAGCCGGTGCGTCCCGCCGTAGCAATCATGGGGCGCCACCAGCAGGTCGCCGGGACACAGGCTCGACAGGGCGAGATCGAGGGCCGCCATGCCGCTCGACACCATGACCGCCCGGGCGCCGCCCTCGAGCTTGGCGATCGTGTCGGCGAGCTGGTCGCGGGTCGGGTTGCCGAGCCGGGAGTAATCGTAGGGACCGGGCTGCTCGAAGGCCGGGAACTTGAAGGTCGTCGACAGGTGGATCGGCGCGATCACGGCGCCGAAGGACGTATCCTGGGCCACACCGTTGGTCGCCGCGATCGTGCGGGCATCGAGTCCCTCTGGCATCGGCTCGTCCTTCCTGTGCCGGAATTGCACCGGCGCGCGTGACCGGCCGGCTTGCGAGCGCGTTCTTTATGGCGAACGGATCAGGCTTTCAAGAGAACGAAAGCTGTATCAACAGAGCAAGCCCCGCATGCGCAACAGGGGTTGCGGTCGCGCATCCGCACCAATCTGGTTCGCCGATGCGCGGTGTCTCAGAGCCGAGGCGGCATCACGGCCAGAAATCCAGCCGCGACAGCAGGCGGTACCCCGCAGCCGCCTCGCCGACGGCCACGCTGCACGTGGTGCCCGCCGCGAGCGTCACGCCCGGGGGCACGCTGTCGATGTGGATCCGGACGGGGATGCGCTGCGCCAGCCGCACCCAGGCGAAGACCGGATTGACGCTCGGTAGGCCCAGATGGTCCGGGACATCGTTGGCGTCGGCGATACCGTGTCCGATGCTTTCGACATGTCCGGAGATGGGCGGCTCGAAGCCCATCAGGCGGATCTGGGCGCGGGCGCCGATGGCGATCCGGGACAGCTTGGTTTCCTCGAAATACGCGGTGATCCAGAATCCCTCGGCATCGATGATCGAGACCCGGGTCAGGCCGGCCGTCGCATAATCGCCCGGCCGCATCCGGAGGTTGGTGACGTAGCCATCCAACGGCGCCCGGACCGTCGTGCGATCGAGGTCGAGCTCAGCGACATGGGCGGCCGCGATCGCCGCATCGTAATCCGCCCGCGCGATCGCTGCCGTAGCGTTCGCCTGCTCGATCGTCTCTGAGGCGACGACACCGGGGCTCAACTGGCTGCGCCGCCGCGCTGTCGCGGTTTTCAGCGCCGCATCCTCGCGCCTGGCCAGGACCACGGCCTGCGCCGTGTCGAGCGCCAGCCGGAAGCGGCGTGGGTCGATGACGTAGAGGATATCGCCCCGCCGGACGAACTGGTTGTCGACGACGCGCACCTCGACGACCGTACCCGAAACCTCGGGGGTGACCCGCACGACCTCGGCGCTGACCCGCCCGTCGCGCGTCCAAGGTGCCAGCATGTAGACCCGCCACAGGGCCGTCAGCAGCATCGCCGTAGCGGCGACGATGGCCAGGGTCAGCAAGGGGCGGAGCAGGCGCTTCAGGACCGTCATGGCGGCACTCAGACGATAAGGAGGAGCAGTGCCACCGTCGCGAGCAGCACCGCGCATTCGAGCAGCGCGGGATGCCAGGCGAAGCGCAGCAGGCCGGCCCGGTCCAGGACGGCGCGGAGCCCCATGAAGACCGGGATCGCCGCGGCGAGGTAGACGAGGATGGGCGGCAGGTAGACGCCGCCGATCGCGACCTCGCTCAGCATGGGGGGCTCAGGTGCCGGTCGAACGACCAGTCCGGATGGGCTTCGAGCAGCGCCGCCATGTCGGTGAGGCCGGCGGCGACCCGATGGGCCGCGGGCCATGCGCGAGGATTTGCGCTCGCGCGCGTGGCGATGTCGGCGGCCACCGCGAGGCTGTCGCGCGCCTGCCGCGGCGACCGGGCGGCGTCGGCCAAGGCCTGCAAGATCGGGGTGCGGAGGAGGGCGGATGCGGCGGGGTGCTGGGCCGCGGCGCGGGCCCGGATTGCGGCGCGACCGAGACGCAGCCATGCGATCCCGTCCGCCAGGATCGCCGCTGCGGCGGGATCGCCTCTGAGGCTCAGCGCGATACGGGCCAGGCGGTGATGCTGAAGATGCGCCCAGACATGCCGATGGTCCGGTGGATCCGCATGGAGCAGCGCCAGCGCGTCGCGGCGCAGAGCCGCATGGATCCGGCCGGCCTGCCGCCGCGGATCGTGCGGCAGGAGCAGTTGAAAGGTCAGACGCGTCACGAGGACCGCCGCGATCCAGCCGAACGCCTGGTTCAGGAAGGCCGGCACACTGAACACCATCGGGTTGGTGGCACCGACGAGCGTGTTGAACGCGACCAGGAAGGCCAGGCCGGACAGCATGTGGCGGGGCAGGGTGGTGGCGTAGAGCCCCGCCATCCAGAACGGCGCGAGCACGGCGATCAGCAGAGGAAAGCCTTGCACGTTCGGGATCAGGCCGAAGGCGCAGACGAAAGCCGCCGGCACGGCCACGATCGTACCGTTGACGAACGCGCCGGCGCTCGCGGCCGGGTTGCCGGTCATGGCGAGCAGGACCGCGTAGGGGGCGAGGATCAGCAGCAGGAGCGACCAATCGTTCCAGCTGGTCGCGATCCCGAAGGCGCCCGCGAGCAGGATCGCCAGCGCGGAACGCAGGCCGTTCTCCGTCGCGGCCCCCCAATCCCGATGGAACCGGAATGATCTCGCCGGCACCGGGCGGCCACCGGACAGCCCTGCCATTCCGGACAGCGCCGACCTGTAATCCTCGGCGAATGCCAGGAGCCGGTCGAGGCCGATCAACCGGGCGGGGGTTCCGACATCGGCGGCTTCGGCGCGGCCGATGCGCGCCTGCAGCGCTTGGCTCAGCGCGGTGATCCGTTCGACCGCCTCATCGCAGCGCCGGGCCTCCAGAGCGGACAGGATCCGCGGCAGTTCGGTGACCACGTCCCTCCGTGCCGCGACGAGATCCTCGGGCGTCCGTGGATCGGGATCGCCGAGGTCCAACGTGCCTAGCAACGCGCCGAACAGGGCGGCGATGATGTCACGAACCGCGGAGTCACGCCCTGCCATGTCCCGGGACTCGGCACGGCTCAGTTCCAGCAGGTCGTCGATCGCGAAGAGGCCGGCAATCTGAACCGCGGCAGGCAACGCATGCGGCTGGCCTTCGTGCCGCAGCCGCTCCAGGGCGAGGCCGGCGATCGTGCCGAACTGCCCGATCAGCGCCTGATCCAGCGTGGTGCGGGTGGCACGCCTGCTGAGCAGGGCCGTCACCAACCCGAGGCAGGCTACGCCGACAGCGACGGTGGCCGTCCGGCCGAGCACGGCATCCAGCGCCCGCTCGGGCGCCTCCAACGCGCCATATGTGGCAAGACCCACCGTGTAACCGGCCACCGCCGCGCCCGACCCCCGGAAGTGGCGGAGCAGCGTGGCCGCGCCGGTACAGAGACCGAGCCAGAGCGCGAAGCCGAGGATGAACAGGGCGGGAGCCTGGATGAACAGGCTCATCAGGGCGAGCGCCGCCGCCGCGCCGACCAGCGTGCCGGCGAGGCGCCATCCCCCCTTGGCGAAAACCGCACCCGGGTTCGCGTTCGCCACCAGCAGCACCGAGGAGGCCGCCGAGTAAGGCGTCTCGAGTTGCAGGCCGAACGCGATCCCGAGGGCGAGGATCGCGGCGGCCGTAGATCGTGCGACGTGACGAGTGCGGGGCGTGAGGATGTCGATCGCACAAAGGCGGTCGCTGGCGCTTCTCAGCAGGGCCGAGGCGCGCATCGCGGAGCGCGCGGCGTGGCCGGTCATCGGCAGGCAGCCGACGGATCGGCCGCGGTGCAGGGTTCTGCGCTGCCAGATCGAATCGATGAATGACCCATGGTCGCCGCTCGGGTGTAGAAAGTAGGATCATCCTATCTTTCACGGGAGCGGCGTCAATCTGTGCGGCGGCGGAGACGTAAGCCTGATCCACGTCGCCCACGTCGGAGGCGACCGACAGCCAGTCGCGCGAACAACCGGGCGCTCGGGATTCCCTGGAAGCCAATCTGACCAGGCTGCCAGACAGTGAGCGCCCACATCCCAAAGCGCGGGAACGCGCCGCGAAGCCACGCACCTTCCCGGCTGCCGACTCACCGGACTATTCAGCCCACATCGCCGGCCCTAGCCATCGGAAGCCGCGGACCGATTGCGGGGCGGCGTGAAGCAGGGCGCCGCACATGCAGGGATGCGCCGCGGCTTTTCCCGTGAGATGCCGGCAAAAGGGTTGTTG
>NZ_AKFK01000066.1:0-142662 GCF_000272495.1 Methylobacterium sp. GXF4 | reverse complement strand
AAGCCACCCGGTCAGGTCACCCTGTCCGGATCGCCCGAGTTGCGCCAGCGCACATGCGTGCCGCGCCAGAAATAGCGGCGACATGAGCACGCGCACTTGGATGCGAGCGACCAAAGGCATGCAGCCCGATTCTGCAGGCGTTCGCGTTGCCCTTTGTCTGTTTCGTCATTGCTGCAAGAAATATGGTCAGCGCTGCAATGAAGAGAGAAACGGAAATCCAAAGCAGAACTTTGGATATGATCTCAATCATCGAGCCGCGGCTCCAAGCGTAGTCGGCGCGCCCATCAACGCCGGCTTGCATCTCAGAAGCAATCCGAACGCCTACACCGATCGCAAGCCGTCGAGGTTCAGCGGCAAGCTAGACCGGCTGCCTTACACCGCGATGTCGGGACTGTTTCATCTGCAATCGCGCCTGTCCAATCCACCCGTTGGCGCCTTGCGCCGCCGAGTGATTGGTTCCGAGTTGAGCCGCAGGATGGAGGCATGATCGCGCGCAGTTCACCGACTTGTCGCAGGACCGTCCAGCGAGGATGGTCCGCGCGGCGCGATATGCTTGAGCGGAGCATCGGACCAGTTCTGGCCCGGCTGGGGCATTGCCCACGCCAGAGCTGCGATGGCGGCCAGACAGAAGCCAACGCACAGCATCGATGCCACGATCTGACCGGCCGGTGCAGGCTGGTGCCACGCGCGCTCCACCAGGACGGAACCAGCGGCCCAAGTCGCGATAATGAGCAGTGGGAGAAGGCCAAACAGCAGCGAGTTCATCGGCCAGCCCCTTTAGTGACTGACGAATTGGACGAACGCGCTGATATCAAGGTCTTCGTGCAAGGGCTGTACGAAGTCATCTCGTTCGCTGAGATGTTTGCCCTCTGCAGCCCCTTCGTGCGCGGGCAGGTCTTGCCGCGCCACTACCGTGCTTGCTGTCCCGAGGAATGCGAGCCCCAGGCAAGCAAATCCAAGGACTTTCACGCGGCGGGAGGGATCTCGAAACGTTCGTTCATGAGCCAGCAGCTCGTAGGCTGCGACCCGAGTTGCGGTGGCATAGTAGCTAAGCATGATGCCCTCCGTCCGACCCGCGGAAGTGCGGGCTCAGACGAAGGACTAAGCGGTCCGACCTACAGGGCGATGTCCTGCGTGTTGCAGGAGAAATCTGGAGCGCCTGAACCAGCAACAGCCGCCATATGCCGCGCGATCGGCTTTGAGCGGGCACCGTGCTCGCCGACCCCGTTGGAGAACCGCAGCGCCGCCGAGCGTGTCTCAGACGCTGATGTCGACTGCACGCTTCTGCGAAGCGGGGAGGTCGCGGCTATTCTCTTGCAGCTGGAGGATCCCGCTGTCCGGCTCGGGGACCGCAACCGTTACGGTATGAAGGCCCGGCCTGTGTTCGATCGCGGCTTCGGCTCTCGCCGTTTGCATCATCTCCGTCGCCCGCACGATGCCGACGGTATTGATCGAGGTGGTGATCGTCATGGTTCGAGCCTCCCCAAAGATGAGCTCAGCACGGAACCGATGACCGTCCGGTTTCGCCGGAGCGATCAACTTTACGGAACGGCGGCGATCTGGTTTTCGCGATCGGTGCGTGGGGTAAGAGGGCAGATCGATGCGTGAGCATCACGACGATGCCGCACGGCTTCTGCCCTCCCCTCGGATCGAGGTGAGCCCACGGCGAGGCCTACGTCGGGAGGAATCGGCCCGGTACGTCGGGGTCAGCGCTTCGAAGTTCGACGAGATGGTTCGCGACGGCCGGATGCCGAAGCCGAAACGCATCGACGGCTGCGTGGTCTGGGACCTGCGGCGCCTGGACTTGGCATGGGACGCCCTCGGCAGCGATGATGGCGCCTCCAATCCGTGGGATTGAGCTCGTTGGTCAGCATCGACCTGCCATTCGTCATTGCCGACACCGACCGGCATGGGAACGTCCGCTACTATTTCCGGCGGCGCCCGGAGAAGAAGGTGCGCCTGCGGGGCAAGCCGGGCTCAGCTGAGTTCGAGGCGTCCTACGCGAAAGCCCGCGACCGGCAGCCTACGCCCCAGACCGAGCGGCGCGTCCGGCCGGCCAACGGATCCTTTATCAACGTGTCGCAGCGGTACTACGCGGCCCACGCCTACACGAAGCTCGATGCCTCGACGCAGGGCTGGCAGAAGCGTGCGCTCGACGAGATCGCCGCCAGCGACAAGGGCGCAGCTCCGCTCGCGATGATGCAGCCGCGGCACATCCGGCGCAGGCGGGACGCGAAGGCCGAGACGCCGGCCGCCGCCAACACCATGCTCAAGGCGCTCCGGGCGATGTTCCAGTGGGCGATGGAAGAGGAGATCGTCGACGCGGATCCGACCCGGGACGTGAAGCGGGTTCAGTACGTCACCAAGGGGCACCACACCTGGACCTTGGACGAGGTCGACAAGTTCGAGCGTCGGCACCCGGTCGGGACGAAGCCGCGCCTGGCCTTCGCGCTGCTGCTCTTCACGGCCTGCCGGCGGGAAGATGCGCCACGCCTGGGCCCGCAGCACATCAGCGGCGGCCGGCTCCGATATGTCCAGGCGAAGAACGAGCACCGCAAGCCGATCTCCTGAACGTGCCGGTGTTCCCTGACCTCGCCGAGGCGATCGCGGCGGCGCCGAGCACGCATCTGACCTTCCTCGTCACCGAGTACGGGAAACCGTTCTCGACGCTGGGCTTCGGCAACCGGTTCCGCGAGTGGCGCAACCAGGCAGGCTTACCGCACTGCTCAGCCCACGGGCTGCGCAAGGCGACCTCGGCGCGACTGGCCGAGCGGGGCTGCACGCCGCACGAAATCATGGCCGTGACGGGCCACCAGACGCTCGAGGAGGTGGAGCAATATACCCGGGAGGCCCAGCGTGCGGGGCTCGCTGACAGGGCCTGGGAGCGCTACGCCAAGGGGCAGCGAGGTCCCACCGCGGAAGCGAGTTCGGGTCCCACTTCCACTAAGTCGTTGTCAGAGCTTGCTGAAAATGCGCCGGTGGCGCTCCCAAGGGGAATCGAACCCCTGTTTTCGCCGTGAGAGGGCGACGTCCTAGACCGCTAGACGATGGGAGCTTTCCGGCGGCGCCCGGGTGCTATAGCCACGCCCCGTCGGGGGAGCAAGGGGCTTCTTTCGAGATTCCGTATGGATCGGTGCGGATGAGGCACGGATAGAGGTCGTGGTGGACGCATTGGACGAGGCGCGGGTCGGGATCGTCGCGGACGGAGGGATCCGGCTCGACCGGGCGCTGGTGGCCTTGTTCCCGGACCTGTCCCGGGCTCGGCTGCAGGATCTGGTGCGCGACGGGCGCGTGACCCGGGACGGGACCCCGGTGCGCGATCCCTCCGCGAAGGTCGCGGCCGGCGCGCAGATCGTGCTGGCGGTGCCGCCGCCGGCGGATGCGGAACCCGCGGCCGAGGCCGTCGACCTGGCGATCGCCTATGAGGACGACGACCTCGTGGTCATCGACAAGCCGGCGGGCCTGGTGGTCCATCCGGCGCCGGGCCACGAGAGCGGGACCCTGGTCAACGCGCTGATCGCCCATTGCGGCGCGAGCCTCTCGGGGATCGGCGGCGTGCGCCGGCCCGGCATCGTCCACCGGCTCGACAAGGATACGAGCGGCCTGATCGTCGTCGCCAAGAACGACGCGGCGCACCAGGGCCTGACCGCGCAATTCGCCGATCACGGGCGGACGGGGCCGCTGGAGCGGGCCTACGCGGCCCTGGTCTGGGGTATCCCGCACCCGCGCACGGGGACGATTCAGGCCAGCCTCGCCCGCTCGCGGCACAATCGGGAGAAGATCGCCGTGGTCTCGGACGAGTCCGGGCGGCACGCGGTGACCCATTACACGGTCGCCGAGACCTTTCCGGAGGTCTCGCTGGTGCGCTGCCGCCTGGAGACCGGGCGGACCCATCAGATCCGGGTGCACCTCGCCCATCGCGGCCACCCGCTCCTTGGGGATCCGGTCTATGGCGGCGCGTTCCGCACCAAGGCGGCGCGGCTGTCGGCGCCGGCGCGCGACGCGCTCACGGCCCTGGGGCGGCAGGCCCTGCACGCGGAACTGCTGGGCTTCAGCCATCCGCGCACCGGGGAGACCCTGCGGTTCGAGAGCCCGATCCCGCCCGACATCGCCGTGCTCATGGACACGCTCGCGAAAGCTTGAGCCACGATTGTCGGGCAGGAAACCGAATCCGCGCCGCGTGCGAAAGATCACGCCGGGCCGCGTCACATCGTGACATGGTACGACCATTCGGCCGGTCGCGCGTTGATGGCGACGTGGGTGTCCCCAACCGCTACCGGTCCATCCGACTTACCCGTATGACATGGGTGGCCGGGAGGGTCGGCTCAAGAGCGGCCCCAGTGGACGGCACTGTTGCCCGTCGCGTCCGCCCGTCAGGGGGACCAGAGTCCAGGAGAATGCCATGGCCGGTACGCTACCCGTGCTCGCCAATGAAGGTGGCCTCTCGCGCTACCTCGACGAGATCCGCAAGTTCCCGATGCTGGAGCCGACGGAGGAGTTCACGCTGGCCAAGAGCTGGCGGGATGCCGGCGACCGTGAGGCCGCGCATCGGCTCGTGACCTCGCACCTGCGCCTCGTGGCCAAGATCGCCATGGGCTATCGCGGCTACGGCCTGCCGATCGGCGAGGTCGTGTCCGAGGGCAATGTCGGCCTGATGCAGGCGGTCAAGCGTTTCGATCCCGACAAGGGCTTCCGCCTGGCGACCTACGCCATGTGGTGGATCAAGGCGGCGATCCAGGAATACATCCTGCGCTCGTGGTCGCTCGTGAAGATGGGCACCACGGCGAACCAGAAGAAGCTGTTCTTCAACCTGCGCAAGGCGAAGGGGAAGATCTCAGCGCTCGACGAGGGCGACCTGCGCCCCGATCAGGTCAAGCAGATCGCCACCCGTCTCGGTGTGCCCGAGCAGGACGTGATCGACATGAACCGGCGCCTGTCCGGCGACACGTCGCTCAACGCGCCCCTGCGCGAGGAGGGCGAGGGCGAGTGGCAGGACTGGCTTGTCGACAATGCCCCGAGCCAGGAGACTGTGCTCGCCCGCGAGCAAGAGGGTCAGAACCGCCTCTCGGCCCTGCGCGACGCGCTGGGCGTCCTCAACCCGCGCGAGCGGCGCATCTTCGAGGCGCGGCGTCTCGCCGAGGATCCGATCACGCTGGAGGACCTGTCCGGCGAGTTCGGCGTCTCCCGCGAGCGCGTCCGGCAGATCGAGGTCCGTGCCTTCGAGAAGGTGCAGGAAGCGGTCAAGCGCAACATCGCCAACCGTGAGCTGCCGCGCACGGGCATCGAGGCCCACTGATCGACCGATCCGACGCGTCAGGGTACGCGCCGGATCCGGTCACCTGCGGCGCTTACTGCCAGGCGTCGAAGGCGTTCTGCATGACCTGTGCGCCGGCGCTGCCCTTCTCGAAGGTCAGCACGGCCCGCTTGCCGGAGGTGTAGCGCACCGCCAGATCGAACCAGTTGCGGTGGAGCAGCAGGTCGGTGTTGCGGTCGACGTCGTTCTGAAGCGACGATAAGCCGATCAGGAAGAGGTTGTCCCGGACCCGGACCGGCAGGCCGGAGACCGGAGACCCGCGGCCATTCTCATCGTCCTTGGCCTGAAGCAGGCCGACATCCTGCACCGTCCGGGCGCCATCCCCCGACTGGCTGAAGGCGAGACTGACCGTGTGCGACGCCGGGAGCGTCGCGTCGAGGTTGCGCTGGATGGTCATCACCAGCGTGAGGCCGGCATCCGGGATCGTCACGGTCGCGACGACGGCGTTCTGGAGGGGCTGACCCTGCTCGCCATTCACGGTATCCAGCCGCCACGTCACCCGACCGGTGGTCTTGGTCGGCTGCGCGTTGTCGGCGCCCGTCCCCTCCTCGATCAACTCGGCCCGCTGCGCGACCGACAGGTTCGGCTGGGCCGGCGTCGGGGCGACCTTCGCGGGAGCCGTGCCGTCCTGGCGGGCCGCAGAGCGCGGCGCCGGTGCCGCCTCGCCACCGACCCGATCGCCGAACTTGCTCTCGCTTTCCGTCGGCTGAGAATCCGCCGTCTCGGTGCCGTTCGCCGGCAGGGTCTGGGGCCGGTCGCGGAGCATGAAGGCGGCCACGGCGATCAATCCGATCACCACCGCCAGCACGGAGCCCACGAAGACGTTGCGCAGGATGTGCGAGCGGCCCGAACGCGGCGGGACCACCTCGATGCGCGGTCGCTGGCGACCATTGCCGGCCTCGCCGGCGGACGCGCCCAGGTCGGGATCCTCGTGGTCGAGGGTCGGATCGGGACTGGCCGGCGCCTCTTCGGGCGCGGAAGCCTGGGTCGCCCCCGGTCGCGGCGACGAGATGGCGATCGGCGCCTCGCGCGGCTCGGGCTCCGGCTCCACCCGCGCGAAGGGCGGCTGGGCGGCGGGGAGGACCGGCTCCGGGGCGGGACGGAGCGGCGGTTCCGCGGCCACGGGTTTCGGCGGCGACGGCTCCGGGATCTCCGGCGGTGCAGGCGGGTGCGGCGGCTCGGGGACCACGGCCGCGTCGTTGGCCGGGGCCGGAAGGCCGCCGTGATCGACCTCCAGCCGTTCGATCGCCGTGTCGAGGGCCCGGCGCTCGAGGTCGATATCGGCTTCCGAGAGCGGGGGATCCAGCGAGCGCAGCTGGCTGATCAGGGCGTTCCGCGCGCGGTCGTAGACCGCCTTGCGCAAAGCGGGCGATCGGTCGGGCAGCGCATCGAGGGCGCGTGCCAGAAGCGGGTAATAATCGGCCATGTTGCCCTGGTCCGCCCCTTCGGCCGCCGCCCGGCAGGACCGGTCAAAGGCCGAGGGCCGACAGCCCTGCCCGCCCCCGAGGTCGGTCACGGCCGTCGGCCGATGTGTCGTGTGCCCGCCGCGCGGATCGGCACCCGCGAGCCGGTTCCTCCAAAGTCGCGCGGGGCGGTCGATCCCAGGGATCGCCGTCCCGCCATAGGCTGGTTCTAGATCAAGCGGACGCGGGCTGGATACAGGCCGAACAGCAGAAAAGATGCGTCATCAACGGGATAGGATGCCCGCCCTCAATCCTCGAAGGGATTGTGCATCAGAATGGTGTCGTCGCGCTCCGGCGAGGTCGACAGCAGCGCCACCGGCGCTCCGATCAGTTCCTCGATCCGGCGGACATACTTGATCGCCTGCGCCGGCAGGTCCGCCCAGGACCGGGCGCCCGCCGTCGTCTCGGACCAGCCCGGGATGGTCTCATAAATCGGCTCGACCCGGGCCTGGGCCGCCTGGCTTGCCGGCAGATGGTCGATCGTCTGACCGTCGAGCTTGTAGCCGGTGCAGACGCGGATCTCCTCGAACCCGTCCAGGATGTCGAGCTTGGTCAGCGCGATGCCATGGATGCCGGAGGTTCGCACGGTCTGGCGCACCAGCACGGCGTCGAACCAGCCGCAGCGCCGCTTGCGGCCCGTGTTGACGCCGAACTCACGCCCGCGGGCGCCGATGGTCTCGCCGATCTTGTCGTGCAGCTCGGTGGGGAACGGCCCCTCGCCGACCCGGGTCGTGTACGCCTTGGCGATGCCCAGCACGTAGCCGATCGCGCCCGGGCCGAGGCCGGAGCCCGTGGCCGCCTGGGCGGCCACGATGTTCGAGGACGTCACGAACGGATAGGTGCCGTGGTCGACGTCGAGCAGCGCGCCCTGCGCGCCCTCGAACAGGATGCGCTTGCCGGCCCGACGCTGGTCGTCGAGCAGCGACCAGACTGTGTCGGCGAAGGGCAGGATCTTCGGCGCGATCGCTGTCAGCTCGGCGAGAAGCGCCTCGGCATTCACTTCCTCGATGCCGAGGCCGCGCCGGAGCGCGTTGTGATGCGTCAGCACCCGCTCGATCTTGGCCGGGAGCGCGTCGATATCGGCGAGATCGACCACGCGGATGGCGCGGCGGCCGACCTTGTCCTCGTAGGCCGGCCCGATCCCGCGCTTGGTGGTGCCGATCTTGAGGCCCGCATTGGCGGTCTCGCGGAAATGATCGAGCTCGCGGTGCAGCGGCAGGATCAGCGTCGCGTTGTCGGCGATCCGCAGGGAGGCCGGCGAGACCTCGACGCCCTGCGCCTTGATCCGCTCGATCTCGTCCACGAGGTGCCAGGGATCGACCACGACCCCGTTGCCGATCACCGAGAGCTTGCCGCCGCGCACCACGCCGGAGGGCAACAGCGCCAGCTTGTAGGTCACCCCGTCGATGACCAGCGTGTGGCCGGCATTGTGGCCGCCCTGAAACCGGACGACGATGTCGGCTTGCTCGGAGAGCCAGTCGACGATCTTGCCCTTGCCCTCGTCGCCCCATTGGGCGCCTACAACGACGACGTTGGCCATGCCTGCCTACTCACCCGCGACGGGAACCGGGACGGAGCCGCCCGCGGGCGCGGGCTGCGTACGTCGTGTGCCGTTTCCGCGATCCGGGCCACGAAATCAAGCAAGGCTGCCGCATGGCGGCCCGCTCGATCGCGGCGCCCGGTTATTTCGCCTCGGTACCGGGATCGCGGCCGGGCAGTTCCTGCGGCTTGATCACGGGCGTAGAGCCGGTCTCGTCCGGCTTCATGACGGTGCCCGTGGTCCCGGTCTCCGGCGGCTTGATCACGCCGTCGTTCTTCTGGAGCTTGTCGCTGAGCGACTGGTCCTTCGGCGGCGCGTCGGCGCTCGGACGGACGCGATCCGGCGGTGTCTGGGTCGACGGCGGCAGAGCCGGGTCGGTATCGCGCCCCTTCAGCGGCGCGTCCGGGTTCTGGGCATAGGCGGGGACAGCAAACAGGGCCGCCGCGAAAGCAGCGAGCAGGATCTTCCTCGACAAGACTGGTCTCCCCTCTTGGAACACGTGTTCCGAGAGCAACAGCCAGGTGCCGGATCCGTTCCTGTCCGCCGCGGGCGGGGCTCAGCCCTGACGGGCGGCCTCGATGTAGAGTTCGCGCAGGCGCCGGGTCAGCGGACCGGGGCGCCCTTCGCCGATCGACCGGCCGTCGATCTCCACCACCGGCATCACGAAGGCGGAGGCGCTTGTATAGAACGCCTCCTGGGCCTCGTAGGCCTCAGCCACCGGGATCAGCCGCTCCTCCACCCGCAGGTCGGCCTCGGCGGCGAGCTTCAGCACGGAGGCGCGGGTGATGCCGGGCAACAGGGCGGTGGAGAGCGGCCGGGTCACGAGCACGCGCTCGCGGCTGACGATGAAGGCGGTGGACGAGGAGCCTTCGGTCACCGCTCCGTCCTCGACCATCCAGGCCTCGGCGACCCCGGCCTCGGCGGCCTGCTGCTTGGCCAGCACCTGGGCCAGCAGCGCCACCGACTTGATGTCCCGGCGCTTCCAGCGGAGATCCTCGACGGTGATCACCCGGGCACCGGATTCCGCGAGCGGGTTGGCCAGCACAGTCTTGGCCTGCGTGAACATCATCACGGTGGGCTCGGTCCCGGCCTTCGGGAAGGCGAAGTCCCGCTCGGCCACGCCGCGGGTGACCTGCATGTAGACGAGCCCTTCGCGGACGCCGTTGCGGGCGACGAGCTCGGTCTGCAGCTTCTCCCAACCGGCCGCATCGTGCGGGTTGCGGATCCCGATCTCGCCAAGCGAGCGATCCAGGCGCGCCAGATGCGCGGCGTTGTCGACGAGCTTGCCGTCGATGATCGCCGAGACCTCGTAGATCCCGTCG
Organism: Methylobacterium sp. GXF4; assembly: GCF_000272495.1. NCBI lineage: Bacteria > Pseudomonadati > Pseudomonadota > Alphaproteobacteria > Hyphomicrobiales > Methylobacteriaceae > Methylobacterium > Methylobacterium sp. GXF4. The sequence goes on along the minus strand of NZ_AKFK01000066.1, from coordinate 133,023 downwards.
GCGAACAGGAAGCCGCGATCCATGATCGGCACGCGCGCCTCCTCGAAGGGGAGGAACGCGCCGTTGAGGTAGACGATGCGGGGAGCGGTCACGGATTGCCTTCCTGTGTTCGTCGCGGGTCCAAGCAGGATTCGTGCTGCGCGCTCAGGCCGTGCCGAACACGCGCGCGAAGATCGTGTCGACGTGCTTGAAGTGATAGCCGAGGTCGAAGCATTCCTCGATCTGCTCCGGGGTGAGCGCCGCGGTCACCTCGGGATCGGCCTTCAGCAGGGCGAGGAAATCACCCTCCCCGCGCCAGACCGGCATCGCGTTGCGCTGGACCAGACGGTACGAATCCTCCCGGGACACGCCGGCCTGGGTGAGCGCCAGCAGCACTCGCTGCGAATGGACCAGGCCGCCGAGACGGTCGAGGTTCTTCTGCATGTTGGCGGGGTAGATCAGCAGCTTCTCGACCACGCCGGTCATGCGGGCCAGCGCGAAGTCGAGGGTGACGGTCGCATCGGGGCCGATCATCCGCTCCACGGAGGAGTGGGAGATGTCGCGCTCGTGCCAGAGCGCCACGTTCTCCAGCGCCGGGACGACGTAGCCGCGGACCATCCGGGCGAGCCCGGTGATGTTCTCGGTGAGCACCGGGTTGCGCTTGTGCGGCATCGCCGAGGAGCCCTTCTGGCCCTCGGAGAAGAACTCCTCCGCCTCAAGCACCTCGGTGCGCTGGAGGTGGCGGATCTCGATGGCCAGGCGCTCGAGCGACGAGGCGACGACCCCGAGCGTCGCGAAGAACATGGCGTGGCGATCGCGCGGGATGACCTGGGTCGAGACCGGCTCCGCGGTCAGGCCCATCTTCTCGGCGACGTACTGCTCCACCCGCGGGTCGATGTTGGCGAAGGTGCCGACCGCCCCCGAGATCGCGCAGGTGGCGACCTCCTCGCGCGCCGCGACCAGGCGGCGGCGGTTGCGCTCGAACTCGGCATAGGCCTGGGCCAGCTTGAGCCCGAAGGTCACCGGCTCGGCGTGGATGCCGTGCGAGCGGCCGATGGTCGGCGTGAGCTTATGCTCGAGCGCCCGGCTCTTCAGAGCCGCCAGCAGGGCGTCGACATCGGCGATCAGGATGTCGGCGGCGCGCACGAGCTGCACGTTGAGGCAGGTATCGAGCACGTCCGACGAGGTCATGCCCTGGTGGACGAAGCGCGCCTCGGGGCCGACGATCTCGGCGAGATGGGTGAGGAAGGCGATGACGTCGTGCTTCGTCACCGCCTCGATCTCGTCGATGCGGGCGACATCGAACACCGCGTCCTTGCCCTTGGACCAGATCGTCTCGGCCGCCGCCTTGGGGACGACGCCGATCTCGGCCAGCGCGGTGGTGGCGTGCGCCTCGATCTCGAACCAGATCTTGAAGCGGCTCTCGGGCGACCAGATCGCCGTCATCGTCGGGCGGCTGTAACGGGGGATCATGGGGGCCTCGGCACGGTCCGGAACTCGTGCGTGGCCGGTAGCATGCGCCGCCCCGGCCGCTCAATGCGGTTCGCGCAGGCCCGGGCGACACAGATGGGGACGCTCCCCGTCAGCCGACCCGCACCCAGCCCTGCCCCATCAGCCGCTCCTGCGGACGGAAGCGGGATTTGTAGTCCATCTTGCGCGAGCCCTCGACCCAGTAGCCGAGGTAGAGATACGGCAATCCGAGCCGGCGGGCCCGGCGGATATGGTCGAGGATCATGAAGGTGCCCGGCGAGCGCCCGGCCTCCTCGGGATCGTAGAACGAGTAGACCATCGACAGCCCGTCCGCGAGCACGTCTGTCAGGCAGAAGGCGAGCGGCGGGCCGAAGCCGCGCCCGGTGATCGCCGTATCCGGACCGCGCCGCCGGTACGCCACGAGATGCGTGTCGACGTGGCTGTCCTCGATCATCATGGCGTAGTCGAGCACCGTCATGTCGACCATGCCGCCATCGCCGTGACGGGCGTCGAGGTAGCGGCGGAACAGGGCGTATTGCTCGGAGGCCGGCCGGTTCGGCTCCGGGGTGCCGATCCAGTCGTCGTTGCGCGCCAGGATCCGCTTCTGACTGGCGCTCGGCTCGAAATCGTCCACCACGACCCGCACCGAGATGCAGGCCCGGCAGGTCTCGCAAGCGGGGCGATAAGCGATGGTCTGCGAGCGCCGGAATCCGCCCTGCGTCAGGATCTCGTTGAGATCGCGGGCGCGGCGCCCGACCAGGTGCGTGAACACCTTCCGTTCCTCCTGGCCCGGAAGGTACGGGCACGGTGAGGGCGCGGTGAGATAGAATTGCGGAGTATCGCGCGGATGGCTCGTCACGCTCGGTCTTGACCCTGCACCGGGTGGTCCTCGCGGCGCCGGCAAATCAGTGTACAGGCGGCGCGGCCGGGCTCAATGCCCCCGGCCGCTCGGCGCGCGAGAATTTCGCCGCAGGTCGGACGTGTCAGCGCGCGTGAACGACCGCGAGGCCGAGCAACAGGTCGTGACCCAGGCGGCGATCCGAGCGCATCAGCCCGAAGGCGAGATCGAGGCACCACAGCAGGAAGGTCGAGACCGCGACGTAGAACAACAGGGCGTGGACGGCGGCCGTGATGAAATCGACCGACCCGCCGCGCTCCGGGGCCACGACCCGCAGCCCCATCAGGCGCTGCCCGATCGTGCTCTGCTTGGAGCCGCCCACCGTGATGGCGCTGTAGATGACCCCGCTCGCCGGCAGAATCGCGAACAAGGTCCAGCCCAGGCCGAACGTCACGACGCCGATCACCGTGATCAGCAGCGTCAGCAACGCGGTGAACCCGAAGATGAACAGGATATCGAGGAGATACGCGACCGTGCGCGCGCCCAGGCTCGCGCGGACGAACGGGATCGGCAGCGAGGCCGCGTAATGCGGGGCCTCGAAGCGTTCGGCGTAGCCGGGTTGGGGATTCTGCATGGTGTCGCGTCCTGCAAGCGAGGCGGCGGAGAAAAAGGTGGGTGCCCCGTGCGGCGGACGCAAGAGCCGTCCGAATCGCGCTCAATGCGCCGCGGGATCGTCGGCCTCGGCATCGGGCGTGTCGAGGTAGAAGCGTTTCAGCAAGTAGAGTGACGAGCCCGACAGGTTACTGCCCTCGGTGGTCAGCGCGACGATGGTCGCGCCGGCGTCGAATCGGCAGGTCAGCCAATGCTGGCGGTTCCCTTCGGCGTAATCCACCCGGACCGTGTCCGTCGATGGTCCCGGTGCCGCCCGCAGCAGCCGGATCCCGGGTTGGGGCGCCACCGCCGGCAGGGCCCGGCGGCAGGTCGCGACCCGCTCCCGACGCAGCGTATCCTGGCAGGCGGCGAGCCCCCCGAGGAAACCCGCGGCCACCGCCGCCCCGAGGAGCCAGCGGCGTCCCCGCCTCACGGGGCTTGGCGCAGGCGCTCGGCGACCCGGGGGGCGTGATAGGTCAGCACCCCGTCGGCACCGGCGCGCTTGAAGGCGAGCAGCGCCTCCACCATCGCGCGATCCCCGTCGAGCCAGCCGTTGCGGGCGGCCGCCTCGATCATCGCGTACTCGCCCGACACCTGATAGGCGAAGGTCGGAACCTGGAATTCGTCCCGCACCCGCCGGATGATGTCGAGATAGGGCAGACCCGGCTTGACCATCACCGAATCCGCGCCTTCCTCCAGGTCGAGGCGGACCTCGCGCAGAGCCTCGGCCGAATTGCCCGGATCCATCTGGTAGGTGCGCTTGTCGCCCACCAGCGCCGCCTTGGTGCCGATCGCGTCGCGGAACGGCCCGTAGAACGCACTGGCATACTTGGCCGCGTAGGCCATGATCTGGACGTCGAGGAACCCGGCCTTGTCGAGCCCGGCCCGGATCGCGCCGACGCGCCCATCCATCATGTCCGAGGGTGCGATGATGTCGGTGCCGGCCTCGGCCTGTATAAGGCTCTGCTCCACCAGGATCGCCACGGTCTCGTCGTTGAGGATCGCGCCGTCCTTCATCAGGCCGTCGTGACCGTGGCTGGTGTAGGGATCGAGCGCCACGTCGGTCATGATGCCGACTTCCGGCACGGCCTGCTTCACGGCCCGCACCGCCCGGCAAACCAGGTTCTTAGCGTTGAGCGCCTCCGAGCCGGTCGGATCGCGCAGCTCGACCTCGGTATAGGGGAAGAACGACACCGCCGGGATGCCCAGCCGCGCCGCGCGCTCGGCGTCGCGCACGATCTCGTCGACGGAGAGCCGCTCGACCCCGGGCATGGAGGCGATCGGCTCGCGCCGGCGCTCGCCGTCGATCACGAACATCGGCCAGATCAGGTCGTCGACGGTCAGCGTGTTCTCGCGGACCAGGCGCCGCGACCAGTCCGCCTTGCGGTTGCGGCGCGGACGCTGGGTGATCTTCAGCCCTTCCGGGCGACCGCTCTCGCGGGCGGCCTGCAGGGCGATGGGGCGCGGCTCGGGCAAGGTGTCTGACATGCGGCTTCGGTATCGTGCGCGCGGAAGAGCTGACGATCGCGCGGCGCATCGGCGCTGGGGGCGCCGGACTAGCACACCGGCCCGGCCCGGCGAAATCAGGCCGTTGACGCAGGGCGCCGGAACGGCTTCAACCCGGCGCATCCCCCGCACATGAATCCCGGCCTCCCGACGATGAACCGGCCTTTTTCACCCGCGAGCGCATCCTAGTGCCCGGCTCCTTCCCGATCCGGCGCAAGGGTGCCCGGCCCGGTGACCCGCCGACCGACCGGATCGAACGCGCCCAGGGCCCCGCGCCCGGGACCTGGGATACGGTGCTCGTCTGGTTCATGCGGGTGACGGCGCTGTTCTGGCTGGTCAAGAGCATCGCGTCCTGGGCGACGATCCTCGACGTGCTTCCCGGATCGCGCCCCTTCGAGATCGAGCCGTTCGGGCGCCAGGCGGCGATCGTCTACTTTGCCGTGGTGGACGCGTCGGCGGCCATCGGCCTGTGGCTGACCAGCGCCTGGGGCGGCGTGATCTGGTTGCTGGCGGTGACATCCGCGATGACCTTGGCGGTGTTGACCCCGCAACTCGTGCCGCTGCCGGTGCCGCTGCTCGTATTCGGCCTCACGGTCGTGCTGATGTACTTCCTGCTGTCCTGGCTGGCCGCGCAGGAAGCACGGTGAACGAACCGTTCTGATCTTCGCTTCAGTTTGTCTTTACCGCAAAGAGTAAATCGGGAATTCATCCTGTCGCTTAAATCGCCTTTCATTCCCGGTACGTAGCTTAGCCATCATCAGCGGCACCGCATCGAACGGAAGCCGCAGCATCACACGGTGAGGCCGACGATGAAGACCCAGAGCGCCCGAGTCGCGACGAGCGAGACCCCGGAAGACGCCCCGTCCGCCAAGGGCTCCTACCTGGAGGCCCTCCACCTGGTCGAGCGTCTGCACCGCCGGCTGCTCGACGTGATCAAGGACGAGTTCGAGCGGCGCGGCCGGGAAGACGTCAACAGCGTCCAGGCCCTGCTCCTGTACAACATCGGCGACAAGGAGCTGACCGCGAGCGAGCTCCGGACCAAGGGCTACTATCTCGGCTCCAACGTCTCCTACAACGTCAAGAAGCTCGTCGAGGCCGGCTACCTCCACCACGCCCGCTCGAAGACCGATCGCCGCTCGGTCCGGATCAGCCTCACCGACAAGGGCCGGCAGGTCCACGAGATCATCCAGGGGCTCTACGACAAGCACGCCCGCACGATCGCGCCGATCGGGGGCATCTCGGACGACGATTTCGGCCGGCTGAACCAGGCCCTCGGCCGTCTCGAGCGCTTCTGGACCGATCAGATCCGTTACCGGCTCTGATCCGCCCCCATCAGAGGTTCAGGAGACCCACGATCCCGGCGATGACCGCGTAGGCGAAGCCGGCATTGATAGCGACGCCGAACAGGCCGATCACCAACCCGCCCATCACGACGATGCCGTCGCGCTCAACGAGGCCCAGGCCCACGAGGCAGACGGCGAGCCCGAGAGGGATCTGCCCGACGATCGGCGCGGCGACGATCAGCGCCAGCGCCAGCGCCAACAGGGCGATCCCCATGCCGCGCATGCCCAGCGCGGTCTCGAACACGCTGACCCGCGGGCGCGACCAGCGCTCCAGGCGCCGCAGGATCGGGACAGCCCGGGTGACGGCGCGCCGCACATCGGTGAGCGCGATCGATCGGCCGAGCAGCATGCGGGGCAGCCACGGCGCCGACATGCCCGCTGCGATCTGAACGGCCACGAGCAGCAGCAGCAGGCCGCAGATCAGCGGGATCGGCGGCGGCATCGGCAGGCAGTTCGGCAAGCCGAGCAGCACCACGAGCAGCGCGAAGGCGCGGTCCCGTAGGACCGCGACGATGTCGCCCACGGTGAGGCGCTCCCCCTCCTGGCTCGCCAGCACAGTGAGGACGTCCGACGTTCGTGCACCGGCAGTCAAGGATCCGCCAACCTTCGCTGTCCTGCGGCGGGCTCTAGCCGAGATCACCCGGCAGGCCAAGCGCGCGGCGCTCGCGCGAACCCGACGCGGGGCCGGACCTGGGGATTCACACCTGAGGTCAGCGCCACATTGGACGCAGCAAATCTCACGTTACAGAAAACATATCGCCTCGGGAGACCAAGATTTTTGGTGACTCACTTCTGCAAACCTAAAGAACTTTTTGGTGGACCTCCGGTCAACTTCGCTGCACTCTACGTGGGTTGACATTAGGTTTACGGCCTCACCATCGAGGCTCGCTCCGTGTGCAGGCGTGGGGACTTACCGAACATTTGCAGCCGGACGTCCGGATCCGTCCTGGCCGCCTCGCTGTTCCTTGCGCAGGCCCATGCGGCATACGGCGGCGAGATCGACGCGCTCCTGTTCGGGAGCCTCGATGCGGGGGCCGCGACGTTCCTGACCGTCGGCGCGAAGCTCGGGCTCGGCTCGCTCGATCAGGATGGCTTCGTCCTGCTGGCGAGCGCGGGGAGCGGCCGGCAACGGGAACGCGGCGACTTCGGTCTTCCGCGCACACGCTACACGTTCAGCGCCGCCGCCGTGCTCGGTTACCAATGGTTCTTCGACTGGGGAACGGCGGCCATCTTCGCGGGTCCCGAGGGCGCGATCGAGATGCTGGCCGACCGTCGCGCCCTGGCCGTCTTCCCGGCGACGTACGGTGCGCGCCTGCACGCCGAGATCTGGGCCCGCCCGAGCGAGGACACGCTCCTGCAGGCGACGGCCATCGCGGGCTCGACGCGCGGAAGCCTGTGGTCGCGGTTGGCCTGGGGTTATCGTGCCTGGGGCACCTATCTCGGCCCGGAGCTCAGCGTCTACGGAGACGAGACGGGCTACCGGAAGTGGAATCTCGGCCTGCACGCCACCGATTTCGCCATCGCCCGCTACAGCTTCCGCGTCTCGGCGGGCCTCCAGACCGAGACGGGCCGGCGAAGCGCCGTTCCCTATGTGGCGTTGGCGGTCTGGTCCCCCTGGTGAGCGCGCTCGGGCTCGGCCCTGAGGGATCCGAGGAACCCGGCAGCGTCTCGCCGGATCTCGGCGCGGCGCTGGTCCCCCATGCCCCGCAGGGTCCGATACGGCATCGCCATCCGCTGATTGCCGATCAACCTGTCCTCGTTCTCGATCAGAAAATTCCAGTAGAGGTAGTTGAACGGGCAGGCCTTCGGCCCCGCCTTGACCTTCACGTCGTACGCGCAGTTCGCGCAGTAATCCGACATCCGGTCGATATAGGCGCCCGACGCGGCGTAGGGCTTCGAGCCCATCACGCCCCCATCGGCCCACAGGACCATGCCGTGCACGTTGGGCAACTCGACCCATTCGTAGGCGTCGGCGAACACGATCAGGTACCATGCCTCGACCTGCGCCGGATCGAGCCCGGCGATCAGCGCGAAATTGCCGGTCACCATCAATCGCTGGATGTGATGGGCGTAGGCGTGAGCCCGCGTATCCGCCACCACATTCGCGATGCAGTTGAGCTCGGTCTCGCCCGACCAGTAGAACCACGGCAGGTCACGGCTCGCCCTCAGGGCGTTGCTGTCGCGGTACTCGGGCATCCGCGCCCAGTAGACGCCGCGAACGTATTCCCGCCAGCCCAGGATCTGCCGGATAAAACCCTCGACGCAGTTCAGCGGCGCAGCCCCATCCCGATAGGCCCGCTCGGCCGCCCAGCAGACCTCCTCGGCGGTCAGCAACCCGGCATTGAGGGGTGGCGAGAGCAGCGCGTGATAGAGGTACGGCGCACCCGCCTTCATGGCGTCCTGGTAATCGCCGAAGGTCGGCAGGCACCGGTCGATGAAGTGCTTCAGCGCGGCCAGCGCGTCCGCCCGGGTCACCGGCCAGGAGAAGGTCGCGAGATCGCCGAAATGGCCGGCAAACTCGCGCTCGACCAGCGCAATGGCCTCCCGCGTGATCGCATCCGGCTGGAAGCCGATCCGGTCCGGCAGCCGGTGCCCCTTGGGCAGGCGCTTGCGGTTGTCGGGATCGAAGTTCCAGCGGCCGCCGACCGGTTCACCGCCCTCCATCAGCAGACCGGTTCGACGGCGCATGCCGCGATAGAACGTCTCCATCCGCAGATGATGACGCCCCTCGGCCCAGCGCGCGAAATCCTCGCGTGGGCACAGGAAGCGGTTGTCGGCGCGGATCTCCACCGGCACCGGCAGGGTCTCGCGCCAATCCTGCATCATCTCCCAGACCCGCCACTCGCCGGGCTCGGTGACGACGACGCGCGCGGGCGCATGACGGGCCACCGCCCGCTCCAGCTCGCCGGTGAAGCTGCCGGTGTTGCCGGTCTCGGTCAGGCGGACGTAGTCGACCGCGATGCCCTCGGCTTCCAGTTCGGCCGCGAAATGGCGCATCGCGGCGAACAGGAACGCAATTTTCTGCTTGTGATGGCGCACATAGGTCGCCTCGTCCCGCACCTCGACCAGCAGGACGACATCGCGCTCGGGGTCGAGGTCGGTGAGGCTCGAAACCCGCCGATTCAGCTGATCGCCGAGCACGAATCGGAGGGCGCCGCCCTGCGGTCTGGATTTTCCCGGCACGCCTCAGCCCTTGGTGCGCAGGGTCGCGCGACCGCCATCGACACCGATCACCTGGCCGGTGATCCAGGCCGCCTCGTCGGATACCAGGAACGCCGCGAGGGATCCGACATCCTCGGGACGTCCGAGCCGCTGCAGCGCGTGCATCGCGGCGATGCCCTGCGCCAGGGTCTCGTTGCCGGTGATGGCGGCGGCGAGCGGCGTGCGGGTCAGGGACGGCGCGACCACATTGACGCGGATCTGCGGAGCGAGCTCGGCCGCGAGCGATAAGCCAAGTCCCTCGACGGCACCCTTGGCCATCGCCACGGAGGCGTGTGCGGGGAATCCCTGCGCGGCCGCCACCGTCGAGAACAGCACGATCCCGGCCCCCGCCTCCCCGGCTCCGGCTTTCAGGGCGGCGGCCGCGGCCTGGACGGCCGAGAAGGCGCCGAGCGCGTTGATGCGGAAGTCATTCTCCGCATCGGCCCGGGTCAGACGCCCGAGCGGCCGCAGGTTGATCGTGCCGACCGCGTAGACCAGGCCCGCCAACGCGGAGCCGGTCGCCGCGCTCGCCGCCGCGAAGAAGTCCGGATCGCCGACATCGCCCGCCGTGAACGTGGTCTCGCCGAGTTCCTCGGCCGCGCGGGCCAAGCGGTCGGCGTCCCGTGCCGCGAGATGGAGCGCGTAGCCGCGGGACCGCAGAGCCCGCGCGGTCGCCAAGCCGATGCCGCCCGTGCCGCCGTAGATCAGAACCTGTCGCACCTGCGGACCTCTTGCTACCCAACCGGCCTCGGACAAAGTAAGGCCGGTGGCGCCCCCGGGCAGGCGGCAGACCCCGCCCTCTCCACGTGCACAAGGTCGCAGGCGCCAAGCATGAAGTTCGCGTTCGCCGGCATCGACTTCCTGGGCGGCGTGTTCGAGGGCCTGGTCGAGGCCGGCTGGAAGCCCGTGAAGCTGTTCACCCGGCCCTGCGACGGGGTCTACGACCACAACGACGTTCTGGTCGCCCGCGCCCGCTCGCTACGCCTGCCGATCCAGCTGTCGCGCATTCGCGAGCGCGACATCGAGGCCCTGCAGGCGGAGCACGGCAAGGACTGGGCGCTCGTGGTGGCGGGCTATCCCTGGCTGGTGAAGGGCTGGCGCGGCCGGGCGGCCTACGGGTTGAACATCCACCCCTCGCCGCTGCCGACCGGGCGAGGCCCCTACCCGCTGTTCCGGGCGGTGCTCGACCGCTACGAGACCTGGGGGGTGACCGCTCACGTCCTCGCCGACGGCTTCGACACCGGCGATATCCTGGCGCAGGACATCTTCGGCCTCGAACCGGTAGAATCCCACGAGACCGTCCTGGCCAAGTGCCAGATGGCGGCCCGGCGGCTCGCCGTCGGTCCGCTCGGGAAAGAGCTTCCCGCCCGATGGCGCCGGGCCGAACCGCAGGGCGACGGGTCCTACTGGCCCCGGGCGACCGACGCCGACCGGACCCTCGATTTCCGCCAGGAGGTCGAGCCGATCCTGCGCCGCGTCCGGGCCTTCGGCGCTGTCGAGACCATCGCCCGGATCGGCGACGCGCGGGTCTACGTTGCGGAGGCGCAGGGCTGGCGCGAGCGCCACCCCCACACGCCCGGCACCGTGGTGCACCGCCATCGCCGGCATGTCGTGATCGCTGCGCTCGACGGCTACGTGCAGATCACCCGCTGGTCGCCGGTGCCGTTGGCCGAGGCCGCCCAGGTCGGGCGCTGAGGTCGGGCGCTGAGGTTGCGCCGAGGCGCCGGGAACACAATCGTGACGGGCGGTGTTTCCGCCGGCCCTGGACGTCACGGAGTCTCACATGTCGACACGCGCAAGCCTCGCCGCCGCCCTCGGGCTTGCCGCGGCCTTCACCGGAAGCGCCTTCGCCCAGGGCGTGATCGTGGAGCAGGACGATTTTGGCCCGGACGACGAGGTCGTGGTGCGCGACTACATCGTGCGTCGCCCGGTCGGCCCGGGCCCGATCGTCGGCTCGATCCCGCTCCGGCCCGGCACGATCGTGCCGTCGGATGTCGAACTCGCCCCCTTCACCGAGACCCAGAACCCGCGCCTGCGCCGGTACGGCTACTTCGTGGCCCCCGGCGACAAGGTCGTGGTCGTGGATCCCGCGACCCGCACGGTCGTGCGCATCTTTGATCGCTAGGGCCCGGTTCGCCTTCGAGGCGCCGATCCGCTAACACCCCGGTATGCGCGAGACAAAACGCGCCCGGGGGAACGACCATGAAGGCCAAATCGCCTGCCGTCTCGAGCGAGACGCTTCTCGTCTCGGTTCTGGTGCTGCTCTCGGCGGCGATGCTGTTCGAGTGGATGGTGATCTCGCCCGACAATCCGGGCTACGCCCTCCTGCGCGTGATCGGCGCTGCGGTCGCGGCCTTCGTGGCGATCATGCCGTTCCGCCGCGCCTGAGGGCGGCGCTCACCAATCGCTGAGTGCCGCGCGCTTCCAGCGATTGGGGGCGACACAGCGATACTCGAAGGCCGCGTCCCAGGCATGATCGCCGGGTGTGCAAGCCTCCCGGCTGCTCTTCGGCGGCTGGGGGGACGCTTCCCGGACCGAGGCGGCCTGGATCTGTCCCCCGTCGCTCACCCGCAGGACCGGGCCGTTGCCGGTCCCGTAGACGAGGTCGCGCCCGTCGAAGCCGAGCCTGCGCGCGAAGCGCCCGTCCCGGTTTCCATCCAGCGCAATCGACTGGCCCGATCCCAGCAGGATGGGTGCGCCGGTGAATCGGGCGGCCGCCGTATCGATGCCGATCCCGTAGGTCCCCTCCCCCTGGAACGAGAAGCCCCGGTCGGTCACCGAACCGGCGAGGTTGCCCAGCAGGATGCCGTAGCCGGTATGGGCACCCGGCACCCCGCCGGTGGAGATCTGCAGGCCGACCCGTTGGCGGTTTCGGTCTGTCGTCGGCGATTGCGCGGACACGTCGACCTCAGCGCCGATGCAGGAGGCGACGGGATCGGCCTCCTGGGTCATGTCCACGCAGTTGAAGTTCCCGGCCCAGGATGGCCCCACCGGGCCGATCCCGTTGGGCTCCTTGAAGATCGTGCCGTTGACGGCGACGTTCTGCGCCCCGGTGCTGGCGAGGCTGCGATTGTGCAGCTCGCCCGTGATCGTCCATTCGTAGCCGGCATTGTGCGGCCCCGAGGATCCGAGCGCCCAGAGCGCCTTGTAGGTGTGGCCGGGCTCCCCGGACCCTTCGGGGATGTGACGATCGACCCGCAGGGTCGAGGCCGGGTCGAAGCCCGGAGGCTGGTTCCACAGGAAGGCGTGGCCGCCGTCGAGGCCCGGCACACCGGTGCCCTGCACATTTCGCGAGAACCCCGGCGGCCAAGCCAGCGGCGGCGCGGGCGGCGGCACCCGGCCGGGCGCCTCCGCGTGGACCGCGACCGATAGGAGGGCCGGGAGGAAGCCGAACACGGCCGCGAGGCCGGGGCGGATGCACATGGATCGTCTCCGGATGTCCCGTGGGGCTCTCTCGACGAGTCGAGGCTGCGCGCGGAACCTGACGGGTCGAAGCCGGAAAAGCCATGACCCGATCGATCGGATCGAACGCCCTGGCCGGCCGCGCGTTTGGCTCCCGCGACGCGCCGCGGTCCGATGCGCCGCCGATCGATGAAACGGAGGGCGAGCCATGTCGAAGCCGCTACGATTCCTGCGGAACTGGTTCCTGCTGTCGATCCCGGTCGGCTTGTTCGTCGGACGGTTCATCAAGGCCGGCAAGGGACCGCCGCTGCGCGACGACGAGCGGCGGTAGCAAGGCGCGGACGGCAGGCCGGGTCGCGGTCTCCCAGCGTCCGGCCGGTGCGCGTTCCGCTGTTGGCTCAGATGTCCTCGCCGATACCTTTATTCTCCTATCACGAGAGCTTTGATCAATCGATCGTTAGTATGTTGGGCGCATTTTTACTGACATCGCGCCAGATCGGCCGATACCGTCAGGGTCATTCGGCCATGCCCCGCACCGCCCGGCCCCCGACCATCTTCGTCGAGCGACGCGCCAGCGAGCGCAAGGCGACGGCGCTGCTGGCTTTCGCCCAGCACCCGGATGGGTCGCGCTTCCCGTGCCGGATCCAAGACCTGTCCGACGGCGGCGCGATGCTGGAATTTTTCGGGCCGAACGCAGCCGTGCTGGAGACGGCGTTCGACCTCGTGCTGGCCAACTCGGATACGCGCTACGCCGTGACGCTGGTTTGGCGGAAGGACCGGACGGCCGGGGTGCTGTTCTGTGCGTGACGATTGGTTGAGTGGCCTGTGCAGGGTGAAACTATCGGCCGGTGAACCTCGAGCGCGCATCGGACAGCGTATCCCGCCGCCGCTGTGACGGCCGAGCACTGCTTCGCGTGACCACGTAAGCCATTCGTGCTCGACCAAGCTCGGTTCGAGCTCGAAGGTGGTCAGGCCATGATCGATGCAGGCGGTATGGTGAGCGCGCTGGGACTCGAACCCAGGACCTACAGATTAAAAGTTATTTGTCGGCGCCAAAAAGCTCAATGATTTCCGCGAAGACTGTGTCCAATATGGCCGGCGGCATGGGGCGAAATTGTGAGGCTGCCGGGAGGGTTTGGACACAGCTTAGGCTCATCCGATCCGGCCGATTCGACGCCCCTCCCCTCTCGCGGTAGGGGAACGCCATGGCCTCGAACCCGACCGTCTCGGAATTCTTCAAATTGAAGGGGTCATGGATGAGGAGGGGACCGTAGCGGCTGACATGCTTTTGCCGTTAGCCGATGAAAAGCCTGGGAGGTGGCTGGTGCGAAACGCTTAGCAGCCGCTCGGGCGGCGGGACCTCCCGGCTGACCGGTGCCAGGAGTTCGCCGTTGAATATGGAAATTGGGAAAGCCGAAGGTCGGCCGATTGCGGAACGGACGCGTCAAAAAGCGATTGCTAAGGCGTTACGCCGCATCTCTCGCATGCCGGTTGTCCCAGATCGCAAAAAGGGCGTCCGCTCTTACCAGAGCCATATCAAGAGTGATCCCTGGCTCCTAATCCTGTTCGTGATTTGCTTCGTGCTGCCAACTCTGGCTGGAGCGGTTTACTACGGACTAATTGCTTCGGATCGTTTTGTAACTGAAGCACGGTTCGCCGTCCGCCCGAACATCGGAACTGCTGACAAAGCAACGCCCGACGCGGTCGGTACTAATGCAGGCGTTCCAAAAGAAATGATTGCTCAAGATACATTGATAACTCAGGAATACGTTCACAGCCGCCCCATGTTAGAGGCGATAGAGGCTCAGTTGCCGCTTCGCGACTATTTCGGCCGCGAAAGCATCGATTATATCTCTAGATTTAACACCAGCAAGCCCACCGAGAAATTTCTACGGTATTGGAATCAGCACGTTGCTATTGACGTGGAGTCCGGAACGGGAATTCTGACGCTGTACGTTGAGGCTTTTGATCCCGCTGAGTCCCTCGCCATTACACAGGCGGTGTTGTCGGAGGCTGAGCGCATGATCAACGACCTCAGCGCGAAGCCACGTCAAGACGCCGTAGAGCAGAGCGCGCTCGAGTTAAAGCGCGTCGAAGAACGTATGTTGAAAGCTCGCCAAGCAGTCAATGATCAACGCAACCGAGAGGGCGTGGTTGACGCGCAGAAGGCGAATGAAGCCAATATCAAGATGGTGGGTGAGTTGCGTGGCGCTCGCATCAACCTTGCTGTTCAGCTGGCTATTGGCCAGCGCGACCTCGGACCGGAATCCCGCCGGATGATCGACATCAAGCAGCAGATCAGGGATCTCGACGACAACATCAGTCGGCTGGAGCGGCAATCAGCTAGTCAAGATCCAGAACAGAAGCGCCTGCTGTCTAATGCGCTCACGCGATACGAGGCTCTGGAGCACGACCGTAAGCGCGAGGAAAAATATTACGAGGAAGTTCGAGTGGCGTCTGAGCGAGCGCGCATTGTTGCAGCGAAAAAAGTTGAAACCTTCGCTACGATTATCCCGGCGATAAAAGCTGAATCTTCCGTTGAACCGCGGAGATATTTGATGACGAGCCTGACTATGGCTGGATCAGCAGTTCTATTTGCAGCGGCTGTATTTACACGCAAAACGTTTCTGAGCTGAGATAGGGTATATTCCGCTTGAGCATCAGCGAATTTTACTTGAAGCCCGATGGCAGAATGATCAGCACGGCGATCCTGCTAGCGCATCCGGTGAACGAATGAGCGAGCTGGGCCCCCATCCGAACCAGAAAGCCGTGGTCAGACGTCTCGTGCAGCGCCTGTCCGCCTTCGCCCTTGGGCTCGGCCTGTACGAAGGCATCGCACAAGGCATCATCGAGAAGGTGGTGGCCGACATGCCGAATGGTGGCGACGAACAGATAATGGCCGCGGTTCGCATGGCGATGTTGATGGTGTCCGCGTAGCCGCATGCTCGAGGAAGATCCCATCGCTGAGGCCGTGACAGTGCTCACGTCCCGCGGCCACACCGTCGAGCCGGACGACGACTTCGAGAACTGGCGCGTGGATGGCGGTGAGCCAATCACGGCCGGGGATCTGCTGGCCTGGGCCATCGTGCTCGGCCTGAACGGCGGCGTCGGCCGGCTGCAGTAGCGCTATGCGGATCGAACGAACCGGCGCGCGGCCGCGCAAGGATACTCGCGCCCGCGTCCTAGCTGCTCTCGCCGCCGAGCCCGCGACGGCCCACCAGATCGCAGAGCGCGCCGGGATCCCGGGCCGGGAGCGAGGGCGAGAGGCGGCTCTTGTCCTGGCGCGCCTTGAGGTGTCCGGTCTGGCGATAAAGGAGGAGGCAGGTCGACGGGTGCCGCGCTGGCGGGCGCCGTAATGACCCGCGGTCATGCGTAAGCAACCGGTAGCTCGCTGACTTGAGTGGTGTAGCGCGGTGTCCGCATCTCGAACTTGGTGTTCCACTCGCGCCTGGTCACCAGCCCGGAACGAGCCGGGACCACCGAGCCACGACCCCATCGCGCATTGCAAGCGTCCATCGCCGCCATCAGCGGCCCTGACCGCTCTCGGTCCATCCCGCCGATCAGGGCCCGGGGGCTATGCGACAGCAGCACGAGGTCGTTGGTGACGATGCCGGCTTTGGAGTAGCGCCACGGCCGCTGCCCAGGCTCGCGCCAGGTCTTGGCAACCCCGAGCCGGGCCGCCTTAATCAGTGCCAGCGTGTCCGAGGTGTGCTCCGGCAAAGTGACGGTGGTTGAGACCGAGCGCATCGGGGCGTCCCGATCGTGCTCGCTGGTGTGGTAGAAGACCGTGACGTGGTTGGTGGCCAGCCCCTCCCGCCGAAGTTTCTCGCCGAGGCGCGTCGCGTGAGCCGAGATCGCTTCCTCCAGCGTGGCGCGGTCCTCGATCCGTCCGGAGAACGAGCGGGTAACCGCGCAACCCTTCCTCCGGGCCGGGACCATCTCCAGCGGCAAGCAGGCCAGCCCGCGCAGCTCGTGGATGATGCGCTCGCCCACCACCGTTAGACCCTTGCGCACCGGCCGTGGGTCGAGGTCGCGCAGGTCCGCCACGCTCTCCACGCCCATCGCTTCCAGCTTGGCGAGTGAGGCCCGGCCAATGCCCCACACCTCGGCTACGTCGATCCGACAGAGCCAGTGTGCGTAGGCGGTCGGGTCTGTCAGATCGCACACGCCGTGCAGCTCATGCACTGTCTTGGCGATGTGGTTGGCGAGCTTCGCCAGCGTCTTGGTGGGTCCGATACCAACGCACGAGGGGATGCCTGTCCATGCCCGCACAGTTGCGCGGAGGTCTCGTGCCAGCTCGACCCGCAGGCCGGGCGCCACATCCGAGAGGTTCAGGAAACTCTCGTCGATCGAGTAGATCTCCACCTGCGGGCTGAACTGCCGGTAGACCGCGTTGGTGCGGCCGCTCATGTCGCCGTAGAGCGTGTAGTTCGAGGAGAACACGCGCACGCCCTGGACGCGGCACATCTCGCGGATTTTGAAATACGGATCGCCCATCTTGATGCCGAGCGCCTTAGCCTCGCTGGTGCGGGCGATGGCGCATCCGTCGTTATTCGACAGCACGATCACCGGCAGGGTGGCGAGCTTCGGATCGAACACGCGCTCGCACGAGCAGTAGAAGCTGTTGCCGTCGATCAGGGCCACGGCCCGGCCTCCGCCGATCCTTTCGCGCAGGCGTGCCTCCGGCGCGCTCACGACAGCTGCCCGCGGGCGACGTGCCAGCGGATCGAGAAGCGCACCACGCCCCAGATTACCCCCTCGCCGAGCTCATCGACCGCGAAGGCCGGCAGGTCCGGATTGCAGAAGGCCAGCCGGGCGACGTTGCCGTCGAGGACCAAGCGCTTGCAGCTCATCTGCCCGTCGACTGCCGCGACCACGACGCTGCCGTGGCCGGCTTTCAGGCTGCGGTCCACGCAGGCAAGGTCGCGGTCGTAGATGCCGGCTCCCTCCATCGAGGAGCCGGAAATCCGCCATAGGAAGGTCGCTGGCGGGTTCGGGACCAGCCAGCGCGGTAACTCCAGTGCGCCCTCTAGGAAATCGTCCGCCGGCGACGGGAAGCCCGCGCATAGCGTCTGTCCGATCAGCGGGACCCGGACCGCATCTGGGCTGTAGACCAACAGTTCGTCGATCCGGTTGAGGTGCACCAAGCTGCTCCGCATGCTAGAACGGATGCAGAACAAACCCTATGCGGGATGCCAGTTCAATCCACGAAACTCAGGCGTCCAAATGCGTGGTGGACCGGTGTGGATATGTCCGAAGAACGTGAACGGCAGTCGTAGGTTATGGCTGCCGAGAAGGAATGGATGTTGAGATGGCGATGAAGACGGCGTTCGTGGTGCAGCCGTTCGAGATCCACCGGAAGCGGCTACGGCCGGCTCGACAGGAAGCCGCGCAGACTGAGAGCGGAGCGCTCAAGAAAGCGGAGGCCCTGTCCAGGCGCATGCCGGGCGCCGCCGCGGTGAAGGTCGTAGCAGACGAGGAAACCGGCGAGCTGGAGGCTGCAACTATCCTGGGCCAATGGGGCGAGGTGCCCGAGGACTTCGCCGAGAGCTTACAGGGCTGAAAAGGGTCAGCTACCTCGCGCCGCGAACTCCCAGATCGGTGGGCCCCATTCCTGGCCCTGCCGATCCCGGTAGCTCGACGTCCGCTCAAACACGATGCGGTTCGCCTCGACACCCAGCGCCTTGTCGCTGCCGGAGATCACCGCCCCGCAATAATCGACGCGCAGGGTGCCGTGCTGCGGATGGACGCCGAAAAGCTGCTCCGCTGTCCAGCCTAGGGCGAGAGCGTCGGCCCCGAAGCGGTCACAGAAATCGATTGCGGCCTCCCGAACAGCCGCCCAGCGCGTAGGCGGCATGTAGCGGCAGGGCGAGGCGCGCTCGGAGATGCGTTCGAGCTGCTCGCGCCAGGTGGCGACGGCGGGCAGTAGATCGGACATGGGCGGTGGGCTAAGGGCGCAAGCTTAATGAAGCGTCATCTCCCCGCATCCGGCACGGCGGCAGGGGGGGCGTGCGGTTTCAAAAGACAATAAAATTTCAAAGTCTTTCCATAGACCTTAACCTCCTAATATCCGACAGCTAATTTCGGCCCCATTTGGACTCATTAGCGACGGCTCAGGCGACCGCTCAAGCAGGACGCCTGGCTTCTCGATTTGTTGGACTACACATCGAGCGCCATTGAACCCGAGCACCTGACCAATTCGCAACTTTGAGGCGTCCTCAACGCGAATAGTAGTAATTGGGACAGCTCCTGTTGCAGAGATGTTGTAACCCAACGCAAGCGAGATCGGAGACTCAACGTCGTAAATTACATTCTTTTTCATCAAAAACGCGGGAGGAGAATTTGGATAAATCCAGGCAAGCACTGCAATGATCAAGGCGGCTATTGATGCCACTGCCGCAGTGAGAGATAACCAATCATTGATCGACTTACGAGCCATGTCGATATTGACGCATAGGATGGCGCATCCGGCAAGTCAGCCGAAGGCGAGGAGCACGAAAAAGCCCCGCGCGGCGGCTGCCGGCGGGGCTGAAGGTGATCACGCTGAGGCCAGGTTGATGGCGCAAACGGCTGGCCTACGGCTTCGCATTGGTGCCGCAGTTACCTTTCGTTAAGAACCGCACGGCACGTCACGGATCCCGTTTCCGTGGAGACGCCAATGCCCAAGCGCCTGACCATCTCTGTCCCGCATAACCTTGGCGCGGATGAAGTCCGCCGCCGGATCGATCGCCATCTGGATTGGGCGATCCGGCAACTGGAGAAAGAGAAGATCCGGGTAGAGGCAGACGACTGGCTCGGTAACCGGCGTGCCTTTACCGGTAGCAGCTACGGACAGAAAGGCAGCGTGACAATCCAGGTGGCTGAAGACGTGCTTCACGTCGGGGCACTCGTACCCTGGATGGTCGGCGTGTTTTCGCCTGTGATCGAGGCGGTCGGCCGACACTACGCCGGGCGGCTAGTGTCGGATGAGGCTCGGGGATGAGATCGAGAAAAGCCCGCCGCGGCGAACCGGGCGGGCTGAGGAGGTTCGTGGTCTCAGGAACGAACTAGCAGCCGCTCTGGCAAGGCTCGTTCCAGAGGCGTGACGCGCAAGTTATTTGGAGCCACCGCTGCCGGTGGAGCCAACGCGAGAGGGCTGCCCCTCGTTGCCAGCTGCTGCGGAGTCCGTCGCGATGCCATCTGCCGCACGGCCGGTCGGCGAATAGGTGACTGCAGGCGCCGAACCGGTCGACCCCGGCTGCTGGGTTACGACGCCCGGCACCCCCGGCGGCGGCACCGCGACGACCGAACCCGCTGGAGCTTCCACCACCCCCTGTGCGAGAGCCGGACTAGTGAGGGAAATTGCGATGGCGGTAGCGAAAGCGATCTTGGTCATAGGGTTCTCCTGCCAGGATAACGCGACAGGAAACTCCTGAAGCGGCGGACAAACTCCGATTGGGCAAAAGAGATCCGTCAGCCGAGAACGAGAAAGCCCCGCGCGGCGGTGCCTCGCGTTGACCACCCGCTCGACCCCGCCCCGATCTGCTCACCGGGCGGGGCGAAAATCAGCCGTTCAAAAGCGGCGCATGTAATCTCCGAGTTCGAGGGTCATCCCCGCTTGAAAGCCGATGTGCCATGCCCGGACATCAGCAGTTCGCATGCCGGTTTCCTGATGTCCCTGGGCCAAGATGATCCCGACCTGCTCGATCCGTCGCACAACGCCCTCAACGCTCCCTGTCTCCGGGCTCAGCGTCTTGATCATCTCGCTAGCTGCAAGCCGGCCAGCTTTTTCGCCTCGATCGATGAAAGCTAGCGGCTTGCTATGCGGCGGCATGGGTCTTGATCGTCTCGCCTCAGTAAGCCGATACGCAACGCGGCCCTTGATGCAGGATAAGGCCTGGCGGTTACCGGGGCGTGCTGGGGCTTAGACGCCCCCAATACAAGCCCGGGACTCGGCATGAAAAAGCCCGCGCCGGCGAACCGGGCGGGCTGCTGGCGATGCCGCATTCTTGAGAAGATCACTCGTCAGAGGAAACCGGTGCCTCGTGGCAGAGGCAAGCGAATTCGACCATGCCTGCCAGAATGGCGATCGCGAAGACGGCTCCAATTTGCATCGATCGCTCCGGTCTCAAAACTAACCTGGGTTGCGGACAGGCGGAGCAACAAGCTCAGCACCTTCTCCATGTTCCATCCGTCCCAAAGAAAAGCCCCGCGCGGCGGGTGCCGGCGGGGCTGAAGGTGGTTCGGGAGGAACGGCTGGGGATCGCAAGCCGCAGGCCAGCTACGGCGGATCCTTCGGCACCGCCCAACCGACGATGATGCCGATCAGCAGCGCAATCAGGGCGTAGACGAGACTGAGGTCTTGGCCGGGCGGCGCGCAGTTCATGGGTGCCGGTGCATTCGGTCGGCGTTGAGCCGGTGCTCTATCCGCTGATCATCCCGGATCTGGTCCAGGATCTCGGTCTGCTTCTTGGTCTCCTCGCGGATGATCCTGACGCACTCCCGGATGTGCGAGCTGTCCTCCGTGCGGCGGCGATCCATGTCCCGCTGCTCGCGGATGATGTCGATCAACTCGCGGGGGCCCTGTGAGAACGGGATCGGCGGCACGTCTGCGATGGTGCCGGCCGCCGGCGCGGGGAGTACGTCCTTATCGTTTCGCCCCCGGGTCACCATCCAGCCGATCAGCCACATCGTGCAGCCGCCGACGCACACCTGGAAGAACTGCTGCGTCGCGACGACGTTGGCCAGGAACGTGAGAAACGCATCCATCAACCAACGACCCTCTCCAACTGGTCCAGTGCCTTGCCTATTCGGCTCTTGCGGGACACCCCGTCGAGCGCGGCGATGTAGACGGATAGCGCCTCGAACCCGGCCAGTGTGCCGAACACCGGGATGACGAAGCTGGGCGCGTCGGCCTTGAAGGCGTCGAACACGAGCGCGCCCGTGAGTTGCCCCATGATGAAGCAGCCGGCAGCCGCGCCGACTGCCCGGATGTAGGCCCCCTTCGGGCCGACCACGATGTTGTTGATGTGGCCGTTCAGGTAGAGGGCCATGACCCGCAGGACGCCGACGGCGCCGAAGAACAGGGCCATGTTCTCCTCGGTGGCGCCCATCTCGGCGATCGGGCGCAGCGCCGCGCGCTCCATCGTGTCACCGGGCATCGCGAGTGTGACGGCGATCAGGATCATCATCGTCGCCATGCACCACTCGAACAGGCGATAGGTGCTGTACGGACCGGCCGGGTGCGCCGCCATCAGCGGCTTCCTGGATTGCGGCATCAGGAGCTCCCTCCGCAGGTTGCTCGCCAGGCCGCATTGAGCGAGCGCAGCCGCCGCCGGGTTCGCGCATCGTCCGTGCGCGCGTACTGCACGGGCGAGGACATGACTTGGCAGAACCGGGCTGCAGAGGTCGCCGGCGCGGGTCCCGGGTCGCAGTGCAGGATCGTCAGCCCAAGGGCGAAGCCGATGCAGGTCATGGAAGCGGCCCCAGCATGATGAGGGCGCCGAACCAGAGCAGCTTGCACACGACGTGCAGCACCTGGTCGACGTTGTAAGAGAGGCGGCCCGCGCACTTTGCGTAGTCGATCAGGGCGTGGGCAACGAACTCACAGGCGGCGAGCGCCCATGATCCGGTGGCGAGGCGGATGGCTCCGGCGTGGATCGCCGCGTGGGATAGGAGAGCTCCGGGCCAGATCGCCTCGCCAGGGACGAGATTGAGCGCCTGGTTCTTCGCCTTGCTCAGCCAGTCGCCCTGAAGCGGATAGTCCGCCACAGCGTGTCCGATTAGCATCCACAGGAGCGGGTCGAGGATCACGGGCGTGCCTCCGGGAGCAGGTCGCGAGGATCGTCTTCGCCGTCCGCAGAGGCGTCCGCCGCCGCGCGCGCCCGGGCCTCAGCAGCCTCGGCGGCCGCTGTCGAGACATTGGCCTGCGTGGCAGCGCCGAGATCGCGCAGGGCGGCCTCGGCGCGCAGGTTCGCGAGCCACTGCGTCACCAGCTTCACGCCGAAGCTGATGAGCGCGGTCGCCCAAAACGGAAGCGTGATCATGCCGCCTTCGCGATCTTCGGATCAGCGGAGGCCTTCAGCGACGCGATGGCCGGCTGCAGGACGTTGTGCTCGTTCGCGTCGTCCTCGAGGTCGAGCACCCGGAAGACGATCGAGGCCATGCCGCCGCCCTGCTCCATGGCTTTCACGACCCGGGCCGGCAGGACGTTCACGCCGCGCTGGACGGCCGCCGCGATGACGGCCGGCCCGGCGTCCGCCGTCACCTTCCCGCCCTTCGTGGCGTCGGCCACCGCCTTGGCGCCGTACTGCGCGAGCGCGACGGCGGCCATCTCGATCCGCTTCTGGGTCAGCACCGAGGCGGCCCAGGGCGCGAACTTGCCGATGGCCCAAGACACCACGCCCGCAAGCCAGGTGACCAGCAGCATGAAAAGCTCGGGCCCGTAGCTCGCGATCCAGTCTCCATAGGGCAGCGTCACGCCGGGCCGGGCCGCCGCCTCCTGGGCGAGCGCCGGGTGCGCAGCGAAGCCGAGCAGCACCACCGCGGTGATCGCGGCCGCGCCGACCCCGAAGCGCGAGAACAGGTCGACGATCGCCCGGCCGAGCGGGCGGATCGCCGCGTAGAGCAGCACCAGCGCCAGCATGCCGCCGATGAAGACGGCCACGGCATCCATTGCCGCGCCTAAGGGATCGAAGGCCAAGGGCGCGGCCATGGCGGGAGAGCAGACGCAAGCGAGCGCCAGCGCCGCGGGGAGTGCGCGGGTCATGTCGGGACTCTCGTTTCAGGAAAGCGCCGGGAACCGCCGGCTCGGTAATCGGTAGGCCTCGCTCAAGGGAGACCATGAATGGCCGTCGACTACGCCGCGCTTCTTAAGCGCTACATGCAGCATGTGCTCGACTGCGAAGGGACGACCTTCATCGAGAAGCTGCCCCAGGCGACCGACGGGGACGAGACGATCACGGCGGAGGAAAGCGCCGAACTGATCAGGATCGCCGACACGTTGGAGTGAGCTGCAGGCCCGGCCGGCTCGGGTCGAACTGCCTCGGAATCCGAGGGAGTTGGGTCAGGCGCGCCGGCGGGCCGCGCGCTTCGGTGCGGGTCTCGGCTTCACTGAGGTCGTCCGCTTCAGCACGGCGACAGCCTTCTTCTCGTCGACCACCGGAGCGGCGAGCACGGCCGCGATGGCGGGCGCCGGCGGCTTCCAGGGCGTGTCCGGAATCTTGCGCCAGAAGGCGAACCGGGCTGCCAGCTTGGTGTGGTAGCCATGCGAGGCGTAGGCCGGCCCGTTGTAGCCGCGGCTGAAGGCGGCCCAGTTGTGCCCCCGCAGCTCATCATCGAGGTGGTTGGCTCGGATGAAGGCGACCGCCGCGGCGAGCTGTGACTCCTCGCTGTCGAGGAAGGCCGCCACCATCTCGGCCGCGCTCTCGTAACCGGCCTCTACGTGGTTCGATCCCATGATCTGGCCCAGACCCCAGGACGTCGCCTCGAGCGCCACCCGCGGGTCGATCGCCAGCGCCTGGACGATGCGGGGGTAGCTGTCCGAAGGGTACGGCTTCGTCCCCCATTTCGGATAGGCGATCCCGAGCTTTACCAGTTCGGCGCGCACGGCGCCCTGGGACAGCGCGTAGGCCCGGTGCGGCTCGTAGAGAGCCTTCGGCCGGCCCTTGCTGTCGAAGCCGCCACCGGACGTCTCCACATCGAGAAAGGCGTGCAGCTCGTCCTCGCCGCAGCCGATACCGTGGCCCAGACGCGGCAGATCCTCGTCGGCCAGCCGCTTGGCGGCGCCCTTGAAGGCGCTCTCGCGCAGCCGGCGGAGCGCCACCGCGCTCGCGGTGTCGGTCATGTCGTCCTCACGATGTCAGGGGTGGTGAAACCGGTCAGCCGGCCTCGGTCCCGATTGAAAGTCTATCAGGTCCCATAGCAGGCATAAGTGAAGCCAAGATTGCTCGCCGAAGTATTGGTCCAGGAGAGAGCAGTCGTGCTGGTAACGACCAGTGTCGTCCCTGTGCCGTTGTTCGGCGATACAATGCAGTGCGGCGCGGTCGCCCGGGCTACGGCAAAATTGATGTTGCACCCCGTCGCGGAAGTGCCCTCAACGATGGTGCCATAATTGTCATTCGATCCCGCCTTAACCGTCGGAGAGGTGCCGCACGAGGAGACCGTGACCGTTGCGCCAGTGGATCCGACATGCCCCTTCTGCGAGATGTCGCCCGCATCGGTAACACTGAAAACCGGATTGCCGCCCTTTAGAAACTGAGCGGCGCCAGCGGTCCCGCTATATGCCCAGCAATCGTCTAGGGCGTTCAGGCACACCTTCTGCCCAGAACCAGCAACAAGCGCGTAGCCTGTGGCGGCATTGTTCGTCGTGATCGCCGCTGTGTGCGATCCGCCGATATCGATGCTCGTCGGACTGGTCGAACGATCCCGTATCGTTGCCTCGCTGTGCGCGCCT
Source organism: Methylobacterium sp. GXF4 (assembly GCF_000272495.1). NCBI lineage: Bacteria > Pseudomonadati > Pseudomonadota > Alphaproteobacteria > Hyphomicrobiales > Methylobacteriaceae > Methylobacterium > Methylobacterium sp. GXF4. Next base: position 108,200 of record NZ_AKFK01000066.1, on the reverse strand, counting down.
GCACCGATGCCGGCCGTGTTGAAACCGAGCCCGACCTTAGCGCCGCCTTCGACGTCGATGTCGGCTTCCGATGCCAGCTTGTTGCCGGCGACCTGTATGCCCCAGAGACTGGCAAAATTCGCAGTGTTGCTCGAAGAGACCGCGATACCGGTTGTCGATTTATTCGTCCCATTGATCGCGACGTAGAGCCCCTTGCAGTTGGCGACCCCAATCGCGCAATCACTGCCGCTGTTGTTCGTCAGGTCGATCTCGCGCCCAACGTTGAAGCTCGGGATCACGCCGGGTTGAAGCTGAAGGTTATCGACACCAGCCCAGACCGAGCCGGCACCAGGGATCGCCGTCACCTCATTGTAATGGCCCAGACTGCCGGAGATCGAGGCATCGTTGATCCAAGTCCACGTCACGCTGCCGTCGGTGGCCGTGAAGGGGGCGCTTGCGGGCCGCGTACCGGGCGGAGCAGAAGCGGTCCCAGTCGTGCCAGCCGCAGTCGCGCGATAGACTGCGTTTCCAATCGCGATGTTGTCGCCGAGCGCGTAGGCGGTGGACGAAGCGTAGGGCTTGATCTGCTTGGTGCCGACCGTCGTGATGGTCGCGAGCGTCTGTTCCTCGGAGTGCGCGTCATCGCGCGTTTGGGCAGAGATCAGCAACGTGGCGCGCTGGTGGTCCCAGAAAGCGCTGTTGGACGCTCCTCCTGTGGGCCCCTGAATACACGACAGCAGCGGGCAGAACGAGACTGAATTGCCCGGCCGAAGCATGAGTGCGTTCGGGTTGACCGTACCGGCAAAGGTGGTGTCGAGGGAGCTTACGCCGGATGAGAGCACGCTGCCGGTTTCCACGGCGTCGGGCTGGGACGTGAACTTGCCGTTCTGGTAGGAGCCGAAGCGCGGTCCGCCACGGAGCCTTACGTTCCCGCTGGTGTCGATCTGCGGGAGCGGCGCGGTCTGAACGCCCGCGGAAGGATCACAGAACGACAGGGTGCCATCAGCGCGGTTGATTGCGATGCCGGCCGGGCTGCTGGTGCACAAGGCCGTCGGCGCACGGCCGGGTACTGTCGTGGACTGGATGGCGTCGAGCGCGAAGGCCGGAGGGGCAAGCGCCAAGGCCGCGACGAGCGCGAGAGAGCGGAGACGAAACATGGGGCCCTCAGTATTCGGCGGGTTTCAGGAGATCGACCAACGAGCCCGAGACGTTGGCGTAGACAGACAGCTTGCCGCCCACCCGCGCGGTTCGTGACCAGCCGTTGGGGATACCAGCGAGCGCGGCGGGCGTGTCGTTGAAGACGGCGAAAGCACCGTCGAGTTTGGTCGCGATGGCGCCCGCGACGTCGGACCGGATCGCCTGATCTCGGGCATCCAGTTTGCTGGAGATCTCTTGCGTAACGGCCGCGTGAATTGCAGCCTCGCGCACGGCGATTTTGTCCGCGATCTCCTGGGATATGGCGGTGTGCGCCGCGGCGATATCAGATGCTATCTCTAGCGTGATGTCGGAGCGAATGACGGCCTCGCGGCCATCGATGTAGGAGTTGACGTCCGGCAACCCGATCTCGACGACGATGTCCTTGTCGTCGATGATGAGATCGAAGAGCGCGTCGCCCCGGCCGCCCACTCCCGGGCCGATAACCCCGACAGGACCGGCAAGGTAGGTACGCCGAACCTTTGGGGCGGGGATCCTCGCAAGAGACCACGTGACAGACTTGCCGAGGAGGCGCGCCGTTTCGCCGGGCGTTAGCTGGCGCGCCAGGCTCACTTGCCCGCCGACCGTCAACAGGATCAGCCGATCATCGCGGATGCTGGAGGTGGTGGCGACGATGCGTCCCGAGCCGTAGTCAATCGTCAGGACAAACGCTTCGCCGTCTGCAATCTGAGGCGGCACTCTGTTGCCGGATTGGTCGACAAAGAGCCGAATTGCAATGTCGAAGCTGTCTCCGGCGACGAGGGAAAGCGGAAGAAACAAAGGTTGCATGGTGGCCTCTTGTTCTGGCGCGGGCTGCTCAGGCGCGATCGATCACCAGTGGGCCTGCCAGTTGGTGCCGTCCCATGTGTAGACTTTGCGGTTTTGCTGGCTGTAGATCGTCTCGCCCTCAACAGGAGAGGCCGGAAACGAGGTCAGTGGAGGATAGATCACTGTCTTTCGAGGGGTGAGCATCGGCGATCCGGCTACGACGACTGTGTTTGTGGTGATTGCCGGCCAGTAGGTCGTTCCGTCCGCGTTGATCTGCCCTTGGAGGATGTCGCCGGCGCTGTAGAAATTCAGGCTGCCGCCACCGCCTCTCTGGATGGTCCAGGACGAATCGTCCGGTCCCCAGCGGATGGCGCCTGAATTGCCCATCAGCCGCACAGCCGGATTGCCTGGATGGCCAGCGTAAAAGTAGGTCGACCAGGGGCTCGTGTTATCGACGGCGTAGAAAGCGCGGTCGTTGGCGCCGACATCTGAGATGGCGCCGTAGCCAAAGGTTAGGCGGTGCACGCCGTTGTAGTACCGGTCGGTCGCCCCAAGCTCGAGGTTCTTGCCGAACGGGTCGATCGCACCGAGCTGCAGGCGAATGGAATGCGTGGTCGTGTAGGGCGCTGTTGGCTCGATGCGCGAGATCTGCATCTCACCGAACGACAGGAAGCCCGGATCACCGGCGACCTGCGCGTTGCCTTGGATCGCGTTGGCGTCCGAGGCATCGGCGTCGGTCTTCGGGGTCGGGCCGGCCTGACGTAAGTTGAGCAGGATGCCGTCGATCTCGCCCGAGGTGGCGCTCTGCGAGGGAAAGCCCTTCTTCAGCACCGAGATGTTCTTGGCGTAGCCCGCAGTGTTGGGGCCGTTGCGCTGAGATCCCGGGTCGATCAGCACCATGTTGTCGCCGATAAAGGCGTAGTTCGATCGCGGCCCATTCGGAGCGATCCGGGTCGTCCACTGCCGTCCCCGGAAGCGCGTCTCCGCCCCCTCGGTGTAGACCTGCTGGCTGACCAAATCGGCGTCGTCCGGCAGGACGTTGAGCTGCCCGGCCTGAAGAGAACCGGACTTCACAGCCTTGTACTGCGGGCTGGAGAGTCGAGGTGCCGAGCCCTGCGCGAACACAGGCGATGCCGCGAGCGACAGCGCGCAGCAGATCAGGGCGCGAACGAAGAGGCGCATCGATCAGATCCGATTGTGGGGGGGGGAGGGTCGACAGCCGGCGTGAGTCGGTCGGCGCCGAGAGCCGCTGCGGTGGCTTCAGCCGGCCGCGATCATCTGCTGGACTTCGGCCAGGATCTGCCGCTTGACGGCCTGCACCATCGCGGAGGTCGCCACCCGCGGACTATCGTCGTTCAGATCGGGCGAGGTAGCGAGCGCAGCCCCGACGTTGGGCTGGGCGAGCAAGTGGCTGACCATCTCGATGGCCGCGGCAGCGACCTGGTCAGCCGCTCCGAGCGGATAGGGCAAGATGATGCCCACGAGATAGGGCTCGATACCGGAGGATGGGTCGAAGGCGGCCACGGACAGATCCTCCGCAAAGATCGGGGTTTGCCTCATCGGGGCGGGGTCGCCGAGGCCGACGGTGCCGGTCAGGAATGGGTAGGCGCTTCCGTCAGACAGCTTCACGCGCACCCGGTATGGGATGGGTCCTGGCGCCCCCTCGATCGCCGCCACGCGCTCATCCGTCATCGGATAAGTGAACGCACCGGTCCGGCCGTCGACCAAGAGCCCGGACGTCTGGTCGAGCGCTGCCGCGCCATCGGGCCATTCCACCAGCCACTCGATCGTGGTGCCGGGCAGTGGCAAGCGCGCGACAGCCTTGGTGCGGGGATCGCGCCCGTGAAGCACGACGCTCATCCGCGGCGTGCCGCCCACCGGGGTGCGGAAGTCGAAATATGCTGGCTTCACGGAGTGACCTCGATCGCGCCACCGTTATTCCAAGCCACACCGGAGGCGCTCGGCGCCGACGTCGGCAGGCTCGCAACCCAGGCGGTGAAGCCGCTTGCCAGCATCCCCGCGACCACGTCAGCGACAGGCACGACGCGCTGGAACACAGCACCGTTGGACGTGATCGTGTCTGCCCCGTCGGGGGGCGTGCCTGGAGCTCTCAGGTAGAGACCCTGACCGCCGTCGCCGACGTAGCTGCGTCCGAGGAGTTCGACGACCTGCACATTCGCGGGGATCGTCGCGTAAGCGGCATCGCCCTCGCTGGCGAAGGTGAGCTTGCTCGGTGTGCCGACCTGGCTCTCGATCTTGTCGAGGCGCTGGCCGGCGAGCAGGCTCTCCATGGCCGCCATGCGTGCCTCGAAGTCCGCCACAGCGGGGCTGAGCACGAACTGGCCGGTCACATCGTCGGCGCCGATCACCTCGACGTCGGTCAGCGCGTCGGGCCCATAGGTTCGGACCACCGGCACGGCGAAGCGAGCTCCAGAATCGGGCGGGGCGAAGGAAGCGCCGAGCCCCGCAGTGCGCGATACCAGGGCCTCGCAGGTGCGCCGCCCGTTGGCCTTCGTCAGCTCGGGGTACGTCTGAAGGGCCACCACATCATACCCGAGCAGCCGATAGGACTGGTCGAGGTACGCAACCCCGCAGACCACGGCGTCCCCGCTCGGATCGATCGGGTTAATGCGGCGCTGAACGGCGAACCGGAAACGGTAGAGGCGACCATCCTCTAGCGGGACCGGCTGAACCGGCGCGACAATTCCAGACCCTACGATGCGGACGACGGGGCCAACGTCGCCAACCGCGATTAGAGCGGCCGGCACGGGTGTCATGCCTGAGCGCGGACCAGAGAGTTGCGACGGCACTGCAACGACTGTGAAGCGTGTGGGGGCGCAGCCGGGCCGATCCTCGCGAGCCGACAGCTCCAGCCTCTGCGCGAGAAGCGACGCGGCAAAAGTCGTCACCTGCCCCGTGACTGCGGTAAGCCGTGACGTGACGTCCGCGATCGTCGCATCCGCATCGTCGAAGCGAGCATCGGCGGCGGCTTGAACATCAGCCAACGCGGAGCGGATGTCGGTGAAGCTATCGACCGCGGTCTTGAACTGATCGAGCCGCGCCGCCGTCTCTGCGGCAACCGAATTTGAGATCTGCCTGCTGAGATCGGATCCGGTCTGCTGTATCTCAGCGCCGAGAGTGCTCAACGACGACTGGACGGGTCCCAGCGCCGCTAAAATAGCATCGACTGCAGAGCACAGGGCTTGAATGCTGGCATAGGTCGCAACAGGGTTGCCCGCGACGGGCCTCGGGATCGCCATGCTGACCTCTGATGAAAGCTTGGGCCGCGTCAGAACGCTTCGATGAGATCGAGCGTCACGGTGCCGTGCCGGGAGAGCTGCAGCTCGGCAGACCCCGTGTCGTCGGAGGCGAGCCGCATCAGGCCGACAGGCGCGCCGAATTCCATGGGCGTGTCGGCGGTGTAGTCAGCCCGCAACCAGGGGCGGAAGCCGATGCCGATTGTCCCGGCGGGCCCTTGCAAGCCAAGCGTGCCCGGATCCCCGGCCGGAAGATCGGTGAGGATGTGCAGCCGACCGCCGATGGAAAACAGCATGCCGACCTCCAGCACGCCGCCCTTATTGCGCTGGATGGTCAGGGTGGTGCCGTTCATGCTGGCGTCTATCGCGAGCCGGAAATCCAGGCTCGACGATGTGTCCGGCCCGGTCTCGAAGGCGAGATTCACAGCCGCGTCTTTCCTTCCGCGACCGTAGGTGATCTTCCCGCCGATCATGTCGACGTTCCAGGGGGCGCGTGCTGTCTCGATCGGCCCAACTGCCCAGGCCTGCGTGCGCCCCAGAGCTACAAGGCGGCGCATGGCCATAACCTGCTCGCGCTGCATGCATGGGATCGTCAGCGTGGCCCTCCAGCGCGCGGTCGGCGAGGCGACGATCTGTTCGTGACCTTGGAAGGTCTGGCCGCCCGAGCGCGTGCCGCCGCGCAGGGACCAGTCCTCCGAGGACGGCACCAGCACGCTCGGCCAGGGTAGCGGATCTGCCATGCCGGCCTCAGTTGTACGTGTCGGGCAACGGCGGCCGGTCGCCCTCTTGCGCCGGATCCCAGGCGTAGGCGGAGGCGTCGAGGCTGATCAGGTCGAGCTTCACGTTGGTCAGTGCACTACCGGCCATCGCAAGTGTGCCACGCATGATCGCGAACGTCGTGTCGATGCCGAAGGATCGAAGCACGAGGCGCACGGTCGGCTCGCCGTAGGCCGGTAGACCCGCAAGCGAGAGCCGCAGGCCGGTGAGCCGGAACCGCGGGTTGCCCTTGGCCATCGCGATCTTGGCCAACCGCCGGGACTGGCTGTGCGAGGGAGCCCGGATGAAGCTCTTCTCGGTCTCGATGACGCCTTGAAGCGCTTGGGCGGCAAAATCGTCCCATGGGTCGCCCTCGGTCGGCTGATAGTCGTGCCAGGGCGAGGTGTAGGTGTGCTTGACCCGCGTGAAGGTATTGTACGCCTCGTCACCTTCCTCGAGCTGATCCCAGCCCTGGATCATGCTCTCGTCGATGGTGAACGTCGGCGCCTGCCAGCGTCCTCCGCGCACGGCCACGAGTCCGTCGCCGTCTTGGTAGAGCTCGCCGTCACAAGCAGCGAGCATCCGACCGAGCACATCGGCGCGCTGCTCGGAATAGTCGTAGCTGCCCCAGGACCGGTAGCGCAGTTCTGACGTCGCCCCGTTCGGATCCGGCACGATGAGCGGCACCTGCTCGTCGCAGACGTCGGCGAGGTCCGCGAAGCTCTGCAGATTGATCTCGGACAGGGCGAGGCTGTAGCCGCTCTCATGCATTAGGTAGTCGAGCAACAGGATCGCGGCATTGTCGGTGTAGGCATAGCCACCGGTGCGCGGGTCATAGGAGAAATCGCCGGTCACGAGCAGTCGGACGTCCGGGGCGCCCTCGGGGAAGATCTGGCTGCCCTTCTTCAGCGGAGTGGCAACAACGACGCTGTAGCAGAGCCCGTTGAGCTGCTTATCAGCCCCCCAGTACGGCAGTTTCAGCAGAGCGGCCGACGCTGGCTGATTGTCGGCTCCCAGGTGCCCTTCGATTACGACCTTACCCTGATAGACGCTATCCGGAACGATGCCGCCGTACCCGGAAGCCAACCCCGTTTTCACATCGCCGAGGTAATACTGAAGGATGGTGACCGGACCGACGCAGTGGATCGCGCCGCGATAGAGGATCTTAGCTTTGTCGTCGTCAGGATTATCGTACTCCGTAGTCTCAAGCACGAAGATCACGCCGCCAATTATTGCCTGCCCGAGCACGCGGCGGCGCGGTGCTATGGCCTGCCGGACCGTGACCTGAGCATCGGCGCGCTTTTCGCCCCCGAATAGCGCCTGGGCGGCGTAGTTGACGCCGATGAAGCCCACACCGAGGACGGCGTAGCCAACGACCAGTTCAGCGGTCGCGCCAAGGGCCAGTTCCCCGATGACGGCAGCGCCGATCGCAGCTGGCATTAGACGCTCCAGGCCACGACGGTCGCATAATCGTCGACCGCCACACCCTCGGGACTCTTCACCGCCCAACCGAGCGCGCAACGGATCGCGAACACAGGGCCGACAGCGGGGTGCTCGACCAGGCCCACATCGCCAGGCCGCGGCGCTTGCGTCGTCGCGAAGCCGCAACCGGCCATGAGCGAGCGCGCCATCGCCTCGAAGCCGCCGAGGCGCCGCACATGCCGGATCGCGCCACGTGCCGTTCTGTAGCGGCCGCGCAGGCTCGCTGCCGGATCGACACCGCGCATCTTCCGGCACCAATCCGCCATGACGAGTGAGCAGTCGCACTCACCCCATACGAAGGTCGCACGGCCCATCGCCCGCAGGAACGTGCTCAAGTCTTGTCCTCCGGGATCTCGGGATTCCACGGACGCCTCCGATTGATCATGGCAGAGATGTCGAACAGGCCAGCGTCGCCCGGGTAGCGGGCTTGCTGATCCCGGTCGGTGAGATTTCCGAATGGCGGAAGGCCGCGGCGAGAGAACCGGGTCTCGGCAGTCAACTGTGCGGTCCAGGCGTCCGCGCTGGTGGCGGTGTGGATCAACCGGTCCATCACGCCGCGATACATGGTGTAGAGGCCGCCGAGCGGCGTCAGGTCCGAGTCGTAGAGCTGCAGGTAGACGAAGCAGCCCCGGCCCTTCACCTCGGCCTTGGCGTTCACGACGTCGTTGGCGATCTCCGGTCCAACGCCGGAGAGCGTGAAGGACACCAGCGGAGCGATGCCCCCGACCGCGCTCTCGATGTCCGAGACCGATCCGAGGCCGCCCATACCCTGCCAGATGTGGCCGCCGGCCGAGAGCGGTCCGAAGCCAGCATGCACGCGCTGGGGCGCGGATGCGAAGTCGAAGTACGCCAGGATCTCCGCGGTGATCGTGTCGCCCCGGAGAACCGCAGCGCCAGCAGCGTCGAAGATGCCCACGGATCAACGACCGGTGCTGTAGCGCCGGTTGGCGACAGCGGTGCGCGACGCGAGCGTGCGGTTCAGGCCGCGATCGTATGCACCGAGCGCCGCCGTGATCTGGTCCGCAACGCCCACCTGTGCTCCCCGCGCGTCGATCGAGTAGGTGCGGCTCTGATCGACCGACTGCGGTCCGGCTCCTGCGGCCCCGCCCATGATCGGCATGACCTTGCCGTCTGCGTTCGGCACGAACAGCTCGCGGCCCATCTCGCCGACCGTTACCGGCTGGCCCGCCGAAACTGGGCCGCCATTCGCCCGGAATAGGCTGCCGAAGATGTCGAACAGGCCGCCCGTCGGCAGGCTCGGGCCCTGCGCACCAGGGAGCGGAGATCCGGCGGACGCGCCGCCGCTCTTGGTCAGGCCGCCGAATAGGTTGCCCAGGAGCCCGCCCGTGGCGTTGCTACCGAGGCTGGCGGCCGGCGCAGTCCCCAGCAGCCCGGCAAGCGGCCCGGTGCCGGTCAGTAGGCCCGTGAGAACCGAGCGCTCCAGCTGCTTGGTGATGTCGGTCAGCACCGAGCCGAACGACTTGCCGTTGATGATGGCGTCGGCCAGTCCGTCGGAAGCCGACTGCGCGAAGAAGCGGGCCGCCTCGACGCTCTGGCGCAAGGCCTGCTGCGCATTGTCGGTGGCATCCTTGTACTTCTGCATCGCCTCGGCAGCGGCGAGCACCCGGGTGCGCTCGTCATCGTCCAGGGCCGGGTCGGTGCGGTTGCCCTTCTTGACCTCTTCCCGGGCGGCGGCCTCGGCCTTGGCCAATGCGATCGCCTTCTCGCGCTCGACGTTGGTCTTGCCGACGTTGTCGAGCTCGGCCTTCGCGGTGTCCCGAGCCTTCTCCAGCTGATTGATCAGCGTCTCGATTGCATCGAGGCTCTCGCTCTCGGACCCGCCGCCTCGCCCCTTCGGCGTGTGCAGCGACGGTAGAACGGCAGAGCGATCCGGCCCCTTCGGCCGCACCTTCACGTTCAGCGGCGCCGGCGGCCCCTGCACCTCGGGGTCGATGGCGCCGGTGGCGCGGCCGACCTCTTGGAGGAAGGTGATCGGGTTACCGGCGGTGATGATCTTGCCGATGCCCGGGATGGAGCCGACCAGGTCGCGCACCTGACCGACGACACCGCTGATGGTCTGGTACAGGTTGACCGCGATCTGCACCACGCGGGCGATCACCGCCTCGACGCTCAGAAAGGCGCTGTAGGTATCCAGCACCGCGTTCGAGATGTCGCGCTGGATCGGCGCCAGGGCATTCGCAAAGGTGTCAGCGATATCCTTCGCCTTGGCGTCGAGCTGATTGGCGCGCTCGACCTCGTCGACGCCGACGATGCGCACCCCCGCCACCGTGGTCGAGGTGCTGTTAAGCGTGTCGCGCAGCTGGTTGGTGAGGTCGACGCCACTGCGAAGCTGGCGCTCGTAGTCGGGCCCGAAGAACTTGCCGGCGAGGTCGAACGCCGCGACGTCGCGCGAGCTGGCCCGGAGCTTCTCGATCAGGTCGAGCATGACCCGGATCTTGGCCTCTTGGCCGTTCGCGTTGTCGAAGGCGGCCTTGTCTCCGGCCGAGAGGTTGCCGGCCCGCACGTTCTGCTGCAGGCGCCCGTCGATCGCCGACGTGTTCGTGCCGTCCTTGCCTTCGCCGATCTTGATCTCGCTGGCGTCGCGCGCGTGCTGAAGCGCGGCGACCACCTGCTCGACCTTCAGGCCGAACTTGTCCGCGCCGAGCGTGGCGCGCTGGAAGAAATCTGTCCCGACGCCGACCTTCTCCGCGTCCTTGCCGATCTGGACGTACTCGGCGATGTGCTTGCGCGCGGCCTCGATCGAAGCGGACACGCTGTCGAAGACGAGCTTCGCGGCCTCGAACCCGAGGAACACCGCCAGGAGCGTGTTCAGCGAGGGGATCTGTGCCGCGACGCCCGTGATCGTGCTGGTGGTGGCCGTGAGGCCGGAACGCACCGCCGTGCCGGCCGTGGTCGAGGCTGCCGCCGCGCCTGTGAAGGCTCGGACGACGCCCTCGAGAGTCGCCTTATCGGCTGTCGCGGCGTTGGCCGTGGCCGTCGATATGTTCCGGACGTCCTGGCCCACGGCCGAGGCCGCGCGCTGGATGTTGCTCGCCAGGCCGGACAGGCTGCCGCTGAACGAGTTCGCGTTCGCCGCGCCGCCGGACATGGCTACGCCGATCGAGGTCATGTTGCCCACGATCTGCGAAGCCAGCGACGCCATCGCGCTCTGAGCGCGCGACGTGTCCGCGGCAAACGATATGACGAGCGGTTCGGCCAAGTCGGCGTTCCTGCTATCGACGGGCGGTCAGGCGCGGCCTGCCGCCATCTCTTCGGCCAGCACCGCGAGGAACTCGTCCTCGCTGGTGCCCTCTTCCGGGGGGCTGTTGGCGGCGATGAAGGCCTCGATGACGACGTGCCATTCGGCCAGCGTCATCCGCTTCACCTCTTCCGGCGAGAAGCCCGCGACCGCCCCGGCTCCGATGAAGACCGAGAGGTCGCCGGGTCGGCTGGGCTCTCCCCCTCGGTCTCGGCTTTTCCCTTGGGGACACCGTTCACTGCCGCCGCCACGATCTGGCCGGCGAGCGGCAGGTAATCCATCAGCGGCTCGTTCTGGTAGCGAACCACCAGCGCCGAAGCCGCGATCCCGCTCATGCCGCCGCCTTCGAGGCTGAGGCGGATGGTGTCCCACACGTCTCGATGCGAGAACTGGTGCGTGCCGAGCCGCATGAAGATCGCGCCGATGCCGGCGCCGCACAGCCGCTCCAGTTCGGCCATCTCCCCGAGCCGAAGCTGGAACCGGCACTCGCGCCCGGCGAACGGCGCCGTAACGAGCGTGCGGGAGGTGTCCGCCTCGCTCACGTGCTGGCACCCGCAACCCAGGCCAGCGGGCCATCACCGCGGAACTGCACGGTGAAGCTCACGATGCCGTTGTTGGTCTTCGTGACCTCGAAGCTCTCGACGAAGACGTCGCCGACCCATTTGCCAGCGCCGGTCGCATCCTTCGGGTCAACGCGGAATTCGTATGGCACCGGGTCGTCGCTGTCGGCGTCCGCCTGGAACTCAGCGAGGTGATCCGCCGCCATGGACCCGGCGAAACGGCCGCCCCAGGATTTGGAGGTCTTGATGCTCTTCCGGTCCGGGATCGCCAGCGGGTTATCGCAGTCCGCGACGGTGGCATCCTCGAACGCATTCGTCTGCGTAAGAGTGATCGCGGTCGCCAAGCACACGAACTTGGCGGCGGCGCCCGCTCCGCGATAGGCGCGGAATCGGTTGCCGGGAAGCAGTGCGGGCTCTGCCATGGTCAGTCCTCCTGTCCCGGCAGAGGCCGGGCGATGCTGGTGGTGAGGTCGAAGAAGACCGACTTCGCCTGGAGCGGGGCGATCACGTCCCCGGCCTGGCCGACCACGAGGGGCGTGCGCAGGCTGTAGGGATCGGCGAGCGGCAAGTCGGGCTGCTCAAGCTGGTTGAGGGCGCGCACCATCGCGTCGATGAGCAGCCAGCCCTGATCACGGTTGAAGGCGGTGGACACGGCGTAGAGCCGCGCCTGGATCGTCCAGGACTCGCTGCAAATGATCTCGTACCCGGTCCGCCGCATGGGGCCGAAATAGGCGTAGGGCGGCTTCACCTTCGGTGCGGCCTCGCCCAGCGATGACGGCACCTCGTCAAAGATCTGCTTGCCGGCGATCGCTACGAAGCCCGTATCGGCCTTCAGCAGCGTCCGGATGGCGTCGCGCAGGGCGAGCTCGGGGGTGGACGGCGCAGCAGCCATCAGAGACCTTCCTCGCGCGCGGAGGACCCGATGCTCGACCCGAGCTCCTTGCTCCAATCGGAGAGCGCCTCGCGCACCGAGCCGTAGAAGAAGGGCTGCCCCGGCACGTCGGTCTCGTGAGACTCGCGCACCCGCCGTCCGCCCTTGCCTGTCGTGTCGGCGAAGAAGTCGGCGTCCGCGTGCGTGCCGCCGGCATGGTGACCGGCCTCGACCGCCAGCGCGTAATCGTAGCCGCCGCGGTCCGCAGTGGCCTCGACGAGGTAGAAGCTGCCTTCGCGCCGGTAGCCGATCCCGTTCAGCAGCAGGCCGGAATCCTGCGGCACCCGGGAGCGCATCAGCTCGACCATCTCTTGGGCGGCATGCAGGCTGGCCTGGTCGCTCTTCAGCGCCAGCTTCACGGCGTATTTCGCCAGCTGCCCGGAGATGCGGTCGATCCCGATGATGCCGGAAACGGTGTCGACGAGGCGCAGACCGGACAGCACGCCGGGGCGCTGATCGAACCCGCGGGCCGCACCGGTCAGGTCGAGAGCAGCTTGCCCCTGGCCGAGGTAGCCGAAGGTGGCGCCGAGATCGGGCATCATTCGCCCCCGAGCGTCGAGGAGATGTTCAGCGCGATCGTGCCGGTGGAGCGATCCGGCAGGGCGACGCCATCGATGTTGAAGTCGCGGCCGAGCAGCTGCACCCGATCCCCGTTGACGATGGTGCGGGCCTGGGGTCCGTCCCGGACCGTCAGCACGCCGCTGGCCACGTTCTGAGCCGCACCACCCTGTGCGGCTTCCCGCGCGGACAGCGCCCTGAAGTTCGCCCAGCGGACGAAGGTCGGCTCGTAGTCGCCACGGCTGACCACCTGGCCATCCGCATCCTTGATGATCGCGCGGCGCAGGAACTGCGCGCGCTGGTCGAGGGGGCCAGCCGCCATGTCGATGCTCAGCTGTGGTCGGCGGCGACGCGGTAGCGCCCGGCCAGCCGGCCGATGCCGATGGTCAGGTTCTCGGGCAGCGCCTGCGTGCGCGGGTCGCTCTCGATGGATTCCCGCTTCTCGTACCAGTAGCCCGCGATCAGCTTGATCGCCTGTTTCAGCGGGCTCGGCACGAGAGCGGCGGACTTGGCGCCGGCCGCGAACCTGATCCGGTAGAGGCGCGGCTTGCGGGCCGGCGGGGAGGTCCAGCGGGCCGCCCAGGCGTTCCAATCCATGCCACGCCAGAACCGCTCGCGCTCGCCCAGGGCCAGCCCTGACAGGCCGACGATCACGCCGTAGTCGTCCTCGCGCACCACGGTGTAGAGGCCGGCGTTGAGGTCCTCGTACTGGCCGGTGGTGAGGTCGACGCGCTCGACACTGACGAGGTCGCCATCCACGAAGCGGCGGATCGGCAGTTCGAGGCGTTCGCCGAGGGTGTCGACGAACAGCTCGAAGCTCTCCTCCAGGATGCAGTAGCCGTTCAGCCAGCCTTCGGGACCGGAGAGGTAATCGTAGGCGGCCTCGATCAGGTCACCGATCAAGGCATCGCCGTCGCTCTCCTCGACACGCTGGTGCAGCTTCAGCGCGTCAATGGAGACGACCGCGAGCTTCTGCGCCTGCGTGAGCGGCGTGGAGATGCGTTGCAGGTCCATGGGCGCCTACTTGGTCTCGTAGCCGCGGCGCGCATCGCCGTTCAGCATCTTGTTGGGCAGCCGCCGGGCCGTCTTCGGCCCGCGATCGCGGAGCGCGTCAGCGGCCGCAGGACCGGTGCGGACGTCCGCCGGCCTGCGATCCTGCTGCGCGCCCTTCTCGTCGCCGCTCACGCGACCGGCGCCTGCAGGCCGAACTCGCTGGTCACGGCGCCACGGGTGCCATCGACCAGGGCATCCCGGCGCTGCTGCTCGGCCTTGATGATCTCGTCGGCCTCGTCCCAGGTTGCGGGGTCCCGCCCGGAGATCTTCTTGGCCAGGGCCATGCGCTTCAGACCGTGGGCCTCCAGCACGTCCGCCGGGATCTCGACGGCGCTGCGGCGCGTCTCGTCCTCAGTCTCGTTCACCAGCCCGGCGCCCGCCTCCTTCTCCGGCAGCGAGCCGGACCGGTAGACGCTCTCGTGCGGGACCGCGGTGCCATCATCGTGCAGTTTCTTCGCCGCTGCCGGCTTGAAGCCCGCGATTTCGCCGAGGGCATACGGCAGGGTGGTCTCGGCGAAGACCATCGGCACGAGGCCGCGGTGGTTCTTGCGCGCCATCTCCTCGTAGTGGCGCAGGTCGAGCTTCGTGTTGTTCGCCAGCATGTCCGCTGTCCTTGATCCTGAACCTCAGCGGGCCGCCGGCTCATTCCGGCGGCCCATGATCATCGCCCCGATCAGGTGGCGGACAGCGAGCCCCAGCGGGCGTGACGGAGGACGGATACCGCCTGGTCGTAGTTCAGGGCGATGTCGTGCTGGGCCTCCATCAGCACGGCCATCATGTTCTGCTGGAACAGGTGGACGAGCGAGCCGGTGCCGGGGTCGATGGTGGCTTCTATCGAGGTGCGGACGGTGATGTCCTCCTCGTCGCCGTAGAGCACGTTGCTCCAGTCGACGAGCGCCAGGGTGGACTCGTCGGTGGTGGCGCCGCCGTTCGAGGGGAACTGCGTGGTTACCAGCACCCGGAAGCCCTTCCAGGTCGGGGTGTCGCTGTTCAGCTCCGGGTAGATGTACTGCCCGTTGGCGCCCCGGGCGTCCGCCAGGTAGCGCATCAGGTGGTAGTTCATCGTCCAGGCGAAGCGATTGGTCGCCGGGATGTTGGCGTCGGTGATCGCCAGGATCATCCGGGTGGCGACCCGGTCGAGCTCGGCCACCGTCGGCGCCTTCGGGTTGGCGAACAGCGCGGCCGCGCCGGTGGCCGAGGCGTCGAAGGCGTTGACGTTCGGCCGATTGAGGATGCCGAGCGGGGTGTAGTTCGAGCCGGCCCCGAAGTAGCAGGCGAGGTCCATGTTCTGCGCCAGGGTGCGGCGCAGGTCGTCACGGATGTAGGCCTGCAGGTCGGGCAGCGACCACTTGAGCGCTTCCATCGTCACCATGACGATGCCGGCGATCTTCTTCGACCGCATGGAGATGCCGTTGAAGGTCGGCGACCCGACCGGCTTCTTCATGCCCTCGCCGACGTAGCCGGCGGTGGACGAGGTCGCGCCGCGCGGCTGGTTGAACTGGCCGCCGATGAGAGGCACGCGCCGCGGGTTCGCCGCCAGGAACGTGTTCTCGCCGCGCAGCAGCTCGATGATGGTGTTGGCGTTCGGGGTCGGCAGCAGGATGCCGCCGTCCTGCGAGGTCAGGGTGGTGTTGGTCTTCTCGCGCCGGCGGGCGGCGTTCGCCGAGGCCCGGTCCTTCAGGTCCTTCACGAAGCGCTCGTAGCCCTCCTCGCCGAGGATCTCGATCGGCGACTTGGCGATGCCGGCCTGGAGAAAGGCGCGGCTCTTGGCGGAGGCGGCGGCCATGAGCGTGGCCTCGTCAAGGACGCTCATCTTCTCGGCCGGCTGGGCGAAGGCGAAGCGGCCATCGTTGGCGGCGGTCCGCTCCAGCACCTCGGTGCCAGCGGCGGCGGATGCTGAGCGGGTGGTGGAGGCGTCGAGAGCCTCCTGCCGCTCGGCATCCTTGACCATGTCCAGCGCCTTCTCGGCTGCGGTCAGCGCGTCCTTGTAGGCGGTACGGTCGGCATCGGTGGCGTTGTCGGCAACGGCCTTCGCACGGGCGGCGGTGGCCGCCTCGCGGGCAGCCTTCAGCTTCTCGCGAAGTTCAGCGAGGGTCATCGTCACTCTCCTGGGAAAGGTGGCCGCGCCCGCAGGTCGCCACCGGGTTGCCGCCTCGGCTATCTGCGGGCGGATTACGCGGGGACGTGCTGCCCCATCTCGGTGTCGAGGACGGCCATGCGGGCGTCGGCCTCGATGATCTCGTGCTTGGCGATCAGCGCCGGCAGGTCAGCTGCCATGCCGGCGGCCGCCTTCTGCTCAGGGGTCGGCTCGGGCGCGGGCTTCTCGCCGTCCTCTTCCGGCTTCGGATCCGCCGCCTCGGTCTTGCCCTTCAAGCCGAGGGCTTTGGCGACCCGACCGAGGAGGCTCTCGTCCTTCTCGATCGCCTCGACCACGCGCTCGGCCTTCGACGGCTTCACCGGCTCGAGCACGGGCGCGCCGTCCTCGCCGGCCTTCACCTCGAACGTCTTGCCGTCGAACACGATGGTGCTCTTGGTCGGCCCGGCGCCGCGGCGCGCGTCCTCGAACGCCTTGCGCGGCACGATCAGGCCCTTCTCGATCGACCAGGTGTCGAGCACCTCCTCGATCATCTCCCGGGCCATGACGTCGCCCGCGGCCGCGGCCTTGGCCAGCGCGGCGGGGTTGGCCGGGACGGTGCACGGCGAGCATTCGTAGAGCTCGGCCTCGTGGATCATGTAGCCCGGATAGAAGTAGCTGCCCTGCTGATCCTCCGGCACCTCACGGCGCTCGATCGAGGTGGGCATGAAGCCGATGGAGCAGGCGCGCACGCTGCCGGCCTCGAAGTGCACGGCCAGGCGATCGGCCATAGGCTCGCCCTTCACCAGGGTGAGCGTGCCCTCGGTGCGCTTCGGCCGCCCGGTGAGGGTCTTCTCTAGGTCCGACCACGTGCCCACCGGTGGGTCGCCGGCGCGGTGCGACCAAGGCGCGACCGGGTTCTTCTCGAACTCGGTGGTGTTCAGGCCGGCCTGCACGACGATGTCGCGGTCACGATCCTCGATCTCCGCCGACATGACGAAGCGCATCGTCCCCGCGTCCTTGTCGAACTTCGGGGCCTTCTCGAGGACGCGGGCCGCCTTGATGATCACGCCAGAATCCCGGGCGAAGTGCTTGCGCTCCACGCCGCCGTAGCCGCGCGAGCCGAGGTATTCGTCGATCGAGACACGCTCCGAGGCCATCAGGCTGCTCCTGCTGCGTCGTAGGCGAGGCGCAGACCGGCGCCCTTGCCCGCGTTGTTGTCGGGGCTCTCGTTCTGGCCAGCGCCCGGCTGGGTGGCGTTCTGGCCGGTGCCGGCCTGGATCACCGCGCCGTCCGGGCCGATCAGGCTCATGGTCACCGGGACCATGCGCTGGTCGCCGCCACCGGCGAGCGGGTTCAGCCGGAACGGCAGGACCTCGCGCGCCTCGTCGAAAGTCATCAGGCCGTCCTTCATGGCCGTGTCGACGAGCTTCGAGAGCGCATCCAGATCGGTCGCCATGAGCGCGACCTGGTCGAACTGCGGGCCGAAGATCGGCCAGTCGTCCATCGGGAACAGCGCGTTCCGGAACTTCTCCTGGATGCCGTGCGCCGTCGGATGCAGGCAGTCGCTGTAATACTGGCGGTTCATCGCCGCCATGTTGTTGTAGGCGACCGCCTCCAGCGCGAAGATCTTATGCGGCGGCATGTTCATCAGGCCGCAGATCCGCATGACCTGCTGGTTGAAACTCTCCGTGGTCTGGCCGTCGCGGGCGTTCAGCGCGATCACCTTGGCCTGCAGTCCGGCTTCCAGCAGGATCGGGTCACCGTTGGCGCTGGCCTTCCGGGTCCGGTCCGTGAGCTGCTGCTTCAGCCGGCGGAAGGCGGCATCCGCCAGCGCGCCATCGCCGAAGTCCTTGGCGGTCTCGAAGACGATCGGCTGCTTGCCGTCGTTGCCGAAGATGTTGGTCTGATACTCGGAGATCGCCGAGACTAGGTCGAAGATGGGCGAGCCCAGGGCGAGGCTCGACAGACCGTAGAGCCCATCCCAGAGCCGCCCGCGCAGGTGGATCATGCGATCGGCCGGCACGATCATGTACGTGTCGCCGAGGACGGACCGCTCGTATTCCGTGCCGGCGAAGATCTCGTAGAACAGCTTGCCGCTGGGGTAGGCGATCCGCGCCCGGCACCGCGCAGGCAAGATCGGGATCAGCTCGAGCACCGTGCCGTCGGTGGCGATGCGCTTCAGCGCGTAGGCATTCTGGGCGAGCTCGTAGTGCATGATCATCATGCGCCAGAACTCGGTCCAGGTGTGCTGCTCGTTCGGCCGGGTCATCAGCAGCCGGGCGACCGGATGCTGGTTGTGCTCGACCATCGTCCAGCCGCGGCCCTTGCGCTTCCACAGCAGCATCTCGGCCTTGGCGATGTCCTGCGCCTTCCGGTCCGCGCACTGGATAGCCAGCCCCATGCCGACGGCATCGCGCCCCAGGAAGCCGCCGCGCGCCGTCCGGCTGCCCAGCCCAACGAAGTCGCTGATGTCGTTCCAGCCGAACTCGAACTGATCCCAGCCGGCCGAATCCGTGGTGGTGAGCGGGCCCGGCACATCGCCCGCGGCCTTGGCCAGGGTCTCGGACTTCTCGGCTTCGGTCTGGCTCATCAGGCAGATGCTCCGGCGAGGCCGCGCGTCAGGTACGGGTTCGCATCAGGGGCGCGCTTGGCGGTTGAGCCGAGCTGGCCGGCCTCGTGATCGACGCGCAGCGCGTTGGCCTCCACCAGGGCGTCGAAGCCGTCGATGTTGGCCTTCGACCAGGGCTTCTCTTTCTTCGGCAGCACGTTGGCGTTCTGGTCGTAATGGCCGACCACGTTGCCGGCGCACCACGCGGTGACCGGGTTGCCATCGTGCTGGAACAGTTCTGGATCCGCGGTCCGGGCCACGAGGTCGTCGGTGGCCGCTGTCAGGTTCCGGGCGTTCTTCTGGATGATGAAGACCCGGTAGCCGGCCGCCTCGATCTCCGAGGCCATCAGGTTGGCCTGGTAGTCGTCGAGGCCGACCCCGACGACATTGTGCCCGTCCAGCGTCGCAAGGATCTGCTTCAGGATCACCCGGTAATCGATGAACGACCCGGGCGTCAGCTGCAGCCATCCCTGGCGATGCCAGGCCAAGAACGCATCGGCGAAGCGGTCATCCTTCAGGCGATCGCACTTCGCGGGCAGCCAGTAATCGGCGGTCGAATAGACCCGGTCCCCGGCCTTCACCATGTAGGCCGCCGCGTTCAGATCCGAGCGGCTCGCGAGGTCGATTCCGACGTAGAGCGGGAAGCCCTTCAACACGTCGAGCTTCAGCTTCGGATCCGCGCAGCGCTCCCACGCCTCCAGCGAGACGAGGTTGCCGGCCGCCCGGGACCAGAAGTTGATCCGGGTCCTCAGATACTCCTGCCGCTTCGATTCCGACTTGCGGCCCTCGAACGCCTCTTCCTCGATCGAGGTGGGGTTCAGCGAGACGCCCCACATCGGGTTGAGCTTCTCGACGGTGGCGGGGTCGAAGCACCGATCCCGGTCCACCTCCGAGCCCGCGTACATCGCGATGAACATGCGCGGCGCGCTGAGCCGACCGGCGAGCACCTGCCGGCACACCTTCCAATCGTCGTAGGCCGGCGCGTTCACATCGCGGCCCGCCGTAGAGATGCCGAGATCGAGCGGCGCCTGGCGGGACCCCTGCGCCGTCTTCAGCACGCCGATGACGCCCTGGTCCTGGGCGTGCAGCTCCTCCTGCAGAAGGACGTGCGGGTTGAAGCCGTCGAGGTTCTTCGCCCGGGCGTGCGCCAGCTTGATCGTGCCGCCCGAGACCGTGAACTCGCACCCGTCCTTGATGTCGACGGCCCCGGTCATCTCCCGCAGATCCTCGTCCTTGCCGAGCATCTTGCGGATGACGTCGTAGGGGATCCGGGCCTGGTCCTCCGAGGCGGCCGAGACCACCACGTCGGCTCCGGCCTCGCCCTCGAAGTTGGCGCAGTACAGCACCACCCCAGCCGAGAGCGTCGTCTTCGCGTTCTTGCGCGGGATCCACACCCGCACGGTGCGAGTCCACCGCAGCCCCGTGGCCTTCTCCCGGAACCCGAAGATGCCGGCGAGATACCAGCACTGCACCGGCTCAAGGACGATCGGGCCGGTGAAGGCCTTCACGTGCGGGAGCTTACCGACGAAGTCGCACACGTCGATCACGTGGGCGTCCGACCAGACGTAATCGGCCCGGCCGGTCAGCGCCTGGGCGCGCATATCGAGGAAGCGCTGGCAGCCCTGCCGCTCCTCATCGCATGCCGGCACGCGCCCTGCCGCCACCTCCTCGCAATACCAGACGGCCATCCCGACGTAGTCCGGGAAGGCCTGCATCGCGCCGTCGATCTCGATCTCGACCGGCTTGAAGCGCTGGTCAGCGGCGGTTCGCGAAACCCGTTCGCGCGTACCGGTTGACCCGCGCCCCTTGAGGGGCCGCGATCGGCCTGTCGAGGTCATCGAGCCCCAATTCCTTCCGGGCCTTGTCCAGCTGCGCGAACCAAGAGCCCCGCACCTGCTTGCCGCTCGCGGCCGCCCGCGTGATCGTGTCGAACTGCATCGCGTAGCTGGACAGGCTGCGATGCGCGTTGGCGGTGAACCGCCCCGCATCGAACAGCAGCCGGGCGAGTGCATCGTATTCCGCCTGCGCCTCTGCGCTGGTCAGCGGGAACAGGGACCGCGGGATCTCGCGGAACGCCGGATGCGCAACCACGCGGGGATCACCACCGCCGACCTGCGCGGGCCCGGCATCAGCCTTCCGAGCCGCCCCCATACCGAACCTCGCCGCGAATGACCGGCCGGGCGCTCGGATCATCGCACCAGCGCACGATCAGGTGCATCTGGTCGGTCCGCCGCGCCACCGCCTCCAATTCACCCTTCCAGCCGTGGCAGGCCTGGCAGAGCGTCCACAGCCCGGCATCCGGGCAATGCACCGCGCCGCCATCCGCCACCGGCATCTTGTGGTCGACTACCGTGCCGAGGACCGTCCGGCCGATCTCCTCGCAGCGCTGGCAGAACGGCTGCTCGCGCCGAAAGGCCTTCGATCGCCGATCCCACCGCGCATCGTACCCACGCTCGCGATACGGCGTCCTCGGAGCGCCCCGCTGTCGCGTCGGCTGACGCCCGCCATTCCGAGCTCGGAAGATCTGCGGCATCAGATTTTTTCGATTTTGGTCCGCGAGAATCGGTTTGGCATCCGCCCCTGAACCGAAAGCCCGGATCGATTAATCGACACCCCCCACCCCTTGCTGGCTGGTCGGTTCAATCTGATCACCGCGCAGGATCGCTTACGGGGGCCGTGGGTGGGCATGGGGCGTGCCCCGGGCTCAGGAGCCTACGCCAATGCGGGGCTTGCCTGTGGGGCCCTGATCCGGGGCCATGGCTGCCAGCACGGCCTGGCTGTGCTCCTGATGACGGAGCGCCAGCTTCAGATGGCCGATGATCTCACGGTTGTTGTGCAGCACCGTCTGCGCCTCAGACCGCTGGTCCCCCTCGATCTTCCGGCACTTGGCCTCGATCTCGGCGATCAGCTGGGCCAGGTGCTCTTCCAGCTTCGCGCCGGTCGGGTTGTCCGAGGACATCAGGATCGACATGGGCACCTCGTGCGGTGGGGGTGTGTTCACCCGCGCAGGGCGGGAGGGTGGAAGTCGAAGGGCCGAGAAGGAGGGTCGCCCCCCCTCTTGGGCGGCTTCGCCCAGTGGTTGCAGCGACGCCACACCTCACGGTCGCGTGATCAGAGGTCACTTTCGGTGATTGCTGCGACGCTCAAGTTGCATCATCAAGTTAAGCTGCGAATAGGAGCGCAGGGGTTTGCATTGATTAAGCATTCTAGGTGGAGGTTCGAATAGTGCGCCAGCAGAACTGGCTCTGTCTGTTTGGAAAGCTTCTGTCTCTTATAGCAAAGTTTCTACCCAGTCGAATGATAAGCGCAGTCAGTATTGGAGTCTTTTATGTCGCTTTCGATAGCCAAAACTTTATGCGCACTCGCCGTAACCTCAATCGCGTGGTGGGGCGCCGAGGACAAGGCGATGCCCCTCGACCAGGTCACGGTGGAAAAATTCTTCAACGCTTTCGAAAAGCGGGCTCGGACAGCAGGATCTGCTGACAGCACTGCAGCAGAAAATATTGTCAATACCTACAAATTCGCAATCGAAAGCGACGTTGGATATAGTTTTGAAAAGACACTCAACAGGGCGATTGTGACAAAAGACGCTTTGTCATCGGCGTTATTCTCTAACCTCGAAGCTGCGGTCTCTCAGAATTTGGAAGCCCTGCGGAATCGGAAGCTGATCAACGCCGAGACCGTTGAGCTCGTGAAATTGCAGAAAGCCGCTAAAGATGCGGACCTCAATCCCGAGAATATGCGGTTGATTCAACTGATCCGCGAGTGCGGGAAATCCGGAGGTGGGACTTGCGATGCTTCTAGGTTTACGTCGCTGATTCTGGCGAACGATGCAGGGGCTCAGTCCGCCGCAAAAGCTCGGGCAGCGGGTTACTCATCCGACCCGACGCCAGACGACAGCCAATTCATGGTAGAAGCATATATAAGCCGCACATATAATATCGCGACCGTGGGTGGTTTATGTTCTTCCCGAGTAATCGTGACAGATCTGGACCCGAGCGACTTAAGCTGCGGTCTAATCAAGATGCCGGGCGCAATTGGCGTTCGG
This sequence comes from Methylobacterium sp. GXF4, assembly GCF_000272495.1. Lineage (NCBI taxonomy): Bacteria > Pseudomonadati > Pseudomonadota > Alphaproteobacteria > Hyphomicrobiales > Methylobacteriaceae > Methylobacterium > Methylobacterium sp. GXF4. The sequence continues at coordinate 85,670 of NZ_AKFK01000066.1, read as the reverse complement.
GCAGCGTCGAACATCAGTATTGACGAGGATAAACTTCTCGTGTCGATGAAATACAACGAATTGGCGCAAAAATACAAATAATAGGCAATTAAGCAATTAAACGCTGCGCCAGCCTTGCCTTAGGTGCGATCGACAGACGATCACTCTGAAGCGGATGTCCGCGCTGTGGCTTCAGCCTGCGGCGCGGTGCCGGCCGCCTGCACTAGGCGCTCGATCAGCTTCTCGACGTCACCGACTACCTAAAACACGGACTTGTCCGGGAAGCGGGTGCGGATGTCGTCCGACAGGTGGCGGATGAATGCACTGGTGTTCATGGCAGCCTCTGCATTTGGGTGCCAGGCGTTCCAGCCCAGCGCTCACCCCGCCGGGTGATTGCTCTCTACCGGCCGAGGGCACATGGCGGCCTCTGATCATTCAGCGCTGGCGGATCGGACGCTTCCCAGGCGCGCCGGCCCGACGCTCGCGCTGATCTGGATTACTGCTGCGCGCCCTGGTCGCCGGTCTGCTGCTCGGTCTCAGCCGGCGCCGGATCCTGCGCGACGGCGGTGTTGGCCGGGATCGCGGCAGCGAGGGTCGAGGCCGCGGCCTTCATCTCGGCGATGATCGAGGCGAACTGCGCGCCGTCGCCGATGGAGTTGGCCTGCTCGAGACGGCCGATCAGCCCGGTGATCGCGGCGGCGGCGGCGGCCTCCACGGCGGTGTTGGCGTGCACCTGGTCGATGAGATCCTGCAACGTCTGCTGGGCCATGGCTGTCTCCCGGTCGTGAGTGATGCTCAACCTCAGCAGAGCGTCGAGCTTGCGCTCAATGCGGCGGCCTCGGCCGATCCAGTCGAGCATGCGAGGTCCGTGCGCTGGTGGTGAGGAAGGCAGGGCTCGAACCCGCCATGCCAAAGGCGCCTGGGTTACAGCCAGGTGGACGTCCGCCCGTCCGTCTTCCTCAAGGGCAATGGGACTGCCGGCGCGGCGACCGAACTGGTGCGGTCACGTTTGGCGCGGGCAGAGTCGTAGCAAAGAGGGGGTCAGAAACCGCCCTCCGGGTCACCCAGCCTCTTGTCCGTCAACCCAGCTCACCGGGGAGTACAAGAAGGGGGCGGTCGTCCGGCACCGCGTGCGATGCGGGACGCATAGATTCAGAAGCAGCTTATCGAGTCAAGCGGCAATTCGAACGGCAGCGGTTGCATTGCTTTAGCCGTCGTCACTCGCACTGGTGCGAGCAGCGCTAAGGTGCCTCGTGAAGTTAGCGATTGTCGTATCCAATACGGTTTGGTGCAATTCCCACCAATCATGCGCACTGCCTGATGGATTTTCTTTGGGCAGCTTAGGTATAATTTCTAAATCCTTTGTTTCTTTCCGCTTGCGTCGCAAAATATCTCTGGCTGCGGATACGTAATATCTAAACGTCCAATAGTTAGATGCCCTGTCCTGTGAGTAACCTACGGCATTATTCTCGATGAGATTGACTAGGAATATTTCTGCGTCTCGCTCAAGCAGACCAGCTGTTTTGTCTACATCGCTGAGAAAAACAGAGCGCCACAAAGAAAAATTTACGCCGATCAATGCGCGAAACAACCTGCCACAAACGACATCGTCACTCAGTTCGGTTTGATATTCAATATATAGCTTGTAGAGACTTAAAGAAGAATTCTGGTTCCTTGCCCTCTGTTCAACAAGCCATTCCAAATCATCCAGATCGCGCTTCGTTTTATCAGCCATGCCGCACCATTCTCAGCGTGAACAATCTACCTGTCCAGGTCTGAAATTCTCAGCATCCCAGGACGGCTAGATAGCTTTCATCTGCCATAACTTGTCGGTCAACCCAATCCCTAAGCTTACACCCGCTCGAACTGCTGCCGCTCCAGCTCGACAGGCGTGGCCCGGCCGAAGATGCTGACTGCGACCTTGTAGCGATCGCGCGCCACGTCGGCCTCCTCGATCAGGCCGTCGAAGCTGGCGAACGGGCCGTCGACCACCCGCACCGCCTCGCCGATCTCGATACGGTCGAGGTCGTCGATCGTCGGGGCCGACCCGATCAGGACGTCCGCGAACCTGCGCATCTCCTCGTCCGGCACGGTCACCGGGACGATGACGGGGGCAGGCCGTGGCTCGCCGTTCTCATCCAGGATCGACTCGCAGTACGCGATCCGCTCGACGTCCCAAGCGAACGCGCGATCGTGGCGCAGTCCCGGCATGGTGCCGTAGACCCGGCGCTCCATCAGCCAGGGATGCTCGACGGCCAGGCGCTCCAGCTGGCCACGCTGCTCCAGCCCCACGAACACCGTGTGGTCGAACAGCGGCATGCGGATGCGGCGGATCCGGCCCGAGGCGAGGCGCTGCTCGATCTCGTCCCGGGGCCGGAAGAACGGAATGCCGGCGTTCCGGAGCTTCTCGCACAGCTCGCCGGTATGGCCGACGCAGGCCTGCACCATGGCCCACTGCTTGCCGGGTGGCAGGTCGTGCTCGGCCCGCCGGGCGGCGATGCGTTCCTCCTCACGCTGCCGCCGCTCCCGATCGTGCCGCTCCTGCGGGCTTTCGGTGGGCTCGGCCTTGGCTTCTTCAGTCTTCGCCGCATCGGCCTCGTCGCGCTGAGCGCGCTCTTCTTCCAAGATCTCTCCACGGCGCATGAACACTTTGTGCGCACGCTCGGCTTCGAGCTTTCTCTTCAGGCGTTGCCTCTGGTTCCGTTGGCGACCCACGCTACGCTCCAGTCGAACCCGACCCCGTTCGCGCGGCTTGCGCGTCCGGCCTCGACCCCTCTCCCGCCGCAGGAGAGGGGGGTGTCGCGCGGCCTGCCGCCATGGCCTCCGCCGCCTGTGCGGCCAGCGCCTTCGCGGCATCCCGGTGCATGCGCTCCCAGCGCAGGGCGGAGCCGGAGATGCGCCGGTGGCGGACCATCACGCCGCCTCAAGCAGCAGCCGAGACGGAATCCGGCATCCAGGCTGGCCCGGGGGCGGGCCGAACACGGCCTCCGACCAGCTGCCGGCGTCTTGGCGAAACCGCTCGATCCACTTCCGCAGGGTCGGCTCGGGCCACTGTCCCGAGACGCCGAGGTCGACGAGGTCCTCGGCGGGCGTTGGGGCTGCCGGCACTGCGGCCAGACCCTGGGCGACACGGCTCTGCCGCTGCGCCGCTACCCGCTCGGCGACCCGGTCGGCGTAGACCGTCCAGGTCCGAATCGGGATTCGGGACGAGGCGGCGATGTCCAGCAGGGCCGGCACGATCTCGGCCTCTAGGTCGAGCCCGTCGGCCTCCAGCTTGGCGATCGGGCCGATCCGGAGATCCTGGGGGCCGCCGTCGAGGGCTGAGCGCACCCGGGCCTCGACCCGGTCGAAGTTGGCCCGGGTGTTCCAGCCCTCGGCCAGGCTCGGCCCCGCCGCCGGCTCGACCTTCGAGGCGGGCTGAGCAGCCGACGTTTCGACCTGCTGTCGCGTGGGGTGAGGTTCTGCGGCGGCGGGCTTAGGATCTTTTCTATTCCCCTCCTTTCCATTCCCTTCCCTTCCAGAGGGAGGATTCCGGAGGCCTCCGGAGTTGCCCGGGAAAAAGTCGTGAGGGTTGCCGTGGCCGCGTGAGCGATTGCACGATCTACATGAAAGAACGAGGTTTTTACCGTCCGTCACTCCTCCGGAGTGCTCCGGAGTAAAGTGGTCAAGTTCGAGCCCGGAGAACGCGACCCAGTAGCTGGGCTTTCCGTCGGACCGTTTCGGCCAGAAGATCGAGCCTGGCGCGCCGCAGAAGTAGCATTCCGCCGGATGGTTTTCGTTGCCGGGCGTGCACCCGTATTTCTGCGCCACCTGACGCCGCGCCGCGACTGGGATCACCGCCTTGCGATAGGCATCCAGCGGGAGCTTCGACTTCGACTTGTGCGAGATGAGTTGGTGCCGGCCGAAGCCGGGAATCACCAGCACCACCGACCCATCGTCGCCGTACCAGCGCTCGATCAGTTCGGCGGCCACCAACACGTCGAGAGCCAGTTCCATGTCGACGGGATCGCCCGGCATGATCTGCATACGCAGTCGATCCGGCTCATCGCGGATCCGCCCATCGTCGTCGGCGAAGTTCCAGAGGCCGATGAACACCAACCTGGCCGAGAACGGCAGCTGGACGATCTTCTCGTCGGTCCAGAACTCGGGTTTGATCGTGCGGATTCGGGCCATCAGAAGCCCCCTCTCGATGTCTGAGCGATGGCGGAATGGGCGACGTCGCACCAAAGGGGCAGCGTGACGGGCGGCCCGGATCGGTTCTTGCCGAGGATCAGTTCGAGCTTGTGCTGGACCTGCATCATGCGATCAGCGAGCTCCGGCGTGGGCGACGCCTTCATCTTGCGCTCGACGTAGACGGCCTCGCGGAAGAGCAGCAGGACCGCGTCGGCGTCCTGCTCCAGCTCGCCCGAATCCCGGAGGTCGGCCGGGGTGGGCCGACGATCCTCGCGCTCCTGCTTCTCGACCCCGCGGTTCAGCTGAGCGAGCAGGACGACGCAGATGTCCTCGGCCTTCGCCAGCTGCTTCAGGGCGCCCGAGATCTCGCCGATCTCCAGCACGCGCTGGCCCTGGTAGCGGTCCGAGACCTTGATGAATTTCAGGTAGTCGACGAACACGACGCCGAGGCGCACGCCGATCTTGGCCAGCCGCCGCTTCTCCGCTTTCACCCCGAACGCGATCTGCGCGACCGTGACGCCAGGCTCGCATTCCAGGCGCAGGTGGAGCTTGTCGAAGCTGGCCGCAGCCTGCTCGATCCTCCAGGCCTCCTCGTCGTCGATCTCGACGCCGGCCATGATCTTGCCGAACGTGAGCGGCCGGTTGTGGACGTACGAGAGATCGGACAGATACCGGGCGATCTGCTGATCCCGGGTCACTTCGCACTGGTAGACGAGCACGCCAGCCTCGCGCGCGGCGAGCCGGGACAGTGTCGTCATTGCGACCGTCTTGCCCATGCCCGGCCGGCCCGCGAGCAGCCAGAGCTGCCCGCGCTGGAAGCCGCCATTCGTGACCCGGTCGAGCTCGGACAGCCCCGTCGAGATCGCGGTGGATTCCATTTGGCCGGTCCTCAGCTGGTTGATGCGATCGAGCATCCAGCGGCTGGCCTCCGGCGCGGACTGGCCTGCGAGGTGCGCCTGCGGGACGATGGCGCGGACATCGAGCAGCGCCTGCTCGGTCTCATCGATGATCGCCTGGGCGGCCGTGCCGGGGGGCGACGTGCGCACCATCTCGGTCAGCTTCTCGGCCACCCCGAGCAGCGAGCGCTTCGAGGCCAGGTCCCGGACGATCGCGGCGTAGCCGGTAGCGTCGAGGCCCATCGTGTCGCCGGCACAGGCGGCGAGGTAGGCTAGGGCCGGGCGGTCGCCGATCTGCGGCCGCTGCAGGTAACCCTTCACCGCGATCGGCGTGGGCGGGCAGCCGGCGGCCACCAGCGACTCGATGCAGGCGAACACCTCCTGGTGGTCGGCGAAGAAGAAATGCTCCGGACGCACGATCTGCGCGATCGCCGGCACCACCTCGGGCCGCATCATCGCCAGGCCGAGCAGCGCTTGCTCCACCTCGGTGTTGTGTGGCGGCGCGGCCTGGTCGGCAGGCGTGCGGAACGCCACGACGTTGTCGGGGTCTCGGCTCATGCTGCGCGCCTCCGGAGCCGGGCCGGCAGCATCTCCTCCGGCAAGATCACGGCGTTCTGCATCAGGCGCGGCGGGATCCCGGCGCCGTCGTCGTAGAAGCCGCGGCCGGGCTTCGGGGCCCGCACCTCCGGCACGACGTGACACACGAGGCCGTAGCGCTCGGCGGCGGTCAGCACGTCTTCGCGGCTGCCGCGGTAGAGGACCGTTCCGGATCGGGCGAGAACCCAGCGCATGGGCGTCACTCCGCTGCCATGGGGACGGACCCGGGCCGGTCGAACTTGCCGACCTCGTGGCCCCAGGCCTCCCAGCCCGGACGGGCCTCGCGCGAGAAAAGGTCGGCCCGGCGCAGTGCGTCCGGCAGCAGTGCCTCGGCCGCGGCGTAGGCCTCATCCGGCTTGCGGCTGTGCTCGCGAGCCGGCGCCATGATCACGCTGCGCACGGATCGCCCAGCGCGCGGCCGGCCGAACTTGCCGATCAGGAAGGGCTCGGAGGCGCTGCGCAGCACGTAGCCGGTGCCGAACGCGAGCTTGCCGCCGGAGGTGGTCGTCACCCACGTGCCGGCGGTGGTGAACGTGAAGCCCCATGCGGCCATCACCTCGAGCGCCTGCGGCAGCATCGGGTTGGTGGCCCAGAGCCAGAGGAAGGCGTCGCCGCGGGCCAGCTGCGCCACCGGCAGGGCCTTGATCGCGTCGAGGGGCATGCAGGCGTACTGCGCCTGCGGACTCTTCGCCTCGCCCTTTTCAGAGCGGAGCGCGAAGGCCCACGGCGGGTCGATCATCAGCATGTCGAAGCCGAAGGGCTGCAGCGTGCCGAATGGCCAGGTCATGCGGCCCGCCCCGCGCCGAGGGCGCCGAGCTTCAGGCGCGAATACTTGGGCGCCCTCTCGTGCACCGCGCAGGCCCAAAGGCCGAGGGCGTCGGCCGCGTGATCGTCCTTCGGATTCCAGCCATGGCGCTGCGCCGCGGCGATCATCTCGTGCTTCTCCGCGCGGCCGTTGCCGGCGAACATCTTCTTCACGCTGGTGTTGCCGTGCTCCATGCAGCGGATCTGCCGCCGGTAGCAGGCGATCTCGGTCTGCCAGCACAGGCCCATCAGCTTGCGAGCCGTGTTCGCGTTGCCGGTGCCGCCGACGAACGGCGCCTCGAACACGACCAGCGCCGGGCTTTCCAGCGTGATCATGTCGAGGATCCATTGGTCGTAGGCGTCGCCGAAGCGCCCGATGTCCGACCCGGTCGAAGGCAGGAGCTTCGAGCCATAGGTCGGCTCCCCATCGGGAGAGCCGCAGGCCCACCCCAAGCGGGTGGCCAGGTCGAGGGCGAGGATCTTCGGCAGCGCCATGGCTCAGTGCACCGCCGGCTCGAGCTGCTTGATGCCCTTCAGGCGCGCCTTGTTCTCGGCCACCTGGTCCTGCTCCGACGCGGCGGCGTCCTGGGTCGCGCGGCGCGCGGCCTCATCGCCGTCCTTGCCCTCGTCGAACAGATCCGGGGCGGGGTTGAGATCGAGCTTCGCCCGGTAGTCGTCGAAGGCGCGGAGGTAGTCGGCCCGAGCCGAGTCCTCCATGCGGGTGAGCTTGCGGCAGTCGTTGAAGGCCTTCCGGTGGACGCCGTGCACGTCCTCGGCCTTCTTCACGGCGGCGCCGAGCTCGCCGCGCGCCTCGTCCATGTCGCCCTTGTGCGAGTTGCACACGTCGATCAGGCTCTTCAGCACGCTCGGCGCGATGCCGGTGTCCTTCTTCGCTTTCAGCTTCTCGGCCATGACTCTCTCCTCGCGGGACTGGCCCGCCTGGTGGTTCGATCAGGGGTGGATCAGGCGACCGCGGCGAGCGGCTTCCGGGCGGCCTGGCCGCCGACGACACCGAGGCCGAGGTTCTTGGCGAGCACGGAGCGCTGGGCGCTGTAGCTGGCGCAGACCGTCGGGTAGTCGGCGGGCAGGCCGAAGCGCTGGCGGTAGGCGTGCGGGTCGAGCCCGTGCCGGGTGAGGTGCCGCTTCAGGGTCTTGTAGGACCGGCCGTCGATGAAGCTGACCAGGCCGTCGGGCCGGATCGACTTGCGGATCTCGGACTGGCTGGGCCGGGTCGCATCGGCCTCAGCCGGTATCGCGGTCTGGCCGAGGCCGGTGATCGCCGCGTGCACGGACGCGATCAGCGCCGGCAGCTCGGATGCCGCGACGTGGTTGCCGCGGACGTAGCTGGCGACGATCTGCACCGTGAAGTCGACGGCGATACCGGTTTCGGGCTGCTGTTCGGACATCGTGTGCTCCAGTCGCGCGGGGACGCCCCGCGTGGGCGGGCCTTTCAGCCGGGGAAGCGGGGGACGCGCGGGGGCAGGCCGGCGAGGCATCCGGCATTGGCGCGCGGGACCGGCAGGCTCTCGGCCTCGAAGACATCGGCGCGGCGATGCGAGACCGAGCCGTCTCGGCCGATGAGCAGCCAGTCGCCGGTCACGGGCGTAGCGGCCCGGCAGAAGTCGTTGGGCACCGTGACGTAGGCGCATTCGCCATCGGCGATGACAGTGACCCGGTTTTCGGTAGCGATCTCGTCGGTCGCAGCGATGCGCCAGGCGGTGACTGCCCGATTGATCACATGCGTCGGGACCAGCAGCCCGTCAGTCGCGATGGTGCGGAGCGGCGTGTTCACGGCCGGCGCTCCCGGGTGTCGGTGCGAGGATCCTGGTCGCGATCCCAGAGGCGTGGATTCCATTCGGCCGGCGGGCAGATCGCGTCCGCGGCGGTGCCGTAGCGCTTGGCGTCGTCCGCGCGGCGATTCCGGAAAGCGACGATCGAGCGGATGCGGGCGTTGGCCCGGGCCTCGTCCAGCTGGGCGACCCACTCGAGCAGGCGCAGGACATGAAAGCGGATCGGCCTCATCGCGACGCCCTCCGGAAGTCCTCGGCCAGCATCTCGTCGATGGCCCGCCGCTCAGCCAGGAGCTTCAGCTTCCGCTCTTCGCGGGCGAGGTCGTCGAGCCAGGGCACCGGGTTCGCCATGGCGCCGACGACGAAGGCCAAGCCGTAGCGGTTCAGGATCGGCCCGACGTAATCCAGCGAGGGCTTGGCCTCTCCGCTGAACCACTTCTCGACCGTCCGCGCGGGCGCGTTGATCGCCTCGGCGACGCACTGCGCCGCCTTCACCGGATGGATCTGGCGCCACTGCGCCACCCATCTTTGGGGCTCAATCACCCATCCTTGGGTATCGCTGGACCCAGACTTCCGCATGTCATTCCCCGATGCTGTGAACATCGGGGATGAGGACGGGCCAGGGATGCAGGAGGCGGCCGACATCAGCGATCTCCCAGGGTGTGGAGAACCTGTGCAGACACACGAAGAGCACCCCGGCCAGCAGCTGGCAGGCACGACGGCAGAGGTGCGGAAAGGGCGGACCCCGCGGCGGGTCCGAGTCTCAATAGCAGGCCGCGGGGCGCCTCAGCTCCGGCGAGGAACGCAACAGAGCGAGGGGAAAAACGAATGGTTGACCGGGCCCGTAGGCGCCATGACGGCGCGACGATCCGGGCGGTATCCTGCGCGCGGGCACGAGGCCCGACCGGTGAGATCATGGGCGCGCAGATCGTCATATCAGGCAGCCCGCCGGAATACGGGCAGGCGCTGGACCACACGGCCCAGGCGCTGAACGAGCGTCACCGCTTCCGGGGCACGCTCATCCCGCGCAACGACGACTGGCCGCGCAGCGACCAGGATCACCGAGCCACCGGCCGCACGATGGGCAAGCCAGGACAGCAGCTCGGCGTCCTGCGCCTCGGCCTGAAGGTGCTGGGCCGCGCGCTCCATATCGAAGGCGTGCTGCGCGGCCTCGATGGCCTCCTGCGGCTCGATACGACCGGCAGAGCGCGCGGCCCGGCCCAGAGCGGCGGACTGAACGGCGAACGCCATCGCGGCCCGGCGGCACGCTGAGCCGAGCGTCAGGAGAGAGCGAGCATCGATCACGGTGGGCTCCACGCTGGAGACCGCCACCGAGGCCGCAGCCCCGACACTGGCGACGGCGATGGCACGCGATGAAGAGTTGCCGGGGCTTTCTCGGCCCATGCCCGGCGTACGGGGTCCGCACAGGGCAGTCCTGCGGAGGCCCTGGTCGAGGTCGGACGCGCCGAAGCGCGAAGGGAATGAGGCGCTCATACGACGAGCACCCAGACGAGGCCGGCGCCGAGCGTGGTGACCACCAACGGGAACAGGCCGCGGCACCAGAGGAGCGCGCCGCCTAGAACGGCGGCGGATACGATGAACGGGGCCGCTAGGAGCGCTCCGGCGGCCGACATCAGGCAGCCGCTTCTTCGACTGACGTCAGCTGCGCTCGCCGGTCATTCGGCAGATGCACGTGCACAAGGACGTCGTTGTCGATCGCCAATCCCCTCGCGCGGGCCGCGTCGACGATCAGAGGCCAGTAGATGACCGGAATTGACCCGCGCTGGCGCATGTCGCTGCCGCGTGCGCCGGGGTTCTTTGAGAACCCGCAGATCACGCCGAAGGCAGTGGGCCCCCCGAGTGCAGCGATGATTTCGGCGACGGATTCCATGGCGACGGGAACGCTACGCCTGATGCGTAGCGGCTGTCAACGCACATTGCGTAACGCTTTGTGCGAAGCGCGAGCTATGGATACGATCGCTGAGCGCCTCCAGTATCTCCGCAAAAAGGCCGGCTTCGAAACGGCGACCGACGCAGCACGTGCGTTTGGCTGGAAGGTGCCGACCTATCTCGGCCACGAGAACGGCGACAGAAACCCGAGCCGCGACACCGCCAAGCGCTATGGCGCGGCTTACAAGGAGCGTTGGGAGTGGATCCTTGAGGGCGGCCCGCGATTGGAGGCGCCGAAGGATGACACGGTGCCGATCGTTGGCGATGTCGGCGCGGGCGCTCGCATAGTCTTCAACGGTGAGCCGCAGGGTGGCTATGACCGCGCAGCAAGGCCACCAGGATCATCGCCGAATACGGTGGCTGCTCGCGTCCGAGGCGACTCCATGCCCGGCCTCGCCGAGGATGACTGGCTAATCTACTATGACGATCGTGTTCGCGGCTTGCCCGATGAGTGGATTGGACAGCTATGCGTTGTGTGGATCTCGGAGGACGAGATCTACGTGAAGAAAGTCTTCCGTGGGCGGGGCAACGGCCCTTATTTTCTCGTCTCAACCGGCGGTTTGCCGCCGATTGAGGTGGATGGGATTGTGTGGTCCGCCAAGGTCGCCTGGATCAAACCGCGCTAATATTCGTCCGTTTCCGGCACCTCGCCGATGCGCGCCAAGAACGTTGGCTCCGCGTATTCATCTGCGCTGCTGGACCCAGGACGTGAATAGGCTAGCGCGCCGACGGCCTTTTTATCACCGACAAGACGCTCGGCCAGCCGCTTCGCAGCTTCAGCGCTAGGACACTGCCTGACAGCAGCCGCAGCTATTCCTCCACGACCGCCGCGGACAAATGGTTGCACTGCGTGATACTGCGTATGTGCCATCGCTAGACCTTGTTCGCGTTCTGACGGTCAGAACTGGGGCCCGAATTTAGAACGCAATACGAACATCTCTATTGGTTTCGTGAGTAATTCGAAATCGCATGGATTTACCGCGGGTTGGGCTGTGCGCGGGTGTGGACAACGCATCCGGTGAAGCCCCAAACCGGCAATTCCGCTTCGCTACGCAATATGCGTTGACATTCATTACGCACGATGCGTAGTATCGGACCATCGCCGCTCACTGAGCCGATGGAGCCCCCGATGCTCACCGCCCTCGACCTCTACCTCTCGACCGCCCCGCTCCCCGAGGTGATGACCTACGTCAGTCTCGCCATGCTGACGATCGGCCTCGGCCCGTTCGTGCCTGGCGTCATCGCCGATCACGTGGCTGCGTACCGGGCCGCCCGCTGATGGCCGGCTCAGCCGCCCGCGCCGTCGAGCGCAAGTTCTTCCAGGCCCTGCTCAGCCACGAGGTTGCCCGCGGCCGCGCTGAGATCGTCGCCCTGGAGTGGTCGGCGCAGATCAACTGCAACGGCGGCGCCACGGAGTTGGGTTGCCCGGCCTGCCGCTTTCCGCAGCGCATGGGCCACGCGGCCCGGTGCCGGCTCGGCGCCATCATCCGGCAGGTGGCGTGATGGCCGCCCGCCCGCGCTTCGCCACCACGGCCCAGGCCATGCGCGCCTCGGCCGCCATGCGCCGGGCCGTCAACGCGGCCGGTGGTGCCGCTCGTCTAGCGCAACAGCTCGGCCTGCACGTCTCGACCGTGACAGGCTGGGTCTTCTGTCCGACCGGCCATGTGGACACGGTCGCCGCCGTCACCGGCGTGTCTCGCAATGACCTGCGGCCCGACCTCTTCCCGCGTGCCGACACCGCCCGGCCGATGACAGCCGAGCAGGCTGTCGCAGCTCACCTGATGGCCGGCGAGCACTTCGCCCGGACCGGCCGCTGCCTCTCCGCTGAGGAAGCGCGCTGATGGCCGTCATCGACCTCCTGCCCCGCGAGGAACTGATGCTGTCCGAGGCTGGACGGAGCAGCACACCCGCGATCCCGATGACGGCGTGGCGCGGCGCTTCGGGCCGGCGCTACGTCGCCCGCATCCACAAGCCGCATGAGCTCGAAGCCGACGAGGCTACGCGCATCGTCGTGATCGGCATCGCCCGGGACGAGGGCGGCAACGCGCACCGGCGCGGCGTCGCGTCCGGGCTCGATCGTGCCAGCGCAGAATCCTGGCTGCTCCGCATGCGCCACTCCGGCTGCACCGAGATCCACGTCCACCGCACGACGGCGGACGCTGCCGAATGCCGGGCCATCGCCCGCGACCTCAGCCCTTTCGCCAACGGAGCACATCGGTGATCTCGCAGCCCGCCATCATCGTGACTCAGCACGAGCTCGATCAGCTGCATACCTTCGCCGAGCGCGCGGTGCGGTCGGATCGCATCCATCGCCTGGAGATCCAGCGCCTCGCGCTGGCGCATGCCGCGGCCGTCCAGGAGTTGGCGGTCATCCGCATGGCCCTGAGCCGCAAGGACACGGCTGGCGCGCTCATCGTGGTCGAGGCGCTCATGCGCCACAGCGGGGCGCACGCGATCAACATGGACGCCGAGCCGCTGCCGGCCGGGGTCGCGGACCTCGACGAGGTGCGGGCCCGGCGCAGCATGGCCGCGATCAGCGGGGGCACGCTGTGAGCGCCGCCGCCCCCTCCCGGCGCGAGCCCTCACCGCCGCTCGAGCACCGCCGCGCCGTCGGTGCCATGGTCCGCGCCGCCCGGGTTGCTCGCAGGCTCTCCATGGGCGCGGTCGGCGATCACATCGGCACCTCGTCGGTGATGATCCATCATGTCGAGAGCGGCCGCAGCCGCATGCCGCGCGCCCGGATCCCGGTGATCGCCGAACTGCTCGGTCTGGAGCCGCAGGCCTTCGAGCGGCCGTCGCTGGCCGCCCAGGACGATGACGAGGCGGCTTTGCTCGCTGCCTTCCGGCACCTGCGCGAGGACGAGCGCCGCGCGCTGCTCGAACTGGTGCGGCCATGACGGCGAGCATCACGCTCTGCGCCACCGGCGTGATCTGCGAGCCGGCGCCCGCGGTCACCATCACCGACCTCGCCCCGAGCGCGCTGCTCCTCTCGGGCCTCGCCGTCCTGCTCCTCCTCCTCATCCGCAACCCGGAGGGACGCCTGTGATCTTCCCGCCCTTCTCAGCCCCGGAGGTCGTCATGACCCGCGCCGTCATGCCGGCGGACCATCTGCCCCGCCCGGAGCAGATGACGCCGGAGCGCGCCGCGCAGGCGCTCTACGCGAAGGGCCATCGCGCCCTGATGGCGAGCGGCTCGGACCGGCAGCTTAGCGTCGCCATCGTGCGCTCGTTCGGGCGGGACGTCCGGTTCGGCGACGCGCTGAACAGCGGCGCCGCCATGCAGGCGGTTCGCTACCACCTGCAGCGCCTCTGCGCCGAGGCGATCGCCGCGCCCTTCGATCCCGAGCACCAGGTCGCGGCCCAAGCGGAATCCGATCGCTGTGCCCGGCAGATGGGGCGCGGCCTGAAATCCGAAGCGGCGGAGTGATGGCCATGAAGATCAAGCCACACCTCGCCGGCTACGTCGGCGGCCCGGGCCTCTATCAGATGCCGGCTGACGTCTACCACGCCGACTGCGCGCCCGAGCCGTCGCTGTCCTCATCGATCGCACGCACGCTCTTGGAGTCGAGCCCGCAGCACGCCTGGATCGCGCACCCGCGCCTGGGCTGCCAGATCAAGGCGGAGCGCGACCCGAGCCGGCCAAAGGAGATCGGCACCGTCGCCCATAAGCTGATCCTCGGGCAGGGGGCGGACGTCGTGCTGATCGACGCCGACGACTATCGCTCCGCCGCAGCGAAAGCGCAGCGCGCGCTGGCCTACGCGAACGGCCACTGTCCGATCCTGCGGCCCGATGGCGAGAAGGCCGACGCGCTCGCCGACCAGGTCGCTGAGAAGCTCGCGCTCATCCCAGGCTGTGAGGGCTTCAACAAAGCGCCGGCCGAGGTGGTCGCGGTCGCCCAGGACCGGTCCGGCGCCTGGCTCCGGATCATGATGGACCGGGTCGAGATCCACCCGACCCACGCCACCATCTGGGACGTGAAGACCGGCGATCAGTCCGCCGCTCCGCAACTGCTCGGCCGTCGCGTCGAGAGCATGCAGATGGAGGTCCAGGCCGCCTTCTACGTGCACGTCCTCGCGATCCTGCTGCCGCATCTCGCCGGACGCATCCGCTTCCGCTGGATCTTCGTCGAGAACGAGTTCCCGCACGCGCTCAGCGTCGCCGAGGCCGACGGCGCCGGCATGGAGATCGGCGCCCGGAAAATGGCCGCCGCGATCCATGTCTGGAATCGCTGCCGAGCCAGCGGCGAGTGGCCGGGCTACCCCGCCCAGATCGTCCGGTTCGACTACCCCGAATGGGCCGCCCGCCGCTGGTCCGAACGCGAGGAGCTCGACCCGCAGCTCTCCGGCGTCTCGTACGACATCGCGCAGAGCCCGTTCCGCCCCCTCGATATGGAGAGCGCAGCGTGAGCTTCAGCTTCATTGGTGCCGACGCAGCCCGCGAGCGGGTCGGCCTGTTCGTCTCGCTGACCGGCGGCACCAACTCCGGGAAGACCTGGTCCGCCTGCCGACTCGCCCGGGGCATCGCCGGCCCGAATGGCCGGGTTGCGGTCCTCGACACCGAGGGCGGCCGGACGAAGCGCGTGGCTGAAGACAGCTTCGGCTTCAAGGCGGTCGTCATGGACCCGCCGTTCCGGCCCAACCGCTTCGCTGAGGCGGCCCTGGCGGCTGAGCGCGAAGAGTTCGACGCTCTCCTGATCGACAGCTTCTCGATGGAATGGGTGGGTCTGGGCGGTGTGCTCGACTGGCAGTCGCAGGAGCTCCAGCGCATGGCCGGCGACGACTACCGCAAGCAGGAGCGCATGAAGATGGCCTCCTGGATCAAGCCGAAGAGCGCGCACAAGGCGATGGTCTACGCGCTCCTGCAGCGGCGTATCCCGATCATCTTCTCGATCCGCGGTGAGGAGACGGTGAAGCCGGGCGAGAACCCCGGCGAGAAGCCGACCCGGATCCTGAAGTCGGTCTGCAACTCGCAGTTCCCCTACGAGGTCACGGTCTCGTTCCGGCTGGAAGCCGACCGCAAGGGCTACATCGACCTGTCCGACCCGAAGTCGTGGAAGATGGAGGGCGCGCACCAGGAGATCTTCAAGCACGGCGATCGGCTGAGCGAAGAGCATGGCGCCGCGCTCGCGGCCTGGGCGCGGGGGGAGACCGCACCGGCGGCCGCCCCGAAAGACCAGCCCTCACCGGCAGCGGCTCCGAAGAGCTCGCTTCAGCAGCCGACCCGCGGCGGCCGGGACAAGCTCTTCAACGATGCGCGCGACGCCGCTCGCAAGGGCATGGCGGCGCTGGAGGCCTTCAAGGCCGATTTGCCGCCGAACAACGTCCGTGCCCTCGACGCGATCGCCGCCGAGCTCGACCGGCTGGCTTGCAACGCTGACGCGGCGGACGACGGCTTCCCGGGCGATACGCCGGCCAGCGACGGCATCCCGGCGGCCGAGGTGGTCGCGTGATGCGCGTGCTCATCTGCGGAGGCCGCGACCTCGACCCGGAGTTGGTGTGGAACTGGCTCGAGGCGCACGCGACCGAGGAGTGCGCCGACGCGCTCGGCCGCGCCCAGCATGTGCTGATCACGCACGTGATTCAGGGTGGCGCGACGGGCGCCGATTCCGGGGCGTCCGCCTGGGCGCGCTCCAGCGAGATCCCGCAGTCGTGCTTCCCGGCTGACTGGGACCGCTACGGCCGGCAGGCGGGCCCGCTCCGCAATACGCGGATGCTGGCCGAGGGCCGACCAGACGCGGTGATCGCATTCCCAGGCGGAGCGGGCACGGCCGACATGGTGCGCAAGGCGCGCGCCGCCGGGCTGCCGGTGGTGGAGGCGCGGATATGACCTCGCCGATGATTATCGCAGGATGTGCAGACGATCATTTCGCTAAGCCATCTTCAAGATCGGCTCTGATCGAAAATGCGATCCCGCTCAGTCTGCATAATCATGACCTCCTTGGATATTTCCTCCAAAGATTTTGCGTAAATACCGTCCAACACGCCAAAATTAGCATCGTCGAAGCTCGCCGCTTCAGCAAGATGCCGGAACAATTCCTCTTTGGTCATAATCTTATCGGCAGCAAAAGGAGCGAGCATAGTGAGGGCCGCCCGATGCGTGTTAAGAATGTTGATCGCGCATATCCAAAGATCTTGTCCAGCCTGTCGAAACGATGGTCCACCAAGGCCGCGAGCCAACTCTTTTGTCATTTCCCCCAGGCAGCCATCAAATGCGTCGACGCGAGATTTATATTCTACAAAACTTTCCCTGATGACGCCTATCAACTGCGGCCATCGTTCGCTGGAGTGATACCGCTTGTGAGCGTCTTTAGTTCTGGCAAACGCAATTCCAGAAACCCTATACATATCAAAATGAAATGCCTCGAGCGCGACAGCAGACCTGAACGCTTTGATGGCGCTTTCCGTCCGTTGGTCCAGAACAGGCAATATTGCGATAGAACTTTGACGGCTTGCGACAGATATTTGCTCATCTGCCTTGTCAATTTGCTTGCGGACGCCAATCCAGGCAATTCCAGCTCCAGCGAGCGCTGCGATCGCACCAATCAAGGTTTGATAGCGATTGAACCAAAACTCGAAGCACCCAACCGCTTCATTAATCTTCGCCGCTTTGAATGTTGTCTCGTCCCAGCAGACGCTCTCCATGCTGATCTGAAGAGCAACCGCCGCGAGTATCAGGAGCGTCGCTCCGCCCCACGGCGCCCAGCGCCGCAACTCACCTTCGCGCACGAAGCCCTTGAACACGCACGGCCCTCTCGATCCCAAGTCGAGAGCGTAGCAGCGAGCAGGGCTTCGCGCATCGCCACCGAAGCCGCGGAGTAGCCCCATGGCCGAGTCCAGCACCATCACGCATGAGATAGCCCAGGCGCTAACAGTTGCCTGTGGTCAGACCGCTTCACTGAAGGAGGCGTCCCTCAGGGGCCATCGAACGTCCGGCGTCGAGCAAAGCGCGAACTTTGCGCATCGCATGCCGAACGATTTCGGGCTGGGCAACGTCGCTAGAATGCTCAGCGGCGAAGCTGTCCAGCGCTTCCGTGATTTGGTCTTCGATTTCGTCCATCAAGGCCAGACCGTCCAATCCTTCACGACGCAGGTGGGCGCCTGCGAGCGTCAGGTAGGCGGCGCTGGCAAGGAGAAACGCCACGCCATTGGCCTCCTGCGCTGCAGCAGAAGGTGCCTCACCAGAGCTTGCAAGGTCGTCCGGGCGGTCATCGATCATCAGTGCGCGCTCCTAAAGTTTTTCCAGCGCACGTATGCCCCTATTTTCGCACGGTACGCGTCCGTTAATACTGCGCAATATTCGACAGAATTTGATCAAAATACAATGCAGAGATGGAATGTGGCCTTTGATTTTCGCCAAGAGGTTGCATCCTCGCCGACGTTGTCGCGAAAGTTGATGATTGCGGCAGGAGGCGCCTGTGGCTGACCGTCCCATCATCTTCTCGGCGCCCATGATCCGGGCGCTGCTCGCTGGCCGGAAGACGCAGACCCGGCGGATCCTGAAACTTCAGCCGATCCCCTTTGCGGTCGACGACCAGGGCACGCTCTGTGAAGTTGGATGCCTGCATGTAGAGGGTGACCGGCGCCCGCGTGTGACGCTCGGTCGTGTCGTTACGCGGCAGGAGCTCCCGTATGCGGTCGGTGATCGCCTGTACGTCCGCGAGGCTTGGGCGCCGCTTGACGCTCTCACCCACAACGACCCCGGCGTCCAGGCTCTGGCTGACCGCGGTTTCTACAAGGCCGACGAGAGCAACGTAGGCGGCGAGATCACCCGCTGGCGACCGTCGATCCACATGCCGCGCTGGGCCTCGCGTCTCACGCTCCTGGTGACTGAGGTCCGGATTGAGCGGCTGAACGCCATGTCAGCCGCCGACGCGATCGCCGAGGGCATCCAGGACCTGCGCACGCCCGAGCACACCGACTTCGGCATCTTTGGTCTGGTCAACGCGCAGCACCCGGTCCGTGCCTTCTGGCTGCTCTGGGACTTCATCAACGGCGAGGGCGCCTGGCTCGCGAACCCGTGGGTCGTGGCGATCAGCTTCACCGTCCACCAGCGCAACATCGACCAGCTCGCGCCGATCGCCGAGGCCGCGGAATGAGTGCGGGCAGAGGGTGCTATAAGCACCACCATCATCAGCATAGGTTCGAGGTCCGCAGTGCTCGATTGGGATGGCGTGCTGAAGGCGCTGGTATTGATGGGCGGCGTCAGCGCAATCGGCTTGGTGACCACCTTCCTTTCGGTTCTCCTCTACAGATGGGCGAACCGGCGGTAGCTTCCGCCGCACGTCTGGGCTGGAGGGCGCGATGAGCCGCGCCCCGAAGCCCCTGCTGGCGCCGACCAACGACGAGCGGCGCCAGGCTGGCGAGGCCGCCCGCGCGATGCGGGCCGCAATCGCCAACCCGAACCTCGTGGGCGCCAAGAGCGTCGTGCACGTCGACCTCGCCCGTCCGCGCCGTGGTGAGTGGTGGGAGACGTGGTCGAACCTGCCGGGACTCGTCCGCGTGAACGGGCCCCGCGGCCACTACTGGCATACCCTGCTGCCAGGCTGGACCTATGCCCGATCCGAGATCGTGCCGGAGATGATCCCGGACCTTGAAGCGCTGGCCGAGCATGGCGTGCGGCCGGCCGAGGCGACGAACGGGAGGGCAGCGTGAAATCTCTATCGAAGCTGATCGAGACGATCGACGGAGCCGCCCGCGCCCTCCGTCAGAGCTGGTGCCGGCACGACTGGCGCCCCGAAGGCAATCTGATCGTGCGACCCGGCAGACGCCCGGAGACCGCGGAGCAACGCTATCGCTGCCCGAAATGCGGGGCGACACGTCAGGAGCCCATTTTCTGATGGCTGTCGAAGCCCTCGCCACCCGCGACCTGTTCGGCGTGCCCTTCGCCGACACCATCGCCCGCTCGGCCAACCTGTCCCGCTGCGGCGCCTATCGCTTCACGCTGACTCGCACCTGGTCGAGTGAGGGCGGCCACGTCTGCTTCATCGGCCTCAACCCGAGCACGGCCGACCACCGGCAGGACGACCCGACCGTGCGCCGCTGGATCCACTTTGCCCGTTCCTGGGGCTACGGCGGGTTCACCGCGGTCAACCTCTACCCGCTGCGCACCCCGTCGCCGGCCAAGTGCCGCGCCTGGGCGCAGTTCATGGACAACGGCCCGGACTGGCACGCTCGCGACGTGATCCACTTCAGCAACCTGCCGCAGCTCGTGCGCGAGGCGAAGGCGGCCGCGCTGGTCGTGGCCTGCTGGGGCGCCGGCGCATGGGATCCTGAGTTCGTCGACCACGTGCTCGAGGAGATCACCACCGGCGAGGCGCCGTGGCCAGCCGTGCACTGCTTCGGCCTGACCGCTGACGGTGCGCCGATGCACCCGATGGCACGGGGCCGGTCGCGAATTCCGGATCACGCCCGGCCGGTGCTGTGGAAACCAAACGAGCGGGGAGGAAGCAGTGCCGCGTAGCGTACCCCGTGCACCAGCTGTGCGGTTCACCGTCGATCCTGCCGATATTCCCGCCGAGAAGGTGGCGCGGCGGCTGCACCTGACCATCACGCAGTTCGAGGCGTGCAAGATCCGGCTGTTCACCCGGGGCTTCCCGCGCCCCGATCCGGACACCGGCATGTACTGCCTGGAGGCGGTCGATCGCTGGCGGCAGCGCCGGCACCCGAGCTTGTTCCCCGAATTGACGCCGGCCGATCTGGCGGTGTCTGGTGTCGCTCCTGAGAAGGATCTGGGAGCGATGGCTCGTGAAGCCTACAGGCGGCAGGCCCCGGAGCGGCGCCGGAATGGTTGACCTGCCGCGCCACGTGCGCGGTCGGCCGAACCCGTCCGGCCGGATGTATTTCAGCTTCGAGAAGTTCCGCGGGACGGAGCGCGCTTGGCCGGTGGTGCCGATCCTCGACTCGCCGCAGGACGATGCCTTCTGGCGGCGCGCCAAGCAGTGCGAGTCCCTGAATGCCGAGCGAACCGGCGATGGCTGGGCCTGGTCATGGCTGGCTGAGTCGGGCCGCTCCTACCCGCTGCCGCAGCCGCGCGGCGCCGAGGGACCGGCAGCGTTCTGGGCCGCGATCGATGCCACCGAGACCCGCGACCGCCAGGACGACGGCAAGGAGCGCAAGACCTTCGATGCCCTGATCAGCGCCTACAGAGCGCACCCGGCCTACGAGAAGCTCGCCGACCTCACCAAGCGCGACTACGATCGCCACCTGAAGGCGATTGCGGACGCCTGGGGCTCCGAGCCCGTGGCCGCACTGACATCGGTGGCCGCCCAGGAGGCGATCGACCTGCGGTCCGGCACGCCGTCAGGCGCCCGGTATTTCCGGGCCGTCCTGTCGAAGCTGCTCTCGTTCGGCGGTGCCCGCGGCTACTGCACCAGCAACGTCGCCCGCATCACCGAGAAGGTCGAGCACGAGGTCGAGCCGCACAAGCCGTGGTCCGACAAGGCGTTCGAGGCGTTCTTTGAGCACGCCCGCCCGGGCCTGCACCTGCCGGTCTACTCGGCCCTCTACACCGGCCAGCGCTCGGTAGATGTCGTGACGATGCTGCGGCCCGCGCCCGGCGCCAACGCGATCGAGCTGATCGCCCGGAAGACCGGCGCCGAGGTGTTCGTCCCGATCCACTCGGAATACCGCGAGATCTTGACCCGGACGCACATCGAGCATCCGGCCCTGCACCTGCGCGAGGATGGCGCGCCGTGGACGCTGGCAGCCTACCGCACGGCCTGGCAGCGCGAGATCACATCCAAGACCAGCAAGGGCGGCCCGGCCCAGGTCAGCGCGGCCAAGGCGACCGCGATGAAGACCCTGCGCGATGGCGCCTTCGTGTTCCACGGCCTGCGCAAGAACGCGGTGAACATGCTCCTAGAGGCCGGCAACACCGAGGCCGAGGTCTCGGCCATCGTCGAGATGTCCGAGCAGATGGTGCGCCACTACAGCCGCGACGTGAACAAGCGCCGGCTCGCGATCAACGGCATGCGAAAGCTCGAGGAGTGCTGGAAAGAGACCCGGGCCAACCTGTTCGGGCCCGGCGCTGCCTGAGGGGGTTTGGACACAGCACCCCGGTCCTTGGACACAGACCGAGCGTGGTCACAGCGTCTTATCCAATTAAGTCGCTGTGTTTGCTGGTAAAAGTGGTGAGCGCGCTGGGACTCGAACCCAGGACCTACAGATTAAAAGTCCGTTGCTCTACCAGCTGAGCTACGCGCTCGCGTCCGGGAACCGCCCTGGGGCGGCCGCGCGGGGACGGCGCGTTCGCAATAGGTGAGCGGGGCCGGGGGGTCAACACGGGGTTGTGGGTGGCGCCTAGTCCCCGTCGCCGCGGGCGCGCTCGACGATGCCCCGGGCCTCGTCGAAGGCGGCGTCCGGGTCGAGGGCCGTCGTGTCGAGACGGACCGCGTCGTCGGCCATGCGCAGCGGCGCGGCGGCGCGCGAGGCGTCGCGGGCGTCGCGGGCCTCGATGTCGGAGAGGATCGCCGCGAAGGTCGCGGCCTCGCCGCGCCCGGAGAGCTCCCGGTGACGACGGCGCGCCCGCTCCTCGGAGGAGGCCGTGATGAACAGCTTCACGTCGGCGTCCGGACACACCACCGTGCCGATGTCGCGCCCGTCCAGCACGGCGCCCTGGGGATCGGCCGCGAAGCGCCGCTGCCAGGCCAGCAGCGCGGCGCGGACCTCGGGGACCGCCGAGATCCGCGAGGCCGCCTCGCCCATGGCGCGGTCGCGCAGGCGCGGATCGTCCAGCCTGTCGGCGTCGAGGGCGTGGGCGGCCCGGGACGCGGCCTCCGGATCGTCCAGGGACAGGCCGGCATCGATCAGGGCCAGCGCCACCGCGCGGTAGAGGAGGCCCGTGTCGAGATGCGGCAGCCGGTAATGGTCAGCCAGGCGCTTGGCCAGCGTACCCTTGCCCGAGGCGGCCGGGCCGTCGATCGCGATGACGAGCGGCATGATGGTCAAGCCCCGATCCGGCCGCCGAGGGCCTGCATGGACGGCAGGAAGCTGGGGAAGCTCGTGGCAATCATCGCGCCATCGTCCACCGTGACCGGCGCCTTCGTGGCGAGCCCCATCACCAGGAACGCCATGGCGATCCGGTGATCGAGATGGGTCGCCACCGTGCCGCCGCCGGGCGCCGCCGTGCCGTCACCCTCGATCACGAGGTCGTCGCCCTCCACGCTGTGGCGAACGCCGTTGGCGGCAAGGCCCGCCGCCACGGCCGCGAGGCGGTCAGATTCCTTGACCCGCAGCTCGTGCAGGCCGTTCATCCGGGTCCGGCCCTGGGCGAAGCTCGCGGCAACCGCGAGCACCGGGTACTCGTCGATCATCGCGGGCGCCCGCTCGGGCGGGACGTCGACGCCGGTGAGGCGGCTGGCGCGGACCCGCAGGTCGGCGACGGTCTCACCGCCCTCCTCCCGCTCGGCCACGCGCTCGATCTGCGCGCCCATCTCCAGAAGGGTGGTGATCAGCCCGGTCCGCAGGGGGTTCATCATCACGCCCTCGATCACCACGTCGGATCCGGGCACGATCAGCGCCGCCACCAGGGGGAAGGCCGCCGAGGACGGATCGGCCGGAACCACCACGTCGGTCCCGCGCAGGGTCGGCTGCCCGGTGAGCAAGATCTTGCGGCCGTGGCCGCCGGGCCCGTGCGGCTCGACCCGGACCTCGGCGCCGAACAGGCGCAGCATCCGCTCGGTGTGGTCGCGGGTGGCGGCCGCCTCGATCACGGTGGTGGTGCCGGGCGCGTTGAGGCCCGCGAGCAGCACCGCGGACTTGATCTGCGCCGAGGCCGCCGGCGTCTCGTAGGTGATCGGGATCGCCTCGTTCAGACCGCGCAGGGTCAGGGGCACGCGCCCGCCCTCGGCCTCGGACAGGACCTGCGCGCCCATGCGGGTGAGCGGGTCGAGGATCCGGCGCATCGGGCGCGAGCGCAGCGACGCGTCGCCGTCGAAGGTCGCGGTCACCGGCTGGCCGCCGACCACGCCCATCATCAGCCGGGAGCCGGTTCCGGCATTGCCGAAATCCAGCACCTCGGTCGGGTCGGTGAGGCCGCCGATGCCCACCCCGCGCACCACCCAGCGTCCCTCGCCGAGGCGCTCGACCCCGGCACCCAGCGCCTTCGCGGCGGCGGCGGTGCGCAGCACGTCGTCGCCCTCCAGCAGCCCCTCGACCCGGGTCTCGCCCTGGCTCAGCAGCCCCAGGATCATGGCCCGGTGCGAGATCGACTTGTCGCCCGGCGGACGCAGGCGCCCGGTGAGCGGCGCGCCGGGGGCGGCGGTGAGGGGCTGAGGAGGCGAATCGTGCGACACGGGGCGTCCGTTCGGGAATCTCAGGTGGGCCGGGATCCGGCGCCTCGCGCGGGGGCGCCGCGGGGCTACAATCGGACCGTGAACTGGCGGCGCGGTTAACACGCGCATCGGCCCGCGTCATCCATCGCACTCGCCCGGCGCCGCTTCGAAAACGGGATCCTGCGGCTCGATTGACAGGGGCTGGGGCCGCGACTAACGGGCCCGTCTTCCGAAGACAGCAGAGACGACGAGGTGTCCGCCCGTGGCCCGACCCGAACTTGGCATGAAGCGCCAATGCATGAGTTGCGGCGCGAAGTTCTACGACCTCGCCCGCGATCCCGCCACCTGCCCGAAATGCGGCGCGGCCTACCAGGCGGCGGCGAGCCGCGTGGCGGCGCCCGCCTTGGCGCGGGGGCCTGAGGCCGACGACGAGGATGAGACGGACGAGAAGGGTCCGGAGCTGGTCTCGCTCGACGAGGTCGAGGCCGCCGAGGACGAGGCGGATCCCACGCCCGAGGACGAGGCCGGCGACGAGGACGGCGAATCCGCCGAGGACGACACCTTCCTCGAGGAGGAGGATTCCGGCGACGACGTCTCCGACCTGATCGACGGCGATATCGAAACCGACGAAGAGAGCTGAATCCCGTCTGCGCCGTCCCTTCGAAGACCCTGCGCAGAGTCGGAGAGGGGCCGGCGTCCCGGCGAAGAATCCCGAAAAAAAGGGGTTGAGTCCGCGTCACGAGCCGCCTATAGAACCGGCGTCGCCGGACGCAACCCGGACGGCGAGACCCCGCGGGACCCAAACCGCGGCGGACAAGTGGGGCCTTAGCTCAGCTGGGAGAGCGCTTCCATGGCATGGAAGAGGTCATCGGTTCGATCCCGTTAGGCTCCACCATTCTTCCTTCAGTACCTCGATAAATGTTCGGGGACAGTGACTTAGCGGCACTAAATAGGTCGCCGCGTACCCCACCAAATACCCCGATTGAGTACCCCACGACCAAGTGGTTATGTGGTCCCGAACGATCCGCTTGGATCGACGGGGGAACGGCCATGACGGCAGCCACGGGCGGTTCGACGCTCGACCTTACTCTCCTCCGTGCGGCCGACGATGGGCCGATGGACGGGCGTGAGGTCCAGGACGCCATAGCCGGGATCAGTCGAGAACTTCACCGCTCAGGTGTGCGGTATTCGCAACGGGGCATGGCGTTCGATAGCGCCGATGCCATGGGGTTCGCGCTCCCCGAGTACATCATTCCCCTCGCCCAAGCCGTTGGACCGACCCTTGGTGTGATCCTCGTCGCTTGGTTGCAGGGTCGGGCAGGTCGGAAGGTCCGGCTTAAGGTCGGCGATGTCGAGGCCGAGGCTCGTACGGCGGATGAGGTTGAACGCCTGCTCACAAAGGCGGCCGAGATGCAGCGTGCGAAGGACGAGCCAAAGGGTAGCTGAGGCGATTTGCATCCCGCGCTTGGACGCCGGCCGCCGCATGACGACGGTTGATTCGCTACGGTCTTAGGGCTGTTCGCCGTACTAGAAGCGAGGAGCCGTAGATCGAAGTCATTGCAGCCGCAGACGGCAATCCGATGAGCCTTGAGGCATGTGCCCACGAGCAAGCCGACGAGCCTTGATGCCAGGATGCATGGCGAGCATCACCGCGTAGTTGGCGCGGACGGCGGGAGACCCTCCATACCAGTCCTGACCGTTGTAATCGTTGATGTTTTCCGGACGCCTCGATCGGCCTTTGTAGCGTCCTTTGTAGCGGTTGGCGAGGAAAAACGAAGTTCCCAAGCTGTTCAGGACCTCCCTGATACAAGGCCCGTCACATGCAACTCAGCCGGTGGTCTAAGCGACCGGCCGCCTGTTTAGGGATGGCCAGCCCAGCGGCTTGCTTTCCGGGACAAAATCGAGTAAGAATCCCATATAACGGAATTCCGGCGAAAGGCCTCGTTATGGACCTCGGAGCTGAACTGGTACGTGTGATTCCTTTAGGGTTCATTCTCGATCTGGAGGAGCGGATTAGGGCAGCCGGTAGCGAGGCGAAGGATCGGACGCGGGAAGCTAGGCTCGGTTCACGCAGCCGCCCCCGTATCGTTGGTCAGTTGCGGACCGGCATTATCGAGCATGCGCTGGTGGAGGTGGCACACCAAAACGGTTATGCGGCGAGCGAAGTTGGTTCGGTTGAGGGCACGGACGCGTACCTCCATCAGGCTCATGCTCGCATTGGCACCGCCGTGGTTGTGAGGGCCTCCATTGCTGAGTCAGGGACGCTTCCCTCCACGAATAAGTCGAGAAAGCGGCTGCTGGAGAAGCTCAATCGACACATTGATTCTACAGTCGATTTGTTCGATCCGACCGCTGCTGAGAAGCTAACCAGTCAGCCGCTGGCCGTGTTCCTCTTGGTCTGCCCAAACCGACAGCAAGAAGATGGGATCGGGGAAATAGCTATCGCGTTGGTAGATAGCCGGCATCAAGAATTTCGCTTCTATGAATCGCTTGAGGCCTACAAGGCGCGTTACGCCCCGGCCGCAGTTCCCGTCAGCGAGCCGATCCAGCTCAGGCGTAAGAAGGCCGAGCCGTATCGTGCGCCGGAAGATGCGCCGGATAGAAGCGACAAAAAATCGGGTGGTCAGGGTGCGTGAGGCAAGCTACTCCGCGCACGAAGATAAGGTACCTGCAAGCTGAACGGTGCCGTGGAGAAAACGATGCGAGCCGGGACGCCGGGCTTTGTGCCCGAACGCCTTGTAGAAGCTAGAGAGGCCCGAGGAATAGCCACCCAATTGGCGCTGGCTAATCTCATCGGGAAGCCTCGCAGCACTGTGTCTCGCTGGGAAACCGGCGAGGCGACCCCTGAGCCGGAAACCCTTGACGCTCTTGCAGCTCAGCTAAATGTAAGGCGAAGCTACTTCTTGCGTCCTGTCCAAGCGACTGGGCACGGTGCCTTCTTCGCCCGCGCGCGTAAGAGTGTCGAGAAGGGCGTGCAAAGTGCTGTCCGGGCGCGTCTTAAGTGGACGACAGATATATCACTTGTGCTCCAGCATTATTTTGATTTCCCTCATTATGATGTACCGGAATCGTTGAGATCGATATCATACAAATCTCTGCGAGATGAGGATATCGAAGAGATCGCTGTGACGCTTCGGGCGCATTGGCATTTAGGAGAGGGGCCAATCTCCAGCATGGTTGGTGTGCTGGAAGCTCATGGCTTTGTTGTAGCTAGAGATGAGGTCGGATCTGGTCGACTCGATGGCCTATGTCATTGGTCGGAAGTTGACGAGCGTCCATACATTCTCTTAGCAACTGACAAGCAGTCTTTCTTTCGGTCGCAAATGGATGCGGCTCATGAGATGGGCCATGCAATTTTACATCGTGGAGTAGATCAGGCTGCGTTCGAGCGAGATTTCGACCTCATCGAGACGCAAGCCTTTCGTTTAGCTAGTGCTTTTCTGATGCCAGGCAGGACGTTTTCCTTAGAGGCGCGTTACCCGACTCTCAACGGCCTGCTCACCATGAAAGAAAGGTGGCGTGTCTCAGTCAAGGCGATGATTAAGCGTTGCACTGATCTCGGGATTATCACCGATGTGACGTCAACGCAGTTATACAAGCATTACAGCGCCAAAGGATGGAACCGTGGGGAGCCGCTAGATCGTGAGTTTCCCGAAGATCCGCCCAAACTTTTGGCTCGCGCAATCAAGGATTTGGTTGAAAGTGGCGAACGCAGTAAGATGGAACTCATGGAGAACGAGTTTATCATCCCTGCTAGCGATATCGAAACACTTACAAGTCTTCCTCGTGGGTGGCTTCGAAGTGATGGAGATGTCGTGAGTTTTCCTCTTCAGCGGCGGACTACCCAAAGTTCTGAAGGCGAAGTGATAAATCTCTTTGGGTGGCACCAATCGAAGCGATAGACTGCTCTTAGATGACTTATGTGTATGGGGCGCAGCATAAGGTCGGGCAGCACCAGAAGCTGGGTCGTGATCGTTTATCGAAGCGGATGTGGTCGGCCTCGCCTGACATGATGCGCGCTCCTCTCGTGAAGTATGAAGGGTGGCACCCTGGAATGGGGCGCCACCCGTGCAGTAGCTGACCTTTCGAATCGCTTAGCGCTTGCTGTCCCTGAGGATGATCGAGGGTTTGAATGGGCTGGGCATCGGCGTCCGTGGCGGAACCGGCGTCTGCTGAGAGGCGGCATGTTCGTCCACCTGCCGCACCCAATCGGCGTTCTGCTTTGTCTTCTCGACGCTGGGCCGCCCCTGCTCCTCGATGTTCCGGTTGATGGTTTCCACCTCCTGGGGCGTGTAGGCGCCACCTCTCACCGGTCCGATGCCGACCGACGTACCCGGCACGACAAAGAGCGGCTTCAAGCGGTTCTCACTCTGACGAACGGCCCGCAGCTCGGTCTTCGTTCTCTCCTGAGCAGCAAGGTCTCGGAGCATATCGGCCGTTAGGAACCGGCCATCCCTGTTAGAGCCATCCTTCCATTCGATGGGGGTAGGCTCAAGCGCAGGGTACAGATGCCGCTTGTTAAACAGCTGGAACGTACCGTCAGGCATGCCCATCAGCGTCAGATCGCTGGCTGACTGAGCATCGAACTTCGCTGGCCCGTACTTCGTGACCAGATCGGAGATGTATCGCTCGGCCAGCCTGTCGAAATCAGCGGGCAACCTCTTATCGTTGGTGTTGACTGCCCATCCGTTGATGATGGCGTAGTGAGAGCGAAGGCTTTCGACTGATCGCTTCACCGCATTGTCCGGCGTCAGGTGGTAAGCCTGGACCAGATAACTCGCCCGCTTCTCTACTTCGCCGTTGAGGGCGCCGATGTTCTCCGGGATTTCCCCGCCGAACCAGCTCTTGAAGGTGTCAATCCAACCTGGACCAGCCATCTTCTCGACAGCTTCAGACACCTTCTTGAAAGCTACAGCGTCCCGCTTGTCATCGCGGTTAGCGTAGTACTGAAGAGCGCCGCGAAGCTGCTCTGTCGGTGATCCATCCGCAATCATAGCGGTCTCGAAGATGGATCGAGCACGCTCATCGGCCACCAAAGTGAGAAGGTTGGGGGCCTTGTTGGCGATGAGCTTGTAACGCTCGAACGCCTGTAGGGCGCCTTGCGGCATCTCCTTGCTGGCCACCTGAGCTGCGCTGGTGAGCTGGTTTGCTCCGTTTGCGATTTCCTGCTTCCACTCTTTGGGGACCATGCTGTTCAGCGAGTAGGTTGCCAGCTCCTGACCCATGCGCCACTGCTTGGCCTGCTCAGGAGTCATCTTCTTGGCGTTGACCAACTGGTTCTCTGCGAAGTCCAGCTTCTTGCCGTACGCGGTCATCACCGCTTCGCGTTGGGCATCAGCGGTGAACTTCTCCGTGGCTCGTTCGTCGTTCTCTGTGAAGAACCTAGCTGTGGGCACCTCACGTTCGCCCGGCATGAGGAAGTCACCGTTCTCTAGGCTCTGAAGGTTTTGCTGTGTGACGTTGGCCTTGAAGCCGTCTGCCTTCTCCTGAGCCAGATCAGCCTGTTGCTTCAGCGCCAGCTTCCGAAGGCTGTTGGCCCGCTTCAGCTTCAAGCCTTCCACTTGGCCTGGACTCATCGTAAAGGCGTGCTGTGCGTTCCACTGATCGAGCTGCTGGTCCGTAAAGGAAGCAGGATCGTGCTCGGCGTTGAAATCCCATTTGGTCTTTTCCTCCGTGAGGTATCGGTCGTTCAGCTCGCCGCGCTTCTTAGAGAACTCGGCCAGCTTACCCTGATACGCCTCTCCCATACCCTGAGGGGCATCGATCAGGCGGCGCTCAACACCATCCTCACCCTTACGCGGGGCGGTCAGTACGGTGTTCACGGCATCATAGATCTTGTCCCGCATCTCGGGACGCTGATCCATATCCTGCATCAGCGGGGTGAGGCCGTTCAGGATGTACTGCTGCTGCTCCTTGTAGGGCAGCCGAGAGATGTCTTTGTTGTTCCTGATGAAGTTGGAGACATCGTTGACAAGGCCCTCTTGGCTCTGCCCGGTGTTCACCGACTGCCGGATGATCGAGGCCATCCCGTCCTGAGTGGTCTGCTGCTGCCCGTACTGGGCGATCTCGGCCTGCTTCTTCAGGACGGACTGCATCAAGCTGGACTTGGCACCAGCCATTTGCTCCATGTAGCTGGAGGCGTAGCCCTTGTTCGCACCGAACTGGAGCGTCCGCTTGGCTACGTACTCGTCGTACTCCTTGTTGAAGTCCCCGTTCTGGAAGTCGAAGCCGGTGTTGAGGTGGTTGGTCCACCACGCAGCGTCAGCGTCACCCTGAGATCGAGCCTGGAGCTGACCACCGTACTGGGCGTTGACCGCCTTCTGGAACAGCGGGTTGGTCTGGATGATCTGGTTCACTTCCTCCGGGGACTTGCCCGCGAAGGCGACCGCGATCTGGTCCTTATCGACCTCCTTAGCGCCGCGTCGAGCGTCCCTAGCCTGCACCGCAGAGAAGTGGTTCAGGCCCTGGTTGAGGCTGGAGAGACCGCTGATGAGGTTCTCCAGGTCGTGGTTGATGGGGGCCTGGGCCGGGTGCGCGTAGGTCTCCACGGGCGAGGCCACCGGCCGAAGCTCCACAGGACGCACCACATCGAGGCCGTCAGCGAGCTTCGCGCTGTCACGGAGACGCTGGGTTCCTGTGGTGTTGATGGGGTCTTGGACTGGGCCTAGGCCAACGATATTGGTCATGGGTGTTCCTGACTGTGCTGTGAGTGGTTGGGGCGCCACCGCTGTGGGATCGGCGCGGGCCTGAAACGGACCCTGAGTGGCCTCAGAAACCGAGACCGGCGACGTAAAGGGTTCGGAGTCGCGGGTGTGTAAGGTGGCTAGACGCGAGCGCGGGTTCGCACTCGACCTTGGGAGGGCCGAGAACGATCATGGTGTTCTCGCAGTGTTGAGGGTGCGCGCGTCTGAAGCGCGAAGCGCTATTGCGTCGTCGCTGAGAGGTTGTAGTGCTTGCCGCGCAAGCGAGGCTAAAACCAAGGCCTGTAGAGTCTGACTAGATGCGGTTGCGCTTGATCGTCTGGACCACAGTCACCGTTGTTCGCGGTCGTAGTGCGTTGACTGACGGCAAGCTCTTGGGTCGTTCGTGTAGCTGGGGTGGAGGAATGACCGGTCGGACATCAGGGGCAGGCCGCCGGGGCTGATAGGGACGCCTCAAGCCGGCCTTGGGGTCCATCTGCTTCCCGTTTGGCCCTCGAAAGGGCTCGATGGAGAGAGCGTCCCGGCGAAGGTTCAGGCGGTCGCCATCACCACGGTAGTGAACGTAGCCACTACCGTCGCACTCCAGCACCAAGCGAGCCACGGAGACGCGTTTTCCAGCGGACGGCTTGAGGCAGACGGCCCGTTCACGGTCGATCCAGCACCATCCCTTGAGGCCGTGCGCCCTTACGATGCGCTCGTAGTCCCCACGGTTCAACCAAGCACGCTCTGGGCGGTTCGACAGGAGCACGCCAACAGCGTCCCCTTCAGTGATCGTGTCGTGGGTGAGGGTCCATCTAGGCATCCTGAGCCCCGTATCTAAGGCGGGCTCTATTCCGGCTGTGCTGGCGCATGATCCCCAGCTTGACCAGACGCCGAAGTTGGCTGGCACACTGACTGAGCCCGAGCTGCGAAAGGATCGTGTCGGTCTTCACAGAGGCGCTTATCTCGGTGCCGTCTGGCATCTTGGCGCTCAGAATGTCGCGAATGATTGCGTCTTGTAGATCAGTCGTCATTGTTGCCTCCTGAGACGAATAAAAAACGGCCATCCGTGAGGAAGGCCGCTGGCATGGTCGTGGAGGAGACTGCTGAAACATCAGCAGCCCTCGTTGTCGGTGAAATTACGCTCCACTGACCTTGATGAGGCCAGCTTTAAGGGCGCCTCGGTACGTCATCTGTCCCTTACCGGGGATGTTAAGGACCACCTGACCTTGCACCTGCTTGGCCGTGATGCCGCTACCGAACTCGGCGTTCAGCACCGCCTGCGGATCATGCTCGGCCATGGAGGCGACGTACTCACGGTACATCGGCTCGTAGCCCTTGGTGGTGCGCTCCATACCGTGGGACTGCTTTGCGGCTTTAAGACCGCGAGGCTGATGCTCCTCAGCCCACTCAAAGAACCCAGCCGGATCTTCTGAGCCGTAGCCTGTCACCGCCTTCATGGCCTGATCCTCGAAGTGCTGCATGACGGCGGAGAGCCGTGCCCCCATCTCAAACGGCTCTATCCCGGCCTCGCTCGCGGCCCGGTTGATGGTCTGAGTGTCAGCCCGTCCGCTCTCGATGATCTCCTGAAGGGCCGCTACCTGAAGCCCGGCCGAGACCCCGGAGCACACCTCGGTGAGAGCCTGTTCGGCCTGCGGGTCGCTGAACGCCTCGGCGGTATCCTCCATCCCGGTGCCGCGGTTCTCGGCGTCAGCCGCCGACTGGGCGCGATCTGTGCCACCAGACACCTCGACATAGCGTCCGCTCACATCTCGCATGAGGATGCCCATCTGCTCGGCGGTCGCTACCGACACTTCGATCCCCTGCACGGTAACGATGTCGTTGGGGGTGATCCCGTTGATCGGCGGTGAGCCCATGCGGGTTCGGGCAGTGCTGAGGACGCCCTGACCTGCCTCAGCGCCGAAGTTGGCGGTGTTCATTCCGCGAGGGCGCTGGACGGACGTGCTGCCGTCCGCGTTCACGGTGATGACGCCCGGCTGATCGTTATAGGTGGTCTTAGCAGGGCCCTTTGGGATGAGGTTCGAGGTGTCGGTCGGGGCGCCATCGGTGGCGACTTGGTAGCTGGCGTAGCTCATGAGTTGGTCTCGTCTGTGGTCTGGGTGGTGGCGCGGGTGGCGCGCAGGAAAGCGATGAGGTTGGTGGGGTCGCGTCTGGCGACCTGATAGGTTCGCCGGATGCCTACGAAGGAGCCCCATTGGCGCCCGGAGAGGGACACCACGGCACCTTCAGCGTTGTCGGCGGGACGAATGGCTGTGCGGTGGAAATGGCCCAGAGCGCGAAGGTCCCTGGGGCTTAGGCTGTAGAACTGCCCGTCGATGAGCATGGCTTCTAGGTCGCCAAGGAAGTTGGCCACGTTCATTCCCAGTCGATTGTGCTGGGGTTCTACGAGGCGGGTGACGGTACGGCTCTGGTAAGTCTCAGGGGGGTGGGGATGCCTCGCCTCGCTGGCAGGCTCAGGCACGGTCCAACGCCTTTCCAACCGGAATTTTCAGGGTGGAGAACATGGCCGGGCTACGCCGGTTGAGACGACCACCGCGTCCTTTGGTGTGGCGGAGGTTGGCGTTGCGGAGGTTCAGGGGGTTCTTGTCGACGTAACGGACGCCCGTCCGCTGGAAGTCACCGGCCACCAAGCGGGCAACAGTGGCCTTTCGGTCGATGCCACCGGGCTGAGTGAAGCGGACGTAGAAGGCACCCTTACCGTTGCCGATAAGAACCCAGGAAGGCGTGCCGAACTGTGCGATGATGCGCTCGTAATCGGTGCGGTAGAGCCACGCACGTTCGGGAACGTTGGACAGGCGTACGCCCACCACCTCCCGCCCATTAGGGTCGGTAGCGTGGGTCAGATCGTGGGGTTTCATGTTGGTGATCTCGCGATGATGAGCCCACGCAAAGGCACACCGCTCGCGGCTTGCGAGGGTGGCGGTGGGCGTCAGGAATGGGCGTTGAGGGATTGAGGTAGTTGGGCAGCCAATCAGGGCTGGCGGGCTTCCTTGTGCGTACCGGCGCAGGGAATTGGCTACTCAGGGCGACCGAAGGGATTCGGACGATAGGGGCGAAGGTTCAAACCTCTGTCGTTATCCTCCACGGTGAGCATCGAGGCTTCACCGATGGTCGACCGAAGGCAGATCGTTTCAGACCCTTCATGCGTCATGGTCAGAGGCTCATCCCATCGGACGCCTTCTGCTTTCAGCACGCGGGCTGCCGAGAAGAACGGGGTGTACGAAGTCGTGAGTAGGCGGTCGCCAAGGCGCGCGTAATAGCGTCCCTTGCCAGCTGGGCTGACGGTGATGTTCATGGTCTCGTCTGTGATTTTGAGGGGGCCCGCTAGGCGGACGTGAAGAAGCCCTTCAGCTACGGACGTTGAGCCGTAGGTGGGCGTTCGGTGTTTCCGGGTGGGTGTGTTGCCCGGAGGCGTTCACGGGCTTCCTGGGGCGTACCGGCGCAGGGAAGCATGGCCGTGAAGACGTTGAGGAGTGGCGGCCACTGCTTGCGCGTACGCAATCCAGCAGGCCCGCCTCCTAGGTCATATGAAAAAGGGAACGCGACCCCCTTGGTGCATTACCAGGGTCGCGAAGGTGTTCAGTGGTGGACCAATCCAAATCTGGATCGGCCTCCCAAGGTCATATGTTTAGGCATAGATACGCCCCGCCTGAGACGGACGCGCACCATTCACGCCGCGAGGCGTTCCAACACGTTGAGGACGCTCCGGGCGGTCCACTGACCACCCCTTGGGGTCGCGATGTGGCGGGCGTTCAGGGCCTTGGCGATGCCGTTGGCCGAGGTAATGCCCTCTCCCCTAATGGTGGTGATAATTCCCGCCAGCCCCTCAGCGCGCTCCTGAGCGTCAGCCTTCACGGCCTCGATGGCGCTGCTGTTTCCGATGCCTTTGAGGTGCGCGGCACCGTTCGGATTGCCTAGCTTGGTCCCACGGGCCTTGGCCGCTGCCAGAGCCTTGCGGGTGCGATCAGAGATGAGGTTGCGCTCCTGCTCCGCTACAGCGGCGTAGATGTGGAGCATGAAGGGGTCCACCTCAGGGCCAAGCTCGGTGACGATGAAGCGCACGCGGTGCTTCATGAGACCCGAGATGAAGTGAACATCACGGGAGAGGCGGTCCAGCTTGGCGACCAACACCGGGCAACCTCGCAGCTTGGCATCCCTGAGAGCAGCGGCGAGCTGTGGACGTGTCTCCAGCGCATCGGAGCCCTTGCCTGTCTCGGTCTCAGAGAAGGCGTTGATGAGGGTGTAGCCGTGCATCTCAGCGAACCGCTCAACGGCCTCCCGCTGGGCCTCCAGGCCGAGACCTGAACGCCCCTGAGCCTTGGTGGAGACCCTGTAGTAGGCGACTGCGATGCGGTTCATGGGCCGTGCTCACGCTCGTGTGCATAACCACCATACGGACGTTTGGCGGATTTGCAAGGGCCCGAGACTGGCCGAGAACTCGGCTGGTTCCTCAGCTCAGTAGGTCTCCCCAAAACCTGGAGACACCACCTGATGGTGTGAGACCACCCCAACTCTGAGGCCGTCGTTCGAGCAACCGTGCGCCCGTGCCTTTCCCGCGCGTGCGCCCGCCAAACTCAGCGCGTTACCGTGCGCGTTACCGTGCACTTCGAGGCACCCCATGGGGGACACTGCCCGCTTCGAGTTTGTCGATGGGGGCTCACATTTTTCTCTGGTAGCGGATGAACCCCCTCCACCACCTCAAGCACACCTTTAAGTGCCCCTTCTCGATCACCTGAACCCTGTCGTGCTGGTGCCCCAGAGGTTGGGGTGACGATCAGTGAAGGCGGTAGACAGGACGGCAAGGCCGATGAGGGTGAGGACGATGATGACCAGACGCATGGGTAGGGGACCTGGTGATGGTGGTGGACCATCAGGATACATAAGGTGCCCCTTAGCAATAATTTTAGTCAACTTAAGGTGCTTTAAGGTTGATACTAAACATGGTACTAGACATAGTACCAATGGTATAACCACCATAAGTATCAACCTTATAACACCTCTAGTACTACCTTAATTACCCCCTTCCCCCATCCATCATCAGGTTCCCCAAGCCTGAGTGGTCGTCCTATTCCCTTGCCCCTCACACCGCCTTCTATCCCTAGTGGTGGTGGTAATCGGTCACTTTCCCGATTTCATGAGCCTCGTCAGTGATTTAACCAATCCTGACTTCTCCTCCCATCAGAGGACAAACTGGACCCGTTTCCTCGGGTGCTTTATCTCATTGAACCGCTCGATGTAGGCCACCTTGAACGCCAGCGCCTTTCGGCCAGTGAAGCCCATGACGAGCAGGGAAGCTCCGTCCCGCGTCATCTCGTAGTAGCGGTAGAGCTGCCCGTTCTGGGGGTTGCGCTCGTGCTTCTCCACGAACCAGGGGGTGCCAACATTTTTGTTGAGACCCCTCTGAAGCTCATCGACAGCGCGGATCACCACGCTGTGAGCCTTCTCGAACACGTCAGCCACGTTGCGGCTGTCGGTGTAGGCATGGCCCTCACGGGCGAACACGGTAACGGCAGTGGTCATGGTGGTCTCCCAGGGGCTCCTCTAGGCCCCACGGCGCCGCTCTCGTTCCTCCTTGAGAGCTGCTTTCCTTGCCTCCTCAGCCACTCTCCTTGCTGCTCTCTGAGCCTTCAGGCTCTCAGCATTAGCGGCGGACCGAGGCATCTCATAGGAGCGCAGTTCGATGTGGTGGGCAATGTCCGCCAGCGTCTCCGGCGCAATCGGACCCATCACCAATCGCTCGCGAGCGATGTTCGAGCATACGTCACGAAGCGCATCACAGCGGTAACGGGCACGAGACCACGCAATACGGTCAGCCCGATCACGCTCGTCATTCATTGCCTGCTTGAGCCGCTTGATATGCAGCTCTAATGCCTCCTCCAGCACCTGGGCGACATACTCGGAGATAGCAACTCGTTCAAGGTAACGGAGGCGCATGAGGACCGTTGCTCCAGCCCAGAAGGTGCCGGGCAAGCGTAAGCATGAGCTGGGCAGTTAGGAATCATCAAACGTTTGTCCAGGGTGGGCCTAGGCTGCCAACGCTTGGCAGCGTGTTGCTTTGCCAATCAGAGATAATGGAAATCCGCTTAGTCCTGCGAGGGAACGCCCCGCCAAGCACGGCGGTGCGCACCAGGAAGCCCGTCCGTGCTTGGCAGGCGAGTCAGGTGCGGGAACAGTTTGGCTGCCGCTGGTGATGCCCACCGCCGGCTAAAGGCAAGAAAGCCATGAGCCTGTCGCACCGCCCAGCCTACATGTATACGAAGCGCACGGCGCCTATCATCAGGAGCGTTTCGGTGACGATAGCTGTAATCTGGCTTGAAGATGGCCACCAATGGTGCGCCGCAGATACACGCCTTGTCGCCGGCAAAGAGGACGATCCGGTAACAGAGATAGGATCGAAGATATTCTCGATCTCGGTCTCAACGTCTGCAATCATACCCGGTGCAGGTACCCGTGCGCCGCATTATTCGACTGAATACGGCTTCGTTTATGCGGGCTCCGCGCTGCCTGCAGTTCTGACGGCTGCCACTGCGTCTACCCTTCTATCCAAGCTAGGTAGCAGGGGTGGTCGAACCAGCCCGCCTGAGTTCGAACGCATGGCCGAGCTTGTCCATCGTCTCGCCAAGCGGTTTATCATTGAGAGGCGTCGTTTTGACGGCGACGGTAGTTTCTCGGCGGCTTTCTTTGGTTGGTGCCCGCACGCAGAAGATTACAAGGTTGCTCACATCGAAGCGAGCGAAGATGCTGGCGGCCCTCGGGTTCAGATATATTACCCGAGCAAGCCGCAGGTCGATGGTGAGCCTTGGCTTGTTCTCGGAGGGGCGGCAGCCACATTCCAGGCCACCTTCGATGCTTTCGTGTCATCTGGGAGCCCGATCACTTCTCGGGTCCCTCGAAGTGTTATCGACAAGATGGTCGCCGAGAATGTGGACCGAACCGTTGGCGGTTCAACCTCGGTGGGCTTCGCCCATCAACATGGCTTCGAACTTCTCTATACCATGGAACCGATCACGCCCGGCACCAGTGACGCACGTCGCACGTTTAATGGTTTGGATCTTGATACCGAAATTGGAGAAGTCTTTCCGTATCAGGTAGCAATGTTTGGCGTTGCCTAAGGCCAAGCCGGCAGTGGTCTTATGGGTTCAGGGCGCTCCGAGCTAAGGCGTCCTGAACCCGTTGTCATCTAACTGTTGTCCAGCGTCTCCTAGGAGCCTTTCACATCACTATGCTGGACTGGTGATACCGGCTGACCACGATGTACGTGCTGCCCAAGTGCAGGAGCAGACTACCGCGCTCGACCGTGTAGTCAGCCCAACGCCGACCGCGGAGTGTAGCCCCTCTCTCAACCCACAACTCGCCTATCGAACCCAGGGCGGCGAACAATCCACACCGCCAGTCGACCGTCATTCCGAAAAGCTGGATCATAGCCGTCTCAGTTGCTTTCACTCGCTACCAACAAGACGAATTATCGGCTCGACTGGGCGGACCGTCAACGGTTCCACGGGTGTACTTCTTTTCAGGGATGGAATGTGCCGGTAGATCAATTTCGATATGTTTGGTCCATAACTTAGCACTTCACTCGACGCGATGATGTGCATCCCCGAAAATCTACGCCGTTTTTTGTCCATCAAACAGGGCGCATTGTGGCATTTACGTAACAGGTCGCGCCCTGTAGCCTTTACGTGTGGCTTGGCAGACCTTTTACCTCCGCTGCCAGCGGCAGCTTCACGGCCTCTACACACGCTCTGGCTTGCGAGATGAGCGGCCCGGCTGAGTACCGCCCAAGCGTCATTCCGGTGCGCTTATGTCCGACTACTGACGCAATGATATGCTCCGGTTGGCCCGCTTGCTCGGCCTTGGTGATGAACCACCGCCTGAAGCTGTGGAAATTGACCAGGGAGCGGCGCTTTCCGGCGATCACTTCGTCTACGCCTACGGCTCGCCGGTAGGTCGTGAAGGAGTTGGACGCTTTGAATGACCTCTCCCGCTGCGAGTTGGCAGCTGGTGCCGGCCACTCGGGGAATAGGTCGTCATCGGGTGCCCTACCCGCTGTCCTCCGGGCCACGATCTCGGCCAACGTCGGGTGAATGGGGACAGCGCGGGGCTTGGTTTCCTTCTTCTGCGGCTTGAACGTGAACAGGCCGTCCGCGCAGTCCTTCACCTTCAGGTCCACAATCGCGTCCAGGCGGGCACCCGTCAGGGCACCCAGACGCATCAGGTCGTGCATCTGCGGGCTGGTGGTGCCGGCCAGGAGCTTCCCCACCTCTGCATCAGTGAACGACCGCTCCTCCGGCCCCTTCACGACTGTCGGCAGGAGCTTGTGGCTCCTATGCCACGGATCGGAAGCGGCGATCTCCCGCGCCTCAAGGTAGCGCCAGTACAGCGACAGGCGGTTGAGGTACTTCTTGAGCGTGGTCGGGCTCTCGACGCCGGCAATCTCGGGTAGGTCGTCAACGAAGCGGACCACGACCTTCTTGTTGATGGCTTCCACGGTGGAAGCGACCCGGTTGCGCTCGCACCACGTCAGCAGGAAGCGGACGGCACGGTGATCGTCCCCCTGGGTCCTGGCCTTGGTGCCAGCGTTGGCGACGAACTGAGCATGGTGGAGGTCGACAGGGGTCGCCTCCCCCATCGCAAGTGAACGGTAGCGGGCTGCTTCAACCTCGCGGCGAGGGTCGTACACCGGCTCAGCATCACCGCCGTGCTCCCGTGTCTCCCCGATGGGCCGCCCGATGATCGTGTCAGTCCGACCCTCTATCGCAGCGTCTAGGGCCTCAATCTCCTCATGGGTCTGGGCTTGGGTCCGTTGAGCGGCGATGACGAGGGCTTCACGGGTCAGCAGATCGCTGCGGGATACGGGTCGGCTTGGCCCTCCCCTCGCCTCCTCGATCTCGGCCTTCATCTCCGTCACCACCTGCCACTTGAGCTGGTTGGCGATGGTCAGGCTGTCCGTCTGGAGCTGCCGCTTGAGGCGCGTACCGAGCTTGCTGTGGAGGTCGCGAGGGACTGCGAGGGTGACACGCCACTTCCCGCGATGCTGTTCGAGGAAGCGACGATCAGAGGATGATGAACGCGGCATATGGTGGCTCTGCGTACCCCGTTTCGTACCCCACTTGCGTACACACAACCCATTGAAGGGTCGAGGTTTCCTTGTGGATCAAAGGCTTAAACCATCCCTGGGTGAGCCCCCGTTAGGCTCCACCATTCTTCCTTCAGCGTGATGCGGCCGGTCCAGTCCGGCTCCGCTGGGAAAATCTAAAAACTCCTATCCAGCGAACGACCCGGTCACCGGGTCAGGTGCCCGAGCGGCAGCGCCGTCGTGTACTTCACCTGGCCGAGCGCGAAGCTGGAGCGGATATTGGCCACCCCCGGGATGCGGGTGAGGTGGTCGAGCACCAGCCGCTGGTACTGGCCGAGATCCTCCACCACGACCCGCAGCATGTAGTCGGCCTCGCCGCTCATCAGGTAGCATTCCATCACCTCCGGGCGGCTGCGCACCGCCTCGTCGAAGGCCTGGAGGGCGGCCTGGGTCTGCTTCTCCAGGGAGACGTGGACGAAGACGTTCACCGCGAGCCCGAGGCTCATCGGATCAACCACCGCGACGCAGCCCCGGATGATCCCGGCCTCCTTCAGGTCGTTGACCCGGCGCCAGCACGGCGAGGTGGACAGCCCGACCTGCTCGGCGAGGTCGGCGATGCTGATCTCGCTGTCCTGCTGCAGGCGTTCGAGGATGCGCAAGGAGGCGGCGTCGAGATGAGCCGGTCGGGAGACCATTGTTTCGCACTCCGGTTTGCCATCGGCATAGCATGCCGCCAATCGCGGGATGACAGGAAAGTTTTGGCGCCGATCGATGCTGGCGCCTCTTTTCGCCATGCGCCCATCGTCATTGCGAGCGCAGCGAAGCAACCCAGAACAGCGCGCGGTCTCCAACCGTGGCGGCTCCCTAAGTTGCTTCGCTGCGCTCGCAATGACGGTGAGGGACGGACTAACCGGACGACCCATCGAAGTCAGGAGGAGGCGACGTCACAAGCAACGGTATGATCGACCGCATTCCTGCGACAACCCGGCAAAATATGCCAATTTTCGCGCGGGAATAACAAAAGTTCGGCATGTCGCCCCGCGCGGCAAACCGTATGCTCCGATCAAAAGCTGGGAGCCGCGCCGATGAACGCCATACCGCCGAGGACGACGATCGCGCGGTCCGCCGAGGTCGATCACGATCCGGCCGAGACCCAGGATTGGCTGGCGGCGCTCGAATCGCTGTTCCGCAATGAGGGCGCGGCCCGGGCGCGGTTCATCCTCGACCGGCTGGAACGGCGCTCGAAGGAGATCGGCATCCTCGACGAGGCCCTGCCCTACTCGCCCTATCGGAACACGGTTCCCCTGGAGAAGCAGCCACGCTACCCGGGCGACCTCGACATCGAGGAGCGGCTCACCTCGATCATGCGCTGGAACGCGCTCGCCATGGTGGTGCGCGCCAACATGGCCTACGGCGAGCTCGGCGGGCACGTGGCGAGCTACGCCTCGGCGGCGGAGCTGTTCGAGGTCGGGTTCAACCACTTCTTCAAGGGCGGCCCGGACGGCGACCTCGTCTACTTCCAGCCGCATTCGGCGCCGGGCGTCTACGCCCGCGCCTTCCTCGAAGGGCGCCTCTCCGAGGAGCAGCTGAAGCATTACCGCCAGGAGATCGCCGGCGACGGCCTCTGCTCTTATCCCCATCCCTGGCTGATGCCCGATTTCTGGCAGGTCCCCACCGGCTCGATGGGCATCGGCCCGATCCATGCGGTCTACCAGGCGCGGTTCATGCGCTACCTGGGCCATCGTGGGTTGGCCAACACCTCGGCCCGACACGTCTGGGGCGTGTTCGGCGACGGCGAGATGGACGAGCCGGAATCGATCGGCGGCCTGGCGCTCGCCGCCCGGGAGAAGCTCGACAATCTCACCTTCGTGATCAACTGCAACCTGCAGCGCCTGGACGGCCCGGTGCGCGGCAACGGCCAGATCATCCAGGAGCTGGAGAGTCTGTTCCGCGGCGCGGGCTGGAACGTCATCAAGGTTCTGTGGGGCTCCGAGTGGGACGGGATCTTCGCCCGCGACACCAACCACGCCCTGCTGCGCCGCTTCGCCGACACGGTGGACGGCAAGTACCAGACGCTCGGCGCCAAGGACGGCGCCTACAACCTCGCGCACTTCTTCGGCGAGGACGAGGAGGTCCGCGAGCTGGTCGCCCACATGTCGGATGCCGACGTGGACCGGCTGAAGCGCGGCGGCCACGATTTCCGCAAGCTCTACGCTGCCTTCGCCGCCGCCAAGGCCACCAAGGGCCGGCCGACCGTGATCCTGGCCAAGACCAAGAAGGGCTACGGCATGGGCGGCGCGGGCGAGTCCCGCATGACCGCCCACCAGGCGAAAAAACTCGACGTGGATGCGCTCCGCGCCTTCCGCGACCGCTTCGCCCTGCCGCTCTCCGACGCGCAGGTGGAGGGGCTGGCCTTCTACAAGCCGGCCGAGGACGGCGCCGAGATGCGCTACCTGCGCGAGCGCCGCGAGACGCTCGGCGGCGTGCTGCCCGCCCGCCGCCGCACCGCGCCGAGCGTGACGGTGCCGCCGCTCTCGACCTATGCGGGCTTCGCCCTGGAGGCGGCCGGCAAGGAGATGTCGACCACCACCGCGGTGGTCCGGCTGTTCGGCAACCTGCTCAAGCACAAGGATCTCGGGCCGCGGGTCGTCCCGATCGTCGCCGACGAGGCGCGCACCTTCGGCATGGCCAACCTGTTCCGGCAGGTCGGGATCTACGCCCCCGAGGGGCAGCTCTACGAGCCGGAGGATGCCGGCTCGATGCTCTATTACCGCGAGGCCCGGGACGGGCAGCTGCTGGAAGAAGGCATCACCGAGGCCGGGGCGATCTCGTCCTGGACGGCGGCGGCCACGTCCTACAGCGTCCACGGCCTGTCGATGCTCCCATTCTACATCTACTACTCGATGTTCGGCTTCCAGCGGGTCGGCGACCTGATCTGGGCGGCGGCCGACCAGCGGGCCCGCGGCTTCCTGATCGGCGCCACGGCGGGCCGCACGACGCTCGGTGGCGAGGGCCTGCAGCACCAGGACGGCTCGAGCCACCTCGCCGCCGCCGGGATCCCGAACTGCCGGGCCTACGATCCGGCCTTCGCCTACGAGATGGCGGTGATCGTCGATCGCGGCGCCCGGGCGATGATGGAAGAGGGCGAGGACGCCTTCTACTACCTCACCGCCATGAACGAGAATTACGCCCAGCCCTCCATGCCGGAGGGGTCCGAGGCCGGCATCCTCAAGGGGATGTACCGCCTGTCGGGGCCGGATGCGGCTCCCGCGGCGGTGCGGCTGCTGGGTTCCGGCGCGATCCTGCCCGAGGTGATCGCGGCCGCCGGCCTGCTGGCGCAGGATTGGGGGATCGCGGCCGAGCTGTTCAGCGTCACCAGCTTCAGCGAGCTGGCCCGCGACGCCCGCGAGGCCGAGCGCAGCGCGATGCTCCACCCGGAAGCCGAGGCGCCGGTGAGCCACGTGGCCGCCCTGCTGCCGGGCACGGCGCCGGTCGTGGCGGCCACCGACTACGTCCGGGCCTATCCGCAGCTGATCGCCTCCTATGTCGGGGCGCGGTTCGTGACGCTGGGCACCGACGGGTTCGGCCGCAGCGACACCCGCAACGCGCTCCGCCGCTTCTTCGAGGTGGACCGCCAGCACGTGGTGGTCGCCGCCCTGCACGCGCTCGCCGAGGCCGGCACGGTGCCCCGCGCCACGGTCGCCGAGGCGATCCGGCGCTACGGGATCGATGCCGACACGCCGGCGCCCTGGACGATCTGAGACATCCAGCCCGCACCCTCATCCTGATGTGGCGCAGCGAAGCGGAGCCCTCGAAGGAGGCCTCCAGCCAGCCGCGCGATCCCTGGAGCCCTCCTTCGAGGCTGCTGCGCAGCACCTCAGGATGAGGGGTGTGGGTGGGAACGAGCCGGATAGCGAACCACCTGCGCGAGGCCCGATCCCGGACCTCGACCCCGAAAAAACCCGTCCGTCCGAGACAAGCCACGGAAACCCGCCCGCATGAGCGCCGCGCTGCAGATCGCCCTCCCGGATATCGGCGACTACCGGGACGTGCCGGTGATCGAACTCCTGGTGAAGCCGGGTGACCGCCTCGCCGTCGACGACCTGATCCTCAGCATCGAATCCGACAAGGCGACCATGGAGGTCCCCTCCCCGGTGGCCGGCACCGTGCGGGAATTGCTGGTCGCGGTGGGCTCGAAGGTCTCGGAGGGCACGCCGATCCTCACGGTCGAGCCCGCGGAGGCCGGCGAGCCCACACCGGCGCCGGAAGCGCCGCCAGCCGCACCGCCACCGGAAGCGGCTGCCGGACAGGGCGCGGGTTCCCTCTCCCGTGCGGGAGAGGGACAGGGTGAGGGACCGGCCCTCTCCGGAAACGGCGCATCCCTCACCCCAACCCTCTCCCGCACGGGAGAGGGGGACCGTCGCGCACCGGCCCAGCCGTCGAACGACGATCAGCAGCCCGTCACGTCGGGCGATGTCCATGCCAGCCCGTCCGTGCGCCAGCTCGCCCGCGAGCTCGGGATCACCCTCGACCGGGTGCCCGCCACCGGCCCCAAGGGGCGGATCCTGCGGGAGGACCTGCACGCCTTCGTCAAGGCCGCGCTCCAGGCCCCGGCCCAGGCACCGGCCGCGTCGTCCGGCATCGGCGCCGGCCTGCCGCCCTGGCCGCAGGTGGACTACGAAAAATTCGGCCCGGTGCGGCGGGAGCCGCTGTCACGGATCCAGACCATCTCCGGGGCCAATCTCAGCCGCAACTGGCTGACGATCCCGCACGTGACCAATTTCGACCGGGCCGACGTCACCGAGATCGAGGCGTTCCGGGTCGGGCTCAACACGGAGACGCGCACGCCGCCGGCGCGGGTCACCATGGTGGCCTTCCTGATCAAGGCCGCCGCCCTGGCCCTGAAGGCCTATCCGCGCTTCAACACCTCCCTGGAGGGCGCCGACCTCGTCCTGAAGGACTACGTCCATATCGGTTTCGCCGTGGACACCCCGAAGGGCTTGATGGTGCCGGTGGTGCGCGATTGCGACCGCAAGGGCCTGATCGAGATCGCCACCGAGATGGCTTCGCTCGCCGGCAAGGCGCGGGCGGGCAGCCTCTCGGGCGCGGACATGCAGGGCGGGTGCTTCTCGGTGTCGTCGCTCGGCGGCATCGGCGGCGACGGCTTCACCCCGATCATCAACGCCCCCGAGGTCGCGATCCTGGGGGCGGCGCGCTCGCGGACGGAGGCGGTCTGGGACGGCCAGGCGTTCCAGCCGCGGCTGATCCTGCCGCTCAGCCTCTCCTGGGACCA
The DNA here is from genome assembly GCF_000272495.1 of Methylobacterium sp. GXF4. NCBI lineage: Bacteria > Pseudomonadati > Pseudomonadota > Alphaproteobacteria > Hyphomicrobiales > Methylobacteriaceae > Methylobacterium > Methylobacterium sp. GXF4. Next base: position 41,141 of record NZ_AKFK01000066.1, on the reverse strand, counting down.
CCGGGTCGTGGACGGCGTCGCCGCCGCCCGCTTCCTCGGCCACATCGCATCGGTCCTGTCGGACCTGCGCCGAGCGCTGCTGTGACGGCGATGGCGGATGCGCGACGCGCCTTCCTGTGCGGGCTCGCGCATCGCCACATCGTCGGACCTAGCGCGGGTCCCCTCTCCCGTGCGGGAGAGGGGGCGCGTCGCGCCTCCGGAGAGACGTGGGCGCACGACCTCGTCCTCTGTCGGGGCGTGAAAGCCCTGCCAACCTCGATGCCTGCCGCCCATCCCCCTCGACTGTGATCGCCGCCGCCATGCCCGAGACCCGCGAGATCCGCGTCCCCGATATCGGGGACTTTTCCGGCGTGCCGGTGATCGAGATCCCGGTGGCGCCAGGGGACGCCGTCGCCCGCGACCAGACCCTGCTCGTCGTCGAATCCGACAAGGCGACCCTCGACATCCCCTCGCCCGTCGCCGGCCGGCTGGTGGAGATGCTGGTCGGCCTCGGCGACACCGTCTCGGCCGGGACGCTGATCGCCCGGGTCACCGTGGAGACGGAGACGGCGGCCCCCGTCGCGGCCCCCGCCGACGCGCCGACGGAGGAATCCTGCGACGTGCTGGTGATCGGCGGCGGCCCCGGCGGCTACGCGGCGGCCTTCCGGGCCGCCGATCTCGGGCAGCGCGTGATCCTGGTGGAGCGCGAAGCGACGCTGGGCGGCGTCTGCCTGAATGTCGGCTGCATCCCCTCGAAGGCGCTGCTGCACGTCGCCGCCGTGACGGAGGAGGCCGGACGGCTCGCCGCCCACGGGATCAGCTTCGGCGCGCCCACGATCGACCTCGACAAGCTGCGGGCGTTCAAGGCCGGCACCGTGCGGCGCCTGACCGACGGGCTCACCCAGATGGCCCGTCAGCGCAAGGTCGAGGTCCTGCGCGGCACCGCGCGCTTCACCGGCGCGAACGCGGTCTCGGTGGCGTTGCAGGCGGGCGGACGCCGCGCCGTCGGGTTCCGAAGCGCCATCGTGGCGGCGGGCTCGTCGCCGGTCAGCCTGCCGATGCTGCCCGAGGATCCGCGGATCGTGAATTCCACGGGGGCGCTGGAGCTGCCCTTCGTGCCCCGGCGCCTGCTCGTGATCGGCGGCGGCATCATCGGCCTGGAGATGGCGACGGTCTACAGCGCGCTCGGCGCCCGGGTCGACGTGGTCGAGCGCCTGCCGAACCTCCTGGAGGGGGTGGACCGGGACCTCGTGGCGGTCTGGACCAAGCGCAACGGCCACCGGTTCGACCGGATCCGCACCGGTGCCGAGATCGTCTCGGCAACCGCCACCCCGGAGGGCATCGCCGTGACGCTCGCGGGCGAGGCGGAGCCGCAGGTCTACGACCTCGTGCTCCAGGCGGCGGGCCGGCGCCCGAACGGCGACGCGCTGGGCCTCAACGCGGCCGGTGTCGCGGTGGAGCGCGGCTTCGTGCCGGTGGACGCGCAGATGCGGACCAATGTGCCCCACATCCTGGCGGTGGGCGACCTCGTCGGGCAGCCGATGCTCGCCCACAAGGCGGTGCACCAGGGCCACGTCGCCGCCGAGGTGGCCGCCGGCCACAGAGCGGGGTTCGACGCGGCGGTGATTCCGTCGGTGGCCTATACCGATCCCGAGATCGCCTGGGCCGGCCTCACCGAGACCGCCGCCAAGGCGGCCGGGCGGGCGGTCGAGGTGGCGCGCTTCCCCTGGGCGGCCTCGGGCCGGGCCATCGCCAACGGAGCCGATTACGGACTGACCAAGCTGCTGTTCGATGCGGAGACCAAGCGCATCGTTGGCGGCGCCATCGTCGGCCCGAGCGCGGGCGACATGCTCGGCGAGATCGTGCTCGCCATCGAGATGGGCGCCGACGCCACCGATATCGGCCGCACGATCCACCCGCACCCGACGCTCGGCGAGACCATCGGGCTCGCCGCCGAGGCCGCGCTCGGCCTCTGCACCGACCTGCCGCCCGTCCGGCGCTGAAGGGTATGCCGGTTCGGCGCGAGCGGGCGCGTCGGATCACGCGCTCGAGTCGGGCCCGGCACGCGTGACGCCCTCGACCCCGCGACGCGGTTTGGATAAACCGTCCGGCGTGAGGCCGGGGACGGCTCGGCTGCGCCGGGCCGTCTTCAGAAGAACAGGACGCCTCCACCCCGGGGGGATTCGGGCCGAGACGATGCGGTGTGCCGAATTATCCGTTCCGGGACGTTCCGATGCCAAAGCTCACCTTCACGGCGCTTGATCCGCGGGCGGTCAAACGCTGCGTCGCCTTCCTGGTCCGGCGCGACTGGGCACTCCATCTCGGCCTCGCGGCAGCGCTGGCGGGGATCCCGATGAGGCCGTCGGCCGTCGCGGCCGAGGCGCCGGCCGCCGCCCAGCCGCAGGGCGCCCTGATCGCCTCCCTGCAGAGCCGCGTGCTGGCGGCCCACAGCGCGACCCTCGCCCTGGAAAGCTGGTGCGCCGACCACAAGCTCGCCGGCGACCCGCATCTCGTCGCCCGCCGCATGGACGTGGCCGACAAGCCGCTCAGCGCCGCGCAGCGGGCCCGCCTGGCGATCGGCCCGGACGAGCCGGTGCGCTACCGCCGGGTCCGCCTGGCCTGCGGCGACCGGGTCCTGTCGGAGGCCGACAATTGGTACGTCCCGGCGCGCCTGACGCCTGAGATGAACGCCACCCTGGACGGCACCCGCACCCCGTTCGGGCGGGTCGTGCGACCGCTGGAGCCGACCCGGCGGACGATCGAGGTCCGCCCGTTCCCGCGGCCGGCGGCGCCCGGCCCCGACGACAAGCTGTTCGAGATCGACGCAGTGCTCTCCACCGGGGCCGGCCAGCCGTTCTGCGAGGTCGCCGAGACCTATCTGGGCGGTGCGCTGCCGGAAGCTTCGCGGTAAGAGAGCGGCGAGGATTGGTCTTGAGAGGATTGCGGATGAGATCGACGCTGCGTCGGACGGTCTTGGCTGTGCTGGTGACGGTGCCGTTCGGCGGCCCGGCCCTCGCGGCCGACCCGGCCGGACTCTGGCTGACCGAGACCGGCAGCTCCCGGGTGAAGATCACCCCCTGCGGCGGCGGCTATTGCGGCACCATCGTCAGCGCCCCCGGCAAGGCGCTCGACGCCAAGAACCCGGACCCGGCCCTGCGCAACCGCAGCGTCGTAGGCGTGCAGATCCTCAACGCCCAGCAGGCGGACGGGTCGAGCTACACCGGCTCGCTCTACAACCCGAACGACGGGAAGACCTATTCCGGCTCGCTGCGGCTGACCGGCCCGAACGCGCTCGAGGTCTCGGGCTGCGTGATGAGCGTGTTCTGCAAGCGCCAGACCTGGACCCGGGTGAACTGATCAAGCGCGTGGCGACGCGCCCCGCGGCGAGAACCTAGGCCAACCCCAAGCGCGCCTCGCTCCCCCCTCTGCGGGGGCGGGAAAGCGCGTGTTGGCCTCCGAGAGACTCCTCTTGCGGCCGAGAACCATCCGGATCGCGATCCGTGAATCCGCTGGCCCGCACGAGAGAAGGCACCCGCGCTTCGACCGGATCGATGCAGATCCGCGCGCGAGGAGGGTCAGGGCGGGGCAGCTTGTTGCATCCCGCCGGGCGGATCCGAAGGGCCGCGTCGGTAACGCCGCGGCCCACCCGTGAACGCGTCAGGTCGCCGCGGTCAGCGCCTGCTCGATCGCATCGAGCGCCGCCTCGGCGCCGGCGCCGTTGGGGCCGCCGGCCTGGGCCATGTCGCGGCGGCCGCCGCCGCCCTTGCCGCCGAGCGCGCCGGCCCCCGCGCGGACCAGCCCGACCGCGTCGTAGCGGCCGGTCAGGTCCTCGGTGACGCCGACCACCAGGCCGGCCTTGCCGTCGGCCGAGACCCCGACGATCGCCACGATGCCGGAGCCGAGCCGCTTCTTCTCCTCGTCGATGATCGGCTTGAGGTCGCGCATGTCGAGCCCCTCGACCACCGAGCGCCGGAACGCCACGCCGCCGACCTCGCTCTGGCGGGCGTTCGAACCCGATCCGGTCTCGCCGCCCATGGCGAGCTTGCGGCGGGTGTCGGCGAGCTCCCGCTCGAGCCGGCGCTTCTCCTCCATCAGGGCCGTGAGGCGGTCGGGCGCCTCCGAGACCGGGGCCTTCAGGATCCCGGCCAATGCTGCCAGGGTGTGGGCCTCCTCGGCCCGGTGGTGACGCGCCGCGTCGGCGGTGAGCGCCTCGATCCGGCGCACGCCGGCCCCGACCGCGCTCTCGCCGACGATGCTGATCGTCCCGATATCGCCGGTGCGCGCCGCATGGGTGCCGCCGCAGAGCTCAATGGAGAAGTTCTTCAGCCGGCCCCGATCGGTCTCGGCGCCGTTCGCATCGACCGGCAGGCCCATGGAGACGACCCGGACCTCGTCGCCGTATTTCTCGCCGAACAAAGCCCGGGCTCCGGAGGCGATGGCGTCGTCCACGGCCATCAGCTTGGTCACCACCGGGGCGTTCTGGAGCAGCACCGCGTTGGCGATGTCCTCGACGCGGGCGAGCTCGTCCGCCTCGATCGGCTTGGGGTGGCTGATATCGAAGCGCAGCCGGTCGGGGCTCACCAGCGAGCCCTTCTGGGCGACGTGGTCGCCGAGCACCTGCCGCAGGGCCTCGTGCAGGAGGTGGGTGGCCGAGTGGTTGGCCCGGATCGCCTTGCGGCGGGCATGGTCGACCTTCAGCTCCACCGGCTGGTCGAGGCTGAGAATCCCCTCCTCCACGCTGACATGGTGGACGAACAGGTCGCCGAGCTTCTTCTCGGTGTCGGTGACGCGGGCGCGCAGGCCGGCGCTCAGGATCAGGCCGGTATCGCCGACCTGGCCGCCGGATTCCGCGTAGAACGGCGTCTGGTTGACCAGGACGAGGCCGGTCTGGCCGGCCTCCAGGCTCTTCACCTCGGCGCCGTCGCGCAGCAGCGCGGTGACGATACCCTCGGCGGCCTCGGTCTCGTAGCCCAGGAACTCGGTGGCGCCGACGCGCTCGCGAATGCCGAACCAGACCGTCTCGGTGGCGGCCTCGCCGGAGCCCTTCCAGGCCTCGCGCGCCGCCTGCTTCTGGCGCTGCATCGCGGCGGTGAACGCCTCCGTGTCGACCCCGATGCCCCGGGCCTTGAGAGCGTCCTGTGTCAGGTCGAGGGGGAAGCCGTAGGTGTCGTAGAGGGTGAAGGCGGTCTCGCCCGAGAGCTTGTCGCCCGACTTGAGGTCGCGGCTCTCCGAATCGAGGATCGACAGGCCCCGCTCCAGGGTGCGGCGGAAGCGGGTCTCCTCCAGCTTCAGGGTTTCGCCGATCAGCGCCTCGGCGCGCATCAGCTCGGGATAGGCCTGGCCCATCTCGCGCACCAGGGTCGGGACCAGGCGGTACATGGTCGGCTCGCGGGCGCCGAGGATCTCGGCATGCCGCATGGCCCGGCGCATGATCCGGCGCAGCACGTAGCCGCGGCCCTCGTTGCCCGGCAGCACGCCGTCGGCGACCAGGAAGGACGAGGCGCGCAGGTGGTCGGCGATCACCCGGTAGGAGGCCATGGTGGCGGGCTCGGGCGCCCGCGAGACGGCGTGGGCCACGGCGTCGATCAGCGCCTTGAACAGGTCGGTGTCGTAGTTGGAATGGACGCCCTGGAGGATCGCGGCCATGCGCTCCAGGCCCATGCCGGTATCGATCGAGGGCCGCGGCAGCGGGTTGCGCATACCGGGCTCCAGCTGCTCGTATTGCATGAACACGAGGTTCCAGAACTCGAGGAAGCGGTCGCCATCCTCGTCCGGGGAACCGGGCGGGCCGCCCTGGAGCGCCGGGCCCTGGTCGATGAAGATCTCCGAGCACGGGCCGCAGGGGCCGGTATCGCCCATCTGCCAGAAATTGTCGGAGGTCCCGATCCGGATGATCTTGTCGTCGGAGAAGCCGGCGATCTTTTTCCACAGGTTCGCGGCCTCGTCGTCGTCGGCATAGACGGTGACGAGCAGCCGGTCGGGCTTGAGGCCGAATTCCTTGGTGATCAGCGTCCAGGCCAGCTCGATCGCGCGGTCCTTGAAATAGTCGCCAAACGAGAAGTTGCCGAGCATCTCGAAGAACGTGTGGTGGCGCGCGGTGTAGCCGACATTGTCGAGGTCGTTGTGCTTGCCGCCGGCGCGCACGCATTTCTGCGCTGTGGTCGCCCGATCGTAGGCGCGCTTCTCGACACCGGTGAAGACGTTCTTGAACTGCACCATGCCGGCGTTCGTGAACATCAGCGTGGGATCGTTCTTCGGAACGAGGCTCGAGGAGGGCACGGCCTCGTGTCCCGCACGCGCGAAGTAGTCGAGGAAGGTCGACCGGATCTCGTTGACGCCGCTCATCGGGGCAGAACTCTAAGCAGGGCTCAAGGGACTGGGCCGTCACCCGTTTCAGGCGGGGCCCGCATGCCGCCCTCTTAGAGCCGTTCCCGATCGCGTAGCAATCGCGAAGGGCGGCAAGGCCTTGCAAGGCCTTGGATGAGACGCGCTCCGGATCCGCGGCGTACGCTCGCAGAAGGCGATCCAGCCCGGGGTACCGACACGTCTGCCGCGAAATCTCCCCGGCCCGCCCCACGGTCGCCACAAGCACGGCCGTGTTGTCGCCACATCTGTCAAGCGATGGTGAGTCCGTGGCGCCATCAAGGGCGCGTGAGGAATCGGGTACACGATGCAGGGCCGCACGGTCGGATCGCCGAGGAACGTCACGGGTCAGCAGGGCCGGTTCGGGTCCGGCCGCGCCGATGCCATCACCGCACAGCCGATGGTCGGCCGCGCCCACGGGAGCGTCCCGGCGCTGGCCCGCTCGCTGCTCACCGTCTCGCTGATCGCCGGAGGCCTCAGCGCCGCCCTGATCGGGTCGGGCGTCGATCTCGGCAAGGTCGGGCTGAACCAGGCCGTCTCCTCGGCGCAGGCCGCCACCGAATTGCCGATGCCGCGCCCGCGGATCCATACCGTGGCGCTGAGCGAAGAGATCGAGCGTACGCCGCTGCGCGCCTCGGCGAGCTTCGCCGCCGTCCACGACCTCGACACCGCGGTCGGCTCGAACGGCGTCGACCGCGTCTCCTACGATTTCCTGCTCTCGGAGAGCGCCGGCGGCGACCCGAACGACATCCTCGAATTCGGCCCGATGAAGATCCGGCGCCACTTGGTGCAGACGATCGTGCGCGCCGCCCAGGCGGTCCAGACCGACCCGGTCCTGCTGATGGCAGTGGCCGACAAGGAATCGAGCTTCGTCACCGCGGTCCAGGCCAAGACCTCCTCGGCCACCGGCCTCTACCAGTTCATCGAGCGCACCTGGCTTGGCGTGGTGCGCGACTTCGGCCCGAAATACGGGCTTGAGAAGGAGGCTGCCCTGGTCTCCTCGGATGCCAACGACCGGCCGGTGATCACCGATGCCGCCGAGCGCACCCGGGTGCTCGAGCTGCGCCGCGACCCCTATCTCTCGGCCCTGATGGCCGGCGAGATGCTGAAGCGCGATGCCGGGCGCATCGCCCAGCGCATCGGCCGCGACCTCACCCTCGGCGAAGTCTACCTCGCGCACTTCCTGGGCGTGGACGATGCCGGCGAGTTCCTGGCCAACGTCGTGAACAAGCCGGCCGCCGCCGCGGCCGCGCTGCTGCCCGGCCCGGCCCGGGCCAACCGCTCGATCTTCTTCGCGGCCGGGCGCTTCGTCGGCCGCGGCCGGCACCGCAAGCCGGCGAGCCTCTCGGTGGCCCAGGTCCACGAGAAGTTCGAGGCGATGATGAGCACCCGCGGCACCCGCTACCAGAACGTCCGGGCGGTGTCCGGCATCATGGCCTACGCGGATGCCGAGAGCGGCGTCGCCACGCAGTAACGCCTGAGCGAGCGGGCCGCCAATTCGCGGCTCCGCGCGCAACCCCCCGCGACCTGCCGACGTTCGTCCACAAGCGCCGCGTCCGCGTGGCCTGATACGGAGATTTCGGGGGACGTTCTTGAGAAAGCCTCTGTCGAGCGCAGGCACGCCGCTCACCGAAACGCTCTCGCCGAGCATCCCGCTCGACCAGATCGGCCAGACGCTTGCCTCGATCTACGACGATCTCGTCTCCGAAGGCGTGCCGGAGCATCTCGCCGCCCTGGTGCGCCGGGTCCGGCAGAGCGAGGCCGAGCCCGCCGCACCGCACCCGGCCCAGCCCGCGGCGACCGAGGCCGTGCCGCAGCGCCTCGCCCTGGTGGTCGAGGACGATCCGCAGATCCGCGCGCTGGCCGAGACCCTGCTTGAGGAGACCGAGCTCGACGTGGTCGGCTGCGACAGCGCCGAGGCGGCGCTCGCCGTTCTGCAGGCGCGCGGCGGCGACGTGGCCCTCGTCTTCGCCGATGTGCGGCTCGCCGGCGAGATGGACGGTCTCCAGCTCGCCCGGGCGGTGGCGACCCTGTGGCCTCGGGCGCGGCTGGTGGTCACCTCCGGCCACGGGATCCGCCGCCCGGACCTGCCGAGCGAGGCTGTGTTCATCGCCAAGCCCTGGCGGCCCTTCGACGTGCTGGTCGAGGCCGAGCGGGCGACCACCGATCCGGCGCCGCCCGTCACCTGATGCCGCAGCCGCGCCGTCGGGCCCGGCCCTTGCATTGACGGTCGGGACATCGGCGCGAGCCCGGAGCCCCTGAGTTTGCCGATCCTGTCCGTCCGTCACCGCACGGTCTACCGGTACCGACGTCCGGTCGCCTTCGGCGAGCACCGGATCATGTTCCGGCCCCGGGACAGCTACGACCAGCGGCTGATCGAGGCCTCGCTGGAGATCACGCCCGAGCCCGCCGCCTTGCGATGGATGTTCGACGTGTTCGGCAATTGCGTCGCGGTGGCGACCTTCGCGGTCCGGGCCGAGACGCTGACCTTCGCGTGCGGCATCACCCTCGACCACACGCCCGAACACGCGCCGGTCTTCCCGCTGGCGCCGCACGCCACGCATTACCCGTTCGGCTACGGGGCCGAGGACATGCCCGACCTGTCCCGGTCGATCGAGCGGCAATGGCCCGACCCGCGTCACGAGGTCGATGCCTGGACGCGCAGCTTCATCCCGCGCGAGGGCCGGATCCCGACCCAGGAGCTGCTCGCCGACATGACCCGCAGCGTGCGGGCGAACTTCACCTACCTCGCCCGCTCCGAGAAAGGCGTGCAGGAGCCGCTGACGACGCTGCGCAGCAAGCGCGGCTCGTGCCGCGACTTCGCGGTGCTGATGATGGAGGCGGTGCGGGCGCTCGGCATGGCCGCCCGGTTCGTCTCCGGATACTTGTACAACCCGCGCAACGACCGGGCCCGCCATGTCGGCGGCGGCTCGACCCATGCCTGGCTGCAGGTCTACCTGCCGGGCGCTGGCTGGATCGAGTTCGACCCGACCAACGGGATCGTCGGCAACCGCGACCTGATCCGCGTGGCGGTGGCCCGGGATCCGGCCCAGGCGGTGCCCCTGCACGGCTCCTTCTTCGGCCTGGCCAGCGACGACCTCGGCATGCGGGTGGACGTCGATGTCGTCGAGCTGCCTGACGAGCGGGCAAAAACACGCGAAATTGAGGCTCATCCGCCAATAGTGGCGCGTTGAGACCTGAAAACCGGACTGAGCTGCGGGGCGACCCGCCGGGGCGAGAGGATACAGGTGGCCGCGATGAAGATCAGGACCGGATACGACATCGCCTTCAGCCTGACTCAGCCGACGCCGATGATCCTGATGCTGAGCGTCCACCCGTCGCGGATGGCCGACCTGCTGACCCCGCAGGTCATCAACTTCGACCCGTGGATCCCGGTGCACGCGTACCGGGACGTCTACGACAATGTCTGCCACCGCATCGTCGCGCCGCCGGGCCTGCTGACGATCTCGGCCGACTTCACGATCCAGGATTCCGGCCTGCTCGACGAATATGCCCCCGACGCCCGGCAGATTCCCGTGCAGGACCTGCCTGACGACGTGATGGTCTACCTGCTGGGCTCCCGCTACTGCGACACCGACAAGCTCTCGCAGACCGCCTGGTCCCTGTTCGGCGGCACGCCGGAAGGCTGGGCGCGGGTCCAGGCGATCGTCGCCTACACGCACGAGCGCATCCGGTTCGACTACCAGCGCGCCGACGCCACCCGCACGGCCCATGACGGCTTCATGCAGCGCGAGGGCGTCTGCCGGGACTTCGCGCATCTCGCGGTGGCGTTCTGCCGGTGCATGAACATCCCGGCGCGCTACGCCACCGGCTATCTCGGCGATATCGGCGTGCCGAAGGACCCGGCGCCGATGGATTTCTCGGCCTGGTTCGAGGTCTACCTGGAGGGTCCGGACGGCCCGCGCTGGTACACGTTCGACGCCCGGCACAACCGCCAGCGGATCGGCCGGATCGTCATGGCCCGCGGCCGTGACGCCACCGATTGCGCGATCTCGACGAATTTCGGCTACGCCCACCTGGCGCGCTTCGATGTCCATACCGACGAAGTCGCCTGACGGCGTGGATTGGATCGCGCAGGATGGTTACCAGCATTCGCACCGGATCGATGCAACACCGGGGGTCCGGCGCCGGGCACGCGCAAACCCGCTTACGTATTCCAGCGCCAGCCAAAATCTTCTTCGCGGCGTGGAACTGCCAACCTATGCTCACGCTTGTAATAGCAAAGGTTATTGCACAGGCAGGCTCACCATGAAGACCTCGGCCACCGCGCTCGCGGCGCTCCTCGCCGCAACTGTTCTTGCCGCCGCGCCGGCACTGGCAGCACCCGCCTACGACCCGTTCGGCGAGAATGGCGCCGAGGAATATTACGCGGATCCGGGCCAGTACGGCTATCAGGGCACCCCGGGTTACGGCCAGGGCGTGCAGGACGCGCCGCAGGCGCAGGTCCAGCCGATCCCGCGCGAGATCGTTGCGTTCAACGGCCCCTACGCGCCGGGCACGATCGTGGTCTCCACCGCCGAGCGCCGCCTGTACTTCGTGCTCGGTAACGGCGAGGCGATCCGCTACGGCGTCGGCGTCGGCCGCCCGGGCTTCAGCTGGAGCGGCAGCAACAAGATCACCGCCAAGCGCGAGTGGCCGTCCTGGACGCCTCCGAAGGCCATGATCGCCCGCCGCCCCGACCTGCCGCGCTACATGGCCGGCGGCATCGAGAACCCGCTCGGCGCCCGCGCCATGTATATCGGCAACACCGAGTACCGCATCCACGGCTCCAACGAGCCGGACACGATCGGCCAGGCGGTCTCCTCGGGCTGCATCCGCATGACCAACGACGACGTCACCGATCTGTACGAGCGCGTGAAGGTCGGCGCCAAGGTCGTCGTGCTGAACTGAGCCGACGACACATTGGGACCTCAGCGGCTCTTTCCACGCTCAGGTTGAGCGTGGTGGAGCCAAGCGCTTAATGTTTTCGAGCAAGAAGCCGGCCGGTCACGAAGATGACCTGCTGGCTTCTTTGTTACTGAGCACCGTAGAGGTCTGCGGGTACGCCCAAGCAATCACCCCGTCATTCCGGGGCGCCGGAGGCGAGCCCGGAATGACGGGGTGGCGGTTCGGGCGGACGCTCGCATAACGACAAGGCAGCGGACCGGCGACGCCATTAGAAATCGAAACGGCATCTTTGGCGTCCGACCTTAGCCCGCCGCGATCTCCCGACTTCGGTCGTCGAGGGCGGTGGACGGAGCGGGGATCAACGGAGCTAGCCGGCGTCCAGGATCGGTCGGCGCACGGGAACGTCGAAATAGGTCCGGTCGAGGTCGATCTCGAAATCGACCGCGTCGAACCTCAGGACATCGTCTGGCGCGGTCAAAACATCGAGGCGCCACCCCTCGTCGGTCCGCTCGTAGTGTTCGACGCGCATCTGGTCCTGGTAGATCAGAGCGATGTGGCGCAGCGTCGGCAGGGACTTGTAGAACTTGAGCTTGCCGCCCCTGTCAAAGTCCATCGTCGAGGGCGACAGCACTTCGATTACGACGAGCGGATCGGTCACGTAAGTCTGGTTCTGCCGCGGACCGCAGCGGACGACGATATCGGGTTTTGTCTTGTCCTTGCCCCGGCTGTCGCTTGAACGCTGGACGCGCATGCCGCCCTGATAGCTCCGGCATCCGGCGGCATCCATTGCGAGTTTGAGCGGCGCGCCGACGTTTCCGGCGATCTGCTCATGGTTCTCGGTCGGATTGCTCATCATCACGAGCTCACCGTCCACGAGTTCCCATTCGCGGTCGTCGTGCTGCGCCTCCACGAACCGGTCGTAATCGGCGATCGTCAGAGGATGAGGCTGGTGGGCAGCGTCGGCCATGAAGCCCTCCGTCACCACGGGACTACATCATCGGCGTGAAAGCCCATAGAGCCTCGGCGTCGGACTGCGCCTACCGCGGCCCGCCGCCTCGCCGCATCGCGACCTCCTGGCCCTGGCTGTCGAGCGCGCCGGACGGGGCGAGGTTCTCGTTCGGGATTGGGGTCATCCCGGCATTGGCGGTGCGCGAGGCCGGGCGCCCGACGGTCCGGTCGCCGGCCGCCTGCTTCAGGGCCAGGGCCCGGCGGGAGGTCGCGACCAGGCTCCCGCGGGCCTGCGCGTTCCGGCGCCGCTCGCTCTCCTTGCTGGCGCGCTTCACCGCGGCCGCGAGCAGGGCCGCCTTCTGGCGGGTGCCGGTATTGTCGGTCGCCGGGCGCGTGCCGGAGGGCGCCGCCTTGCCGCGCAGCTCCCGGCGCTGACGACGGGAGACGTCCCGGGCGCGGTCCCGGCGCTCGCGCAGCCGGGTAATCAGCTCGGCCAGGCCGGTATCATCGGTCTCGCGCAACCTCGGGTGATGGGAGCGGGCGACGAGGTCGGCCTCGTCGGCGCTGAGCAGGCGGGCTTCCTGGCGGCTCGAGATGGACATGGGCACTCCGGGGCTGGGGTTGGAAACGGGAAACGGTCAATCGGCGGCGAGTTCCGGGACCCGGCGCAGCGCCGTCTCGCGCAGGGAGCGGTCGGCGTAGGTGCCCTGCACCGCGGCGCGGCCGCCATGCTCGAACAGGTCGAGCATAAGGGCGCTGTGGATGAAGCCGAGATGGCTGAAGGCCTGCGGGAAATTGCCCAGGAAGGTGCCGTCATCGGCCGCCTCCTCGGCGTAGAGCCCGACATCGTTCTGCAGGGCTCGCAGGGCGTTGAAGCGGGTCCGTGCCTCCTCCTCGCGGCCGAGCCAGAGCAGGGCGTCGACCAGCCAGAAGGCGCAGAGCAGGAACGTGCCCTCGTGGCCGGGCAGGCCGTCGTCGTTCCGGTAGCGGTAGACGAGGTGGCCGCGGCCGAGGCGCTCGATCACGACATCCACGGTGCGGGCGAAGGCGGCCTCGTCCACGGGGAAGCCGACCATCGGGGCCATCAGCAGGGCGGCGTCCACGTCGTCGCCGCCGAGATATTGCGGGTAGTAGCCGTCCCGGTGGATGCCCTCGCGGTTCACGCAGGCGACGATCCGGTCGCGCTCCCGGCACCAGTTCTCCCGCGGGCCGAACAGGCGGATCGCCCTATCGAGGGCGACCCAGTTCATGATCGCGGCGTGCAGGTAGCGCTGCTCGGGCCTGCGCGGCTCCCACAGGCCGGCATCCGGCTTGTGCCAATGCGCGGCCGAGATGTCGGCGAGCCGGGCGCCATGGCCCTGCATCGCCTCCGGCAGCGTGCCGCCGAGCCGCGTGTAGAGGTAGAGCAGGTCGAGAACCTGCCCGTAGGCGTCGGCCTGATGCTGCTCGGCGGCCTCGTTGCCGGCCCGCACCGGCGCGCTGCCGCGCCAGCCCTCGAAATGCGCGATGGTGGTCTCGGTGAGGTCGCCCTCCCCCGCGACGCTGTAGAGCGGCCGCAGCCGGCCCTCGGCCCGCTCGCACAGCTCGGTCACGAAGCCGAAGAACGCCTCGGCCTCGCGCAGCATCCCGAACTTCTTCAGGACGTAGAAGGACAGGCAGGCGTCGCGGATCCAGCAGAACCGGTAATCCCAGTTGCGGATGCCGCCGATCTCCTCCGGCAGCGAGGTCGTGGCGGCCGCGACGATCGCCCCGGTCGGCGCGTAGGTCAGCGCCTTCAGGACCAGGGCCGAGCGGATCAGCTCGTCGGCGAGCGGCCCGGTATAGGCCGCATCCTGCGTCCACAGCACCCAGGCCTTGCGGGTCCGCTCCATCAGGGTGCGGGTGTCCGGCGGCGCTTTCGGCAGCGTGTCGGTGTAGAGGCTGAAGCTGCGCTCCTGGCCGGCCGCCAGGGTGAAGCGGACGGTGGCGCCGTCCCCGTCCGGGGCCAGGGCGACGTCGGCGAGCAGGCTCGGGCATCCCGGCGTCACGACCCGGCCACCGTCGATCGCCGGCCGGGCGAAGCGCTCGGCGAAGCCCGCGAGCGGCCGGTACGCGACCACCATCGGGACCTGGCCGGACATGCCGCTGACGCGCCGCACCAGGCGCGGCCGGTCCGGCCCGCCCTCCGGCCCGATCATGAAATCGTGCAGGGTGACGAAGCCGTCCCGGGTGGTGAAGGTGGTCTCCAGGATGTTGCTGCGGCTCAGATATTGCCGCGTCGTCTCGTACCGCCCCGCCGGGCGGATGGTGAAATGGCCGCCGCGCCGCCGGTCGAGCAGCCGCGAGAAGGTCGGCTCGGCATCGAAGCGCTCGAGGCAGGCCCAGTCGATCGACCCGTCCCGGGCCACCAGGGCACAGCCCTCGCAATTGCCGATGAGGGCGTAGGCTTCGATCGGCTGGTAGGGGCGCTCACCCGGATCTGACATCGATTCTCCTGTGTTCAGGCGCCGAGCCGGAAGGCCGGCTCCAGAAGGCCACGGGCGCCGACATCGACCAGGAAGGTCCGCCCGTGCTCGGGATCGGCGGCGCGCGCGACCGCATCCATGCCCTCGTAGGCGGAGGTGACCAACAACCGGTCGAGATCGCGGCCCGCGAAGGTCGGGCAGGTCGGCTGCCGCACCGGGACCGGTACGGTGCGGACCCGCTCGCCGTCGGGATTGTAGGCATCGAGGCAGGCGGCACCGAACCGGGCGGTCCAGATCAGGCCCTCGGCGTCCACCGCGGCACCGTCGATGCCGCCCTCGCCGCCGCGATGGTCGAAATGGGTCGCGGGCGGGCCGTTCGGCAGTCCGGTCCTCGGATCGAGCGGGACGCGGCGCAGCACGCCCTCGTCGGTGTCGACGAAGTAGCCGGTGGCGCCGTCCGGGGAGAAGCTGATCCCGTTCGGGACGGTCAGGCCGCCGAACAGGCGCCGCACCCGGGTGCCGGCGACGTGGTAGATCGAGCCGCGCCCCTTGGCGGCGTCCCGGTCCATGGTGCCGATCCAGAGGGCGCCGCTCGGATGGACGCGGCCGTCATTGGAGCGATTGCCCGTCAGCTCCTCCTCGAGCGGGCACAGCACCCGGATGTCGCCATCGCGGATCGCCCGGACATAGAGGCCGTCCTCGGCCGCGAGCAGCTGGTGGAAGCCGTCGATCGCGGCCACGTCGCTGACCTGGAACGGCAGGACGTGGACCAGCGCCTTGCGGGATCCGGCGACCGGCTTCTCGAACAGGCGGGCCTCCAGGATATCGACCCACCACGCCGTGTCCGTGCGCGGATCGTAGCTCGGCCCCTCACCGAGATGGCAGCGGACCTGGCTCAGAACACAGGCGTCGTACGAACAATCCAAATGACCAATCCCGTTGGTGCCGATCGGACGTCAGGGTGGCTCTGCGGCCGGTTCAGCAGGCGTCGCAGATGCTGCCGAGGACGGGATCGAGATCCTTCTGCCGCTTCGTCCGCTCGTGCGGATCGTGCAGCGGCGCCGCGGCGCGTCCCGGCGGGACCGTCTGGCCCACCGAGGACCGATAGGGCGCGTTCACCGTCGTCTCGGGACCGCCGCCCGTGCCCGTATAGGGGCCGGCCTGCGCCGCATTCAGGCACGCCGGCGACGCGATCAGGCCGAGGATCAGTCCGGCTCGCTTCAGGGTCGTGCATGTCATGGCGTGGCGTCTCCTCATGGCATGGGGTGTGATGTCCGGTTATCGCGCGGCGCGGTGCCCCCGCTCCTCCAGGCCTCGACGTGCCCCCTCCCCCGCTCGGGAGGGGGGCCGGCGCTCCACACGGCCGAGGACATGGGCCTGCAACCGGTCGAGACGCCGGCGCCGCTTGGGCAGCCGAGCGTTCGAGGGGGCGATCAGCAGCGATAGCCGCCGGCCGTCTGGCCGTACTGCTTCACGGGGCGGGTCTGCTGGTTGGCGTTGCCCTCGGCCGCCGAGCTCATCGGGCAGCCCTCGTAATTCGGGTTGTCGTGGACGCCGAGTCCGAGGGAATGGGTCGCCTCGACATCGTAGGGCGCGAAGCCGGTCCAGCGGGCACCGTTGGCGGCCATGGCAGACGAGACCGGGGCAACGCCAAGGACAAGCGCGGTGACGACAGCGGCGATACGGGTCTTCATGGTAATACTCACGCTCTTACAAGTACGGTCCGATCGTTCGGACCCGTTTCCTCTTGCTTGAGACGAAGATGGGAAGTCTTGTCCCGCCGTGACGTGCCGACACGCACGCACCGGAGCGGATTAAAAGCCGGGTGCGGTCGCAGGCAGCCGCCACCCCGCGCCCCGTCTTCGGGCGCAGGCTGCGTGTCGCAGGATCGATGGAAAGGGAGGGCGCGGTCCTACAGGACCTTCGCGCGCACCGTGGTGACGACGATCTCGGCCAGGATGACCACCCCGAAGATCGCGGCCAGCACCACCGCCACCTGGTCCCAGTAGAGCAGGTTCAGGGCGGTATCGAGCGCGACGCCGATGCCGCCGGCCCCGACGAGACCCAGCACGGCGGATTCGCGGATGTTGATGTCCCAGCGGAACAGCGCGATCGACCAGAAGGCCGGCTTTACCTGAGGCCAGTAGCCGAGCAGCAGCGTCGCGCGCCGGCCGGCGCCGGCGGCCTGCAGCGCCTCGATGGAGCCGCGGTTCGATTCCTCGAGCGCCTCGGCCAGGAGCTTGCCGGTGAAGCCGACCGAACGGAGCGCGATCGCCAGGGCGCCGGCGAGCGGCCCCGGGCCGAACACCGCCACGAACAGCAGCGCCCAGACCAGGGAATTCACCGACCGGGAGGTCACGAATACGAACTTGGCGAACAGGTTCAGGGGCAGGCTGGGGGTGATGTTGCGGGCGGCGAGAAGCCCGATCGGCACCGCGATCGCGATGGCGATCAGCGTGCCGAGCGTGGCGATGTGCAGGGTCTCGACCAGGGCGCGCAGGGTCGGCCCGATATAGCCGGCATCCATCGGCCACATCCGGCCGAACAGGTCGGCCATCTGGTCGGGGGCGTCGTAGAGGAATTCCGGGATCACCTCGATCGTGCGCAGGCTCGCCACGAAGGCGGCCACGGCGAACAGCGTGAAGGCGAGGCGCGCCAGCCGCTTCCAGGGCGAGAAGCGCTGCCAGCGGCGCGGCGTGGCGAGGACGGCTCCGGCGCTCACTGGAACACCTTCCGGGCCCAGCCCGAGACGATCTCGGCCACCATGATCAGCGCGACGATGACGATCAGGATCGCCAGCACCACGTCGTAGTCGAAGCGCTGGTAGGCGGTGAACAGGGTCGCCCCGATGCCGCCGCCGCCCACGATCCCGACCATGGTCGAGTTCCGCAGGTTGGAATCGAGCTGGTAGGTGGCAAACCCGATGAAGCGCGGCAGTACCTGCGGCTGCACGCCCATGATCAGCGTCGACAGGAAGCCGGCGCCGGTCGCCCGCACCGCCTCGACCTGTTTCAGCGAGATCTCCTCGATCGCCTCGGCGAACAGCTTGGCGATGAAGCCCACCGAGGCGACGATCAGCGCCATCACGCCGGCCAGCGCCCCGAAGCCGATCGCCTTCACGAACAGGATCGCCACGATGATCGGGTGGAACGACCGGCACAGGGCGATCAGCGCCCGGGTTGGCCAGGTCACCCAGGCCGGCATCAGGTTGCGGGCGGCCAGGAAGCCGACCGGCAGGGCGATCACGATCCCGATCACCGTGGCGATCACGGCGATCTGCACGCTCTCGACGATGCCGGACTGGATCAGCTCCCACCGGGAGAAGTTCGGCGGGAACATCCGGGCCAGGAACTGGCGGCCGTGGCTGAGCCCGGTGGCGAAGCGCTCGGGCGCGAAGCCGAGCTGGCTCGCGGCGTAGACCGCGTAGAGCGCGAGCAACAGCCAGCCGGCCCGGGCGGTCCAGTTGGGGCGGAAGGCGATGCGGGCGGCCGCGCTCCGGTCGGCCGGCTGGGGGACGGCGCTCATTCGAGCCAGTTCTCGCCGCCGTAGATGCCGCGCAGGTCGCGCTCGCTCAGGCGATCCGGCGGGCCGTCATAGACCACGTGCCCGCCCGACATGCCGACGATCCGCGTGGCGAAGCGCTGGGCCAGCGCCACGTTGTGAATGTTGACCACCACTGGCACCCCGCGCTCGGCCGCGAGCCGCGACAGGATCTCCATGATCTCCACCGAGCTCTTGGGGTCGAGGGACGAGGTCGGCTCGTCGGCCAGCACGATCTCGGGCTCCTGCATGATCGCCCGGGCGATGCCGACCCGCTGGCGCTGGCCGCCCGACAGGGCGTCGGCCCGGCGCGTGGCGAAGCCCGACAGGCCGACCGCGTCGAGCAGGTCGAAGGCGCGCTGGATGTCGGCCTCGGGGAACCGGCGCAGCCAGGCCCGCCAGACCGGCACGTAGCCGAGGCGCCCGCAGAGCAGGTTCTCCATCACGGAAAGCCGCTCGACCAGGTTGTATTCCTGGAACACCATCCCGATCCGCCGCCGCGCCCGGCGCAGAGGCCGGCCGGAGAGCTTGGCGAGGTCCTCGCCGCGGAACAGGATCTCGCCGGCGGTGGGCTGGACCAGCCGGTTGATGCACCGGATCAGCGTGCTCTTGCCGGTGCCGGACGGCCCGATGATCGCGGTGAGGCCCGTGCCCGGCACCACGAGGTCGATGCCCCGCAGGACCGGCTGGCCGGCGCGGTATTCCTTGACGAGGCCGCGGATCACCAGAGCGCGCGGATCCTCCGCCGACGCCTCGGTACCGGGCGCGCGCAGCGCGGCGGACGCGGTCACGGCGCGCGTCACGGCTTGGCTTGGCCTTCGGCCTTCTTGCGCGCGGCCTCGGCCTCCCGGGCGGCCTCACGCTCGTAGGCAGCCTTGTTGTAGGGCGTGCCCGAATCCTCCGCGACCTTGCGCACGATCGCCCAGTCCTTGAGGTAGGTGATCGGCGCGAACCGGTCGTCGCCCTCAAAATCCTTCACCATGTCGGGCGGGAAGCGGAAGTCGTAGAAGCACTGCTTCAGCTTCTCGGCGAGTTCCGGCTTGAGATCGTGCGCGTAGGCGAAGCCCGAGCTCGGGAACTTCTCGCTCGTGTAGATGATCCGGTAGTCGTCGCCCTTGATCGTGCCGCGGGCGACCATGCGGTTGAACACGTCGGAGGCCACCGGGGCGGCGTCGTAATCGCCGGTGCCGACGCCGAGCGCCGACTTGTCGTGGCCGCCCGAGTAGACGACCTTGTAATCCTCGCCAGGCTTCAAGCCCTGCTCGGGGAACAGCGCCTTCGGGGCGAGGTTTCCGGAATTCGACGAGGGCGCGGTGTGGGCGACGCGCTTGCCCTTGAGGTCGGCCAGGGTCTTGTACGGGCTGCTCGCCTTCACGACGACGATCAGGTTGTAGCCCTCGGGCCCCTTCTCGGTGCCCTTGGCGGCGAACGGCACCGCACCGGCCATGTTCACGGCAAAGCCCAGCGGCCCGGTGGAGAAGCCCGCCACCGTGAGCCGCCCCGAACGCATCGCTTCGATCTCGGCGGAGTTCGACTGGACCGGATAGTAGACGACGCGCTTGCCGGTGCATTGCGCCAGATGCGCGGTGAACGGCTTGAACGCGTTCTCGTAGACGGCGGGATCTTCGACCGGCGTGTAGGCGAACACGATGACGCTCGGGTCGCGGGTCTTGGCCGGGATGTCGGCGACGAGGTCCTGGTTCGCGTCGCAATAGGCGTCGTCGAGCTGGCCGCGATTGGCGCATTCGGCGGCCTGCGCAGGCGACAGGAGGCCGAATCCGCAGAGCAGCGCCAAGGCCGCGCCGTACCGAGCGAGTGTCACGCGTCTCTCTCCCTGCGGAGCGGTGCCGTGCGGCCCGCGCCGTCCTGTCGTCACCCGATTGCGGCGACGCTTCCCTTGCCCAACTTGTAGGTGGCGGGCTTCGGATTACGCAAGGTGGGATATGCGTGGGGACTATAAGGAAGCCGGCTTATGATTCTGCCGGCGACGAAGTTCTGGGGCGGCCGGAGGGCTGCTTACCCGATCCCGCGATGATGTTGGTACGTCGGGGTATTCAGGCCGCGACGCGCCGCTCCCGTGAGGGAGAGGGGCGCGTTTTAGGATGATGTGCGGCGCCACAGGCACCAAGCGACACACCCGCCGCCGCCGAAATCCCGCGCCCGTCAGGGCACCACGCGGCCGACGGCCGTCTGGGGCGGGCTGAACGAGGCGATCGGGAGATCGCAGAAGCAGCGCACGCCGAGCGGGCGCGGGCCCGGCAGCGGGCAGGCGAACGGCTTCGGCCCGGTCAGGCCCTGCTGCACGGCATCGCAATTGTAGCCGACGGGCTGGCGCTCGCGGCGGCGCGGCACCGGGCGATAGCCGCCCTCGTCCGGGTCGTCGTAGCCCGGGGGCGGACCGCCGTAGCCGCCGCCATACTGCGCAAACGCCGCCGAGCCCGGAAGGGCGACGGCCAGCGCCACGGCAGCGAGGGTCAGCCGGAACGGGGCCTTCAGCCCGGATCGGCCGTTGAGGTGGAGGCGCATTCCTGTTCCTTTCGCGCGACGCAGGTTCATCACCCGGCGCGGGCGGCTTCGACGGCAATACCGGCGAAAACGAGACGGCCCGCCCCCGGAAACCGGAAGCGGGCCGCTGGTGCGGTCGGCTGTGCCGAGGCGTCAGTGCGTCGAGCGCTCGGCCGCGTCCTGGGCGTTCTGGGCCGTCTGCTTGGCGGCGTCCTGGCCCTGCTCCATGGCCTTGCGGGCCTCCTCGGCGCTCTGCTGCATGGCCGTCTTCGCGCGCTCGGCGCCCTGCTGCATCGCGCTCTGGGCGATGCCGCTGAACTCCTTCGCCTGGGCCTGGATGGCGGCGAACTGGCTGCGCACGAACTCGGCCTGGTGCTGCATGGCCTCCTGCATGTCGCGCGAGCGGACGAGCTTCTGCGCGAGGTCGAACGCGGCGTTCACGTTCTGCTCCGCATACTCGAATCCGCGGGAGGAGACGTCCTGCGCGTTGGTGCGGGCGACCTCGGCCGAACCCTGGACGGTGTCGGCGGTGCGGCGGGCGGCGCCGATGAAGCTGTCGAACGCCTTCCGGGCCTGCTCGACGCTCTTCTCGGCGAAGTCACGCATCTCGGTCGGAACTTCGTAGTTCGGGGGGGTGCTCATCGTCGTCTCCTCTCATATTCGGCTGTTGATGGCGCCTTGTGCACTGCACAATATCTGATTCGCCGCCATATGCCACCCGCGCCGCCTTCATTAAGGTTGACATGACGTAAACGTGTGACGGTGGGCGCAAGAGTCCAGCGTCGCAACGCAGGTGGCTTTACAATAGGGGTACGGTTGCGCGTGTTTCTCGGGCAAAGCGGGCCGGAGGACGAGGGATCGGGCGTGGGTTCGAGGTCGCGGGCTGTGCAGACGACACTGACATCGACCGCCGGAGCAGATGAGGCCGGGCTGGCCGCCGCGTTCGCGGCCTGGGCACGTCTGCCCAGCCTCGCGGCCGCGCTGGCCGACCCGGAGGCGGTCTGTCTCGTGATCGATCCCGCGGACGGGCGGATCCTGCTCGCCTCCCCGGCGGGGCAGGCCCTGGGCGCGGCGCTGGCGAGCGCCGACAGGACGATCCTGGCCCGGCAGGTCGCCGGTTCGATTCCCCGGGACGGTGCCCCACGTCTTGCCCGGCTCGCCCTCGACGGTCGCCGGATTACCCCGCCGACGCTCTGCCAGGTGGTCGGCGGGACGCGCGACGACGGCCGACCGGTCGTGCTGGTGATCCCGACGGCGCCGGTGCGCTTGCCGCGCCCTCGGCAACTCGCCCCGGCGGCGGCGCCCGAGGTGGAAGCGCAGGCCCGCAATCCCGTACCGGTGGCGGAGCCTGCCGCGACAGCCGCCCTGAACACCGGCGACCGCTTCCTGTGGCGCAGCGATGCCG
Organism: Methylobacterium sp. GXF4; assembly: GCF_000272495.1. Taxonomy (NCBI): domain Bacteria; kingdom Pseudomonadati; phylum Pseudomonadota; class Alphaproteobacteria; order Hyphomicrobiales; family Methylobacteriaceae; genus Methylobacterium; species Methylobacterium sp. GXF4. The sequence continues at coordinate 19,049 of NZ_AKFK01000066.1, read as the reverse complement.
CCGGCGCGCTGACGACCCTCACCGGATCCGAAGGGCTCGCCACCCTCGTCGGCCAGCGCTGGCAGGAGTTGGCCGAGACCGGCCGAATCACCGGCGCCGACGGGATGTTCGCGGCCCTGCGCGACCGCAGCACCTTCCGGGGCGAGCCGGCCTGCCTGGATCTCGGCGACGGCCCGTTCCAGGTGGAATTGTCCGGCGCCCCCCTGGGGCGCGGGGATGCGGCCTTCTCCGGATTCGGTGGGTTCGGGCTGGTCCGCAGCGTGCCGGCCGCACGGGCAACGGCCGCGCGCGAGCCGGTCCCGACCGGGCCCGAGCCGATGCCCGACCCGGTCGCCTCGGCGCCGCCCGAGCCGCGGCCGGCCCCCTCGACCGAGGTGCCTGCCCCCGTCTCGGCAGAGCCAGCCGCCGTCATCCTCGAGCCGGAACCGGTCGGACCGTCCCTGCCGGCCGAGACACCTGTCACGGCAGCCCCCGCGCCTGCCGCCGCGGCGCCGCCCGCAGCCATCGTCGAGCAGCCGTCGCTGTCGACCGACGAGCACGCCGCCTTCCGGGAGATCGCCCGGGCGCTCGGCGCCCGCTACGCCGGCGACGAGGCCTCCGCCGAGACACCGGTGCTGCGCGAGGGCGGCGCGGTCATGCCGTTCCCCGGCCCGAATCCCGGCGCCGCGGAGACCCGCGACGCCCCGGCCGCCCGGGACGCCGAACTCCTCGCCGGGCTGCCCCTGCCGACACTCGTGCATCGCGACGGCGCGATCCTGGCGGCGAATCGGGCGCTCCTCGACCTGGCCGGCTTCGCCGATGTCGCGGCCCTGACCAAGGCCGGGCTCGACCGGTTGTTCCGGGGCGTCCCGCAGCCGGACGCCCCCGATCCGGCCGCGCGTCGCACCGCGATCGAGACCGCTGACGGCAGCGCCCGCGCGGTCGAAATCCTGGGCGGCGCCTGCACCTGGGCGGGCCAGCCCGCGGTCTGCCTCGTCCTGCGCCCCCTCGACGAAGCGGATCCGGCCGGCGCGCTCGATGCCGAGCGCCTGGCCCGCGAAGCGCAGGCCGAACGGACGGCCGCGGCCGAAGCGGCCCTCGATGCCCTGGAGGCCGGGGTCCTGACCCTCGACGCCGCCGGGCGGATCGTGGCGCTGAACCGGGCGGCCGCCGAGCTGTTCGGCTGCGATCCCCGGGAGATCGTCGGCGCCAGCCTCGTCGCCCTGTTCGACCGGCAGAGCGTGCTCGCGGTGGCCGATGCCCTGCGCGGCGCGGCCAAGGCCCCCTGCCCGGTCTCGGTGGGCGGCCGGGCGCTGACGATCGGCGTCTCGCCGGCCCGGGAGGACGGGCGGCGTGTCGCCGTGCTCAGCGCTGCGCAGGCCGAAATCGCGCCGACCGCCGAGCCGCCGCATCCGGCCGCCTCGGGGGTCGGCCTCGACGCGGCCCTGGCACGCCTGGACCGGGCCTTCCGCGGGCCGCTCACCGGGATGATCGAGCTCGCCGACGCGATGCTGCGGGAGCCGTTCGGCCCCCTGGGCGACGCGCGCTATCGCGGGTGCCTCACCCAGATCAAGACGTCGGGCGGGCTGATGCTGGAGCGCGTCAGCGAACTCCTCGACCTCGCCACCGTGGAGGCCGGCGCCCTGCGGCTCGACCCGCGCCCGATCGCGCTCAACGACGTGGTGGCGAGTTGCGTCGCCCGGCTTCAGGCCGAGGCCGCCCGCGGCCGGATCGTGGTACGCACCAGCTTCTCCACCGATCTCGCCGACCTCGAGGCCGACGAGCGCTCGGTGAGCCGCGCCGCGAGCCTGGTCATCGAGCACGCGATCCGGCGCTCGGCGGCCGGCGGCCAGGTCATCGTCTCGACCGGCTCGACCGAGAGCGAGGGCGTCGCGCTGCGGGTGCGGGATACCGGCGCCGGGACGGCGCAGCCGGCGGCCGAGCCGTCGGACGAGGTCGAGGACGGCCTTGCCCTGCCCCGCGCCCTGGTGGAGGCCAATGGCGGGCGGCTCCAGCTGTCGGCGCGCCCGGAGGACGGCACCCTGGTGGAGATCATCATGCCGACGCGCCGGGCCGCGAACGGCTGAGGGCCCGGCCGGGATCGTACGGGCGGGCAGGACTGCGAAACACCAGCCCGCGGCTGACGTTCAGGCCGCCAAGCTCGGCTTGACAGAGCACCGGGCGGGCTTCAATCAAGCCTTACATTGCGCCCAATTGAATTCCGGATCTTCGGATCCGGCTCAGGCGGGCCGGCGACGATATCGTCCCCGCAAGATGTAGGCTACTTTACTTTGGAAGTCCTGGCTGCGCGGCCCACGCCGCGATACGATCGGGCACCAAACAGGGATGGAATGCCATGGAAGGCAAGGTCGTCGAAGTGCAGGCTGCGTGGCGTGAGGGTGCTCACGTCGACGACGCCCAGTATCGCGCACTGTACGAGGCGTCGGTCTCGGATCCCGACGCTTTCTGGGGTGAGCACGGCAAGCGCATCGACTGGATGACGCCGTTCACCAAGGTCAAGAACACGAGCTTCGAGCCCGGCCGGGTCTCGATCAAGTGGTTCGAGGACGGCAAGACCAACGTCGCCTACAATTGCATCGACCGGCACCTCGAGACCCGCGGCGACCAGACCGCGATCATCTGGGAAGGCGACAACCCGGACGAGTCCAAGCACATCACCTACCGGGAGCTGCACGCGCAGGTCTGCCGGATGGCCAACGTCCTGCGCAACCGCGGCGTCAGCAAGGGCGACCGCGTCACCCTCTACATGCCGATGATTCCCGAGGCCGCCTACGCGATGCTGGCCTGCGCGCGGCTCGGCGCGATCCACGCCATCGTGTTCGGCGGCTTCTCGCCGGATTCGCTGGCCTCGCGCATCCAGGGCTGCACCTCCAAGGTGGTGATCACCGCCGACGAGGGCCTGCGCGGCGGCCGCAAGGTGCCGCTGAAGGCCAATGTCGACGCGGCGATCAAGCGGATCGGCACCGACCTGGTCGAGCACGTGATCGTCGTGCGCCGCACCGGCGGCAGCGTCGAGATGGAGCCGGGCCGCGACGTCTATTACGACGAGGCCGCCGAGCAGGTGACCGACCATTGCCCGGCCGAGCCGGTGGAGGCGGAGCACCCGCTGTTCATCCTCTACACCTCGGGCTCGACCGGCCAGCCGAAGGGCGTTGTGCACACGACCGGCGGCTACCTGGTCTACGCCGCGATGACCCACCAATACGTCTTCGATTATCGCGAGGGCGACGTGTACTGGTGCACGGCCGATGTCGGCTGGGTCACGGGCCACAGCTACATCGTGTACGGGCCGCTCGCCAACGGCGCGATCACGCTGATGTTCGAGGGCATCCCGACCTACCCGTCGACCTCGCGGTTCTGGGAGGTGGTCGACAAGCACAAGGTCAACATCTTCTACACCGCGCCGACCGCGATCCGCTCGCTGATGGGCGGCGGCGAGGGGCCGGTGAAGAAGACCTCGCGGGCCTCGCTGCGGGTGCTCGGCTCGGTGGGCGAGCCGATCAACCCGGAAGCCTGGGAGTGGTACTACAACGTCGTCGGCGACAAGCGCTGCCCGATCGTCGACACCTGGTGGCAGACCGAGACCGGCGGCATCCTGATCTCCCCGCTCCCGGGCGCCACGGCCCTGAAGCCCGGCTCGGCGACGCGGCCGTTCTTCGGCGTGAAGCCCGAGATGGTGGACGCCGAGGGCAAGGTCCTGCAGGGCCCGTGCGAGGGCAACCTCTGCATCGCCGATTCCTGGCCCGGCCAGATGCGCACGGTCTACGGTGACCACGAGCGGTTCGAGCAGACCTACTTCTCGACCTATCCGGGCAAGTACTTCACCGGCGACGGCGCCCGCCGGGACGCGGACGGCTATTACTGGATCACCGGCCGGGTCGACGACGTGATCAACGTCTCGGGCCACCGGATGGGCACCGCGGAGGTCGAATCCTCCCTCGTCGCGCACCCGAAGGTGGCCGAGGCCGCGGTCGTCGGCTACCCGCACGCGGTCAAGGGCCAGGGCATCTACGCCTACGTCACCCTCAACGACGGCGAGGAAGGCGACGACGCCCTGCGCAAGGAGCTGGTGGTCTGGGTCCGCAAGGATATCGGCCCGATCGCCTCGCCGGACCTGATCCAGTTCGCCCCCGGCCTGCCGAAGACGCGCTCCGGCAAGATCATGCGCCGGATCCTGCGCAAGATCGCCGAGGACGATTTCGGCGCGCTCGGCGATACCTCGACGCTCGCCGAGCCGGCGGTCGTCGAGGACCTGATCGAGAACCGGCAGAACCGGCCCTGATCGCGGCGTGCCGCGCCGGCACGTGACGCGGACGAGACGGGTGCCGGTCCGGCGCCCGTCTCCAACAAGAACCACGAATCTTGGTCTCAAGAGGAACCGGAAGGCCGAAGCGCCTTCGCGGGAGGACAACGTCATGAGCGGCTCGACACTCGGCCTTCGCGGGGGCACGGCGCCTCCACCATCCCGCAACGCCGCTGCGGCGGTCGATCCGCAGATCGACCGGATCGTCCGGACCCCGGAATTCAAGCAGCTCGTCGCCGAGCGCACCCGGTTCGGCTGGATCCTGACGATCCTGATGCTGGTCGTCTATTTCGGCTTCATCGGCCTGATCGCCTTCGACAAGTCGCTCATGGCCGTGAAGGTCGGCGGCGGCACCGCCTCGCTCGGGTTGTTCATGGGCGTGTTCGTGATTCTGTTCGCCTTCGCCCTCACCGGCATCTACGTGGCCCGGGCCAACACGCGCTTCGACGCGCTGAGCGATGCCCTGAAGCGGAGCGTGGGCCGATGAACCGGATTCTTCTCGGCCTGACGCTGGCCACGATCACGGCCTGCGCGGCCTATGCGGCCGGCCCCGATCTCGGCGCCGTGAGCCAGGCGGCCACGAACTGGCCGGCCATCGGCATGTTCCTGTTCTTCGTCGTCCTGACGCTGGGCATCACCTACAAGGCTGCCAAGGGCACCAAGTCGGCCGCCGACTTCTACGCCGCCGGCGGCGGTATCTCGGCCGGGACCAACGCCCTGGCGATCGCCGGCGACTACATGTCGGCCGCCTCGTTCCTCGGCATCTCGGGCCTGGTCTACACCTCGGGCTTCGACGGGCTGATCTACTCCACCGGCTTCCTGGTCGGCTGGCCGATCGTGCTGTTCCTGATCGCCGAGCGCCTGCGCAACCTCGGCAAGTTCACCTTCGCCGACGTGGCGAGCTTCCGCCTCGACCAGACCGCGATCCGCATCATCTCGGCGGTGGGCACCCTGGTGGTGGTGGCGTTCTACCTGATCGCCCAGATGGTCGGCGCCGGTAAGCTGATCCAGCTCCTGTTCGGCCTGCCCTACCTCTACGCGGTGATCATCGTCGGCGTGCTGATGATCGTCTACGTCGCCTTCGGCGGCATGAAGGCGACCACCTGGGTCCAGGTGATCAAGGCCTGCCTGCTGCTCGGCGGCGCGTCCTTCATGGCCGGCGCCGTGCTGCTCAAATACGGCTTCAACCCCGAGGCGCTGTTCGCGAGCTCGGTTCAGGTCCACCCGAAGGGCGACGCCATCATGGCGCCCGGCGGCCTGGTCTCGAACCCGATCGAGGCGATCTCGCTCGGCGTCGGCCTGATGTTCGGCACCGCCGGCCTGCCGCATATCCTGATGCGGTTCTTCACGGTCTCGGACGCCCAGGCCGCGCGCAAGTCGGTGTTCTACGCCACCGGCCTGATCGGCTACTTCTACATCCTGACGTTCATCATCGGCTTCGGCGGCATCGCCCTGCTGATGTCGGATCCGAGCTACTTCAAGCTCGGCGCGGCCGGCACCTTCGACAAGCTGAAGGACATGATCGGCGGCACCAACATGGTCGCCGTCAACCTCGCCAACGCGGTCGGCGGCCCGTACTTCCTGGGCTTCATCTCGGCGGTGGCCTTCGCGACCATCCTGGCGGTGGTGGCGGGCCTGACCCTCGCCGGCGCCTCCGCGGTCAGCCACGACCTCTACGCCCAGGTGATCGCCCGCGGGCGCACCACCGAGAAGCACGAGGTCAACCTGTCGAAGATCTCGGCCGTGGTGATCGGGATCGTGGCGATCTATCTCGGCTACGTCTTCGAGAACCAGAACGTCGCCTTCATGGTCGGTCTGGCCTTCGCGGTGGCGGCGAGCTGCAACTTCCCGGTGCTCGCCATGTCGATCCTGTGGCGCGGCACGACCACCTGGGGGGCGCTCGCGGGCGGCCTCGTCGGGCTGATCTCGGCGGTCGGGATGGTGGTGCTGTCCAAGGCCGTCTGGGTGGTGACGTTCGGCAACGCCGCGCCGATCTTCCCCTACGACAACCCGGCTCTGTTCTCGATGCCGCTGGCCTTCGTGACGATCTGGGCCGTGTCGAGCCTCGACAAGTCCCGCAAGGCCCAGCGCGAGCGCGCCGCCTTCGAGGCGCAGTTCGTGCGCTCCGAGACCGGCATCGGTGCGGTGGGCGCGCACGCCCACTGAGACTGAGGCGCACTGGCGAGAACCGGGGGGCGCGGCGCGAGCCGCGCCCTTCGTCGTTCGGGCCAGCCGCCGTCGTCGGCAAGCCGCCATGTTGATGACGGTTCCCACCGTCACATTGCGGATTGACCGAGAGGTTCCTTACCGTCACGCATACGTGATCTGCGCCCCGTGCAGGGCGCGCAGTCCGCCATCTGCGGCCGACGCCATCGGCCGCGCGCGTCGTCTGGGAGGTACCGGGTCATGGCTGGGGCAACTGCGATCCCGCGGGCGGGGGATGCCACGAGACCGATGAGTTCGGCGGAGAAGCGGGTGATCTTCGCCTCTTCGCTGGGCACCGTCTTCGAATGGTACGATTTCTATCTCTACGGCTCCCTGGCGGCGATCATCGGCGCCCAGTTCTTCTCGGCCTATCCGCCGGCGACGCGGGACATCTTCGCGCTGCTGGCCTTCGCGGCGGGCTTCATCGTCCGGCCGTTCGGCGCCCTGGTCTTCGGCCGCGTCGGCGACCTGGTCGGGCGGAAATACACCTTCCTGGTCACGATCCTGATCATGGGCCTGTCGACCTTCATCGTCGGCATCCTGCCCAACGCCGCCACGATCGGCATCGCGGCGCCGATCATCCTGATCGTCCTGCGGCTGGCCCAGGGCCTGGCGCTCGGCGGCGAGTATGGCGGCGCGGCGACCTACGTGGCCGAGCACGCCCCCAACGGCCGGCGCGGCTTCTACACGAGCTGGATCCAGACCACCGCGACGCTCGGCCTGTTCCTGTCGCTGCTGGTCATCCTGGCGACCCGGACCTTCACCGGCGAGGCGGCGTTCGCCGAATGGGGCTGGCGGATCCCGTTCCTGGTCTCCGTCCTGCTCCTCGGCATCTCCGTCTGGATCCGCCTTCAGCTCTCGGAATCGCCGGCCTTCCAGAAGATGAAGGATGAGGGGAAGACCTCGAAGGCGCCGCTCACCGAAGCGTTCGGACAGTGGAAGAACGCCAAGTTCGCGGTGATCGCCCTGTTCGGCCTCGTCGCCGGCCAGGGCGTGGTCTGGTACACGGGCCAGTTCTACGCGCTGTTCTTCCTGCAATCGATCCTGAAGGTCGACGGCTACACGGCCAACCTGCTGATCGCGTGGTCGCTGCTCCTCGGCACCGGCTTCTTCGTGGTGTTCGGCTGGCTGTCGGACAAGATCGGCCGCAAGGTCATCATCCTGGCGGGCTGCGCCATCGCAGCGGCGACCTTCTTCCCGATCTTCAAGGGCATCACCGCCACCGCCAACCCGAAGCTCGAAGCCGCGATCGAGCGGGTGAAGGTCACGGTCACGGCCGATCCGGCCGCCTGCGGGACCCTGTTCAACCCGGTCGGCACACGGGTATTCACGGCGCCCTGCGACCTCGCCCGCGACTTCCTGTCGAAATCCTCGGTGAAGTACGACACCGCGCCCGGTGCGCCCGGCCAGCCGACCACGATCCGGGTCAACGACACCGAGATCGCCTATCCGCAGGGCGGCACCCCCGAGGCCAACAAGGCCGTGACCGCCGCGCTCCAGGCGGCGGGCTACCCGAAGGCCGGCGATGCCGACATCGTCAAGATGGCGAACCCGTTCGACATCTTCCGGCCGCAGGTCGCCCAGGTGATCGGTCTGCTGTTCATCCTCGTGGTGTTCGTCACGATGGTCTACGGCCCGATCGCCGCCATGCTGGTGGAGCTGTTCCCGACCCGGATCCGCTACACCTCGATGTCCCTGCCCTACCATATCGGCAACGGCTGGTTCGGCGGCCTGCTGCCGGCCACCGCCTTCGCCATGGTGGCCCAGACCGGGGACATCTATTACGGGCTCTGGTACCCGATCGTGATCGCGGTCGCCACGGTGATCATCGGGCTGCTGTTCGTGCCCGAGACCAAGGATCGCGATATCTTCGCCGATACCTGAGCGCCGCCACGCCGGTCGCCTGACGACACCCGGGCCGCCCGCGCGGTCCGGGTGTTCTGCGTTTGGGGACTCAAAGCCGGCTCCCGGATCGCACCGCGCCGCCGGGTCGCGTCCGGTCGCGCAAGCAGCAGCGTCACACGGCCCGAACAGGCCGAATCGGTATCGCGCCTCCTGTCAGCGGCGCCGATCGCCCAGGCTATTGTCGCAGGTGCGCTTGATCACGCATGGACCCGGCCGGGCGCGGTACTGGCTATCCTGCGACCTCCGGACGCCCTGCGTGGCCGCAAAGCAATATACCGCGAAAGATTGACATTCCCGCGTGACACGGCAGCGAAGAGACTATCATCGCCACCCGTCTAGTGGTACGGGCGGCACGCGCAAGTGCGAGATACAGACATACAAGTTGTATTGCGACAACCACTTGTTGCCCATCAAAAATCAGTTTTGACGGAACCAAGAGCCGCATTCGGCCGTCTTCGACACGCTTTATGGCAAGACAGGATATCTAACGTGAACGACGTTCTGACACAGTTCCGTCGAAAGAGCGGCAGCAAGCCGCCGTTGTCCCTGGTCCTTGCCGCCAATGTCACGACGATCGTGCTGTGGGCCCTGATCTGTAACCTGGCGGAACGTCCGATCTGGCTATGGTAGCGGCGACGGCCCGTTCCGCTTGTCTGCGTAAAGACCGCTGCAATAGGCGCCGAGCAGGTAGCCGGCTTGGTGGGCGGTGAGATAGCCGAGCACGATCAGCACGTGGAGAAGGTCGAGCCCCGGTCCGAAGGCGAACAGGATCAGTGCCCCGACCATGATCAGGATCGAGGTCGCGATCATGACCAGCATGGTATAGGACCAGCCGATCAGCACGCCGACCACAAATAGCACTGCAGCGAGTAACATCGCGTCACCTGGCCCAAGGTTGTTCAGCGCACGCCGCTAAAACAACATCCCCGAAATGGGGCTCCGAAGCCCTATGTCACGGGCGCCGCACACGCGATCCACGAACAGATCGCGCAATCCGTCGCAAAAGTTCCGCCGGACCGCGGATTTCCCATGCCGCGCAGGCGCTGAAATATCAAGCCCTGGCACACATCCTGCTCAATTCGCATAAAATGCAGCGTTTTCGGCGGCCCGATATTTGGTTTTGCAAAATCGATGCTGCAAGACTGCCCGATCGGTGGGCAACGTGTCGCCGATAGATCCATAGTCGAACTGCCGGCCGCGCGATTCGGGGCTGCCGAATGCCATCAGGGCGCATCCGTTTCTGGGCACAGCGTTAACACGACGCCCGCCCCGCAAACGCGGCGCGCAAGGGCTCCGACGCTTGACGCGCCGGCAGTCCGAGGCCCGCGCAACCGCGCGCCCGACCGGTGGGGCAAACAACGCAGCCGCCCGCCCCGGGGGTGAACCGGACGGTTTGCCGACGAGGCCATCGCCCCCTTCGTCTCGGGACCGCGTCCGGTCCCGGTGCGGGGCGCCGCGGGACCGTCTCGCCTCAGTGCCGGAAGTGGCGGTGCCCGGTGAAGACCATCGCCAGCCCGGCCTCGTCGGCGGCCGCGATCACCTCGGCGTCGCGCATCGAGCCGCCCGGCTGGATCACCGCCGTCGCGCCGGCCTCGGCGGCGGCCAGCAGGCCGTCCGCGAAGGGGAAGAAGGCGTCCGAGGCGACCACGGAGCCGACCGCCAGGCTCTCGGCGACGCCCAGGCGCTTGGCGCCCTCCGCGGCCTTCCAGGCGGCGATGCGCGAGGAATCGACCCGGGACATCTGCCCGGCCCCGATCCCCACCGTGGCGCCTGCCTTGGCGTACACGATGGCATTGGACTTCACGTGCTTGGCGACCCGGTAGGCGAACCGGAGATCGGCCGATTCGGCGTCGGTCGGGGCGCGCTTGGTGACGACCTTGAGCGGCATGTCGTCGACCACGACCGCGTCCCGGCCCTGGACCAGCAGGCCGCCGGACAGGGTGCGGACGGTCTCGCCCGGCGCCCGCGGGTCGGGCAGGCTGCCGGCGAGCAGGAGGCGCAGGTTCTTCTTGGCCGCCACCAGGGCGATGGCCTCGGGCGTCGCGTCCGGGGCGATGATCACCTCGGTGAAGATCTCGACGATCTTGCGGGCGGCCTCCGCGTCCAGCGTCCGGTTCAGCGCGACGATGCCGCCGAAGGCCGAGGTCGGGTCGCAGGCGAGCGCCCGCTCGTAGGCCTCGATCAGGCTGGCGCCCTCGGCGACGCCGCAGGGATTGGCGTGCTTGATGATCGCCACCGCGGCGGACCGGGCCGGGTCGAACTCCGCGACGCATTCATAGGCGGCGTCGGTGTCGTTGAAGTTGTTGTAGGACAACTCCTTGCCCTGGAGCTGGCGGGCGGTCGCGACCCCGGCCCGGACCAGGCCCGGCGCCCGGTAGAAGGCGGCCGACTGGTGCGGGTTCTCGCCGTAGCGCAGGCTCTGGGCGAGCGTGCCCCCGAAGGCGCGGAACCGGCCGGGCGCCTCCGTCCCGAACTGCACCGCCATCCAGTTGGCGATGGCGGCATCGTAGGCGGCGGTGCGGGCGAAGGCCTTCTGGGCCAGCTGGCGGCGCAGGTCGCCGCCCACGGCGCCGTCGTTCTGCTCCAGGGCCGCGAGGATTGCGGGGTAATCGGAGACGTCGGTGACGACGGCGACGTCGGCGTGGTTCTTGGCGGCCGCACGAATCATCGCCGGGCCGCCGACATCGATATTCTCGATGCAATCGGCCTCCGGCTTGTCGGCCGCGATGGTCGCCTCGAACGGGTACAGGTTCACCACCAGGAGGTCGATCGCCCCGATGCCGTGGGCGGCGAGCGCGGCCTGGTGCTCGGGGTTGTCGCGGATGGCGAGCAGGCCGCCATGCACCGCCGGGTGCAGGGTCTTCACCCGCCCGTCCATCATCTCGGGAAAGCCGGTCAGGTCGGCGACCTCGGTGACCGGCAGGCCGGCTTCCTGAAGGGCGCGATGGGTGCCGCCGGTGGAGACCAGCGCGATGCCGCGGGCGTCGAGCGCCCGGGCGAATTCGACGAGGCCGGTCTTGTCCGAGACCGAGAGGAGCGCGCGGGAGACCCGCACCTGATCGTGCGCCATAGCAGCTTGCCGAACCTTGAGATTTCGGCGCGCGGTAGCATGGAACCGGGGCGCGGGGCCAGCCGGGATCAGGGGGCGGTCGCGCCCCGCATCGGCGCCGAGGCCAGCCGCTCGAAGCTCCAGCGCACCTCGACGTCGTCGGACACGCGCAGGTGCAGCACGATCTGGTCGGTGCGGCGCGGCCCGGTGAGGCCGGAGAAATACACGCTCTCCTCGATGGCGATCTCGGCGCCCGAAGCCCGGAACACCCAGATCTCGCCGAGGGCCGAGGCCAGTTCGAGCCCCTCGGGCACCCCGCGCACCGCGATGCCGGGATGCAGGTGGAAGCGGATCGCCACGTCGTGGCCGCGCAGCCGGCCCTTGCCCTGGCGCAGGAAGGCGTCGCGGCCCTCGAGCCGGGCCTCGGCGGGGAAGAGCTGCCAGCGCCGCTCGTGCACGATGCCGAATTCCGGCGCGTAGCCGTCATGCCTTGCGGCCAGCACGGTGCTGTCGGCCTCCTCGACCCGCTCGGCCGCCACCGCGGCAGGGCCGCGCAGGACCACGGCGCCGCGCCGGCGGATCAGCCACTCGGCCACCACGCGCTCGCCCCACCAGCCCGTGGCGGTGAGGAACCGGCAGGACGAGGAATCGGCGACGCTGGCGGTCGAATGGGCCGGCGTGGACCGGGCGAGCAGGCGCAGGTCCGGCCCGGAGGCCGGCAGGCCGCAATTGACCACGATGCGCTGCGGCCCGCTCGACATCTCGAAGGCGAGGCAGCCCGCCCCGGCATTGAGCGAGTAGGGCAGCGGCGGGCTCTTGCCGACATCGGCGACCACGATGACCCGGCCGCCCTCCAGGCGCTCGTAGCCGGAATTGGGCGCGTGCATCATCGGCCGGGCGAGCGCGCCGTCATAGACCAGGAGCGTGGCGAGATGGTCCGCGTCGGTGGCGCCCATGCCGTTGAAATGGCTGAGCGACGCGTCCGGGTGGCGCAGCAGCCGCAGCAGCGGCAGCATCCGGTCCACCGCCCGCAGCAGGGCGGCCGGCGGCTCGACGCTGCGGCTGAGATAGCTCTGGCGCAGGGGCAGCAGGTCGAGCAGCAACTCCATGGCGAAGCGCGGGTCGCGGGAGCGGTGGCCGCCATCCGTGAGGATCTGGCGGTCGAGCTCGCGCGACAGGATCCGGGTCGCCCGGCGCAGGATCGGCTGGATGCCGTCGCAGCACAGGCCGGCATAGCAGAGCGCCACGGCGGCGTTCAGGCGCCATTGCGGCGGCACGCCCCGCCGGAGGTCGCGCTCCAGCTGCTGGGCGTTGCGGGCGATCGCCTTCAGGAAGTTCTGGTAGAAGGTGTGGTCGGCCCCCTCGAGCACGAGGGGCGACTGGCACAGGAACGAGATCAGCCGCCGGGCCGCCACCGGGGTGTGGCGGGCCAGGGCTGGGTCGCCCCGGCCGGCGATGAAATCCGCCACGAAGGCCCGGGCATTGGCGCGGGCGAGCGCGGTGTCGGCCGCCCGCAGGTGGCGGAGCCAGCCGAAGCCGTAGAGCTCATCGGCCCATTCCGGCGAGGGCGCCGCGTAGTCGAAGGGCGAGCCGCCGCTCGCCGCGAGCGACCGGCCGGCGAAGACGAACATGCCGGCATAGATGTCGTCGGCGAAGGTGGCGTCGGAGGTGCGCAGGTCCTGCGGGGCGATCACCAGCCCGGTGACGCGCATCCGCGCCAGGATGTCGGGCGAGGCGGTGAGGCTGGCGCCGACAGCACGAAGGGTCCGCGCGGTCTCGCGCGCCACGAGCCGATAGAAGCGCCAGCGGTCAGGCCCCCAAGCCACGCGATCTCCGAGCCAAGCGATCTCACCAGGCCCCAAGGGCCCGAGCCCTCGGATACGAGGATCGGCTGGCACCCGTTTCGTTTCAGGGTAGAGGCGGCCTCTTAACCGGCGGTTTACGCTATGTCATTCCCGCGGCGGGAAAGAATGCGGGATCATGCAAGCTCCGGTTGTGTCATTCCGGCAGCGCGTCCGTAGGTTCGGCTCCGGAAACCGGGGGTCGGGCGCTCAGCCCGGGGTCAGGGCCGCGTCGAACGCCCGCAGGTTCGAGCGCATCATGTCCAGATAGGTCGCCGCCGGCCCGTCCGGCCCGGACAGGGCGTCGGAATAGACCCTGCCGCCGATCCGCGCGCCGCCCTCGCGGGCGATCTGCTCCATCTGGCGCGGGTCACTGATGTTCTCGAGGAAAACCGCCGGAACCTTCTCCCGGCGGATCTGCCGGATGATCGCCGCGATATCCCGCGGGCTCGCCTCGCTCTCGGTGGACACGCCCTGGGGCGCGATGAAGCGCAGCCCGTAGGCGTCGGCGAAGTAGCCGAACGCGTCGTGGGTGGTGATGATCCGGCGGTTCTCCGGGGGAATCTTCTCCACCGCCCGGCGCACCGCCTGGTCGAGCTCGTCGAGCTGCCCCGTGTAGGCCTCGGCCGCGGCCCGGTAGGCCTCCGCATGGGCCGGATCCACCTTCGCCAAGCCGTCGCGGATGTTGGCGACGTAGATCCGCACGTTGGCGACGCTCTGCCAGGCATGCGGATCGACCGCGTGGTGGTCGTGGTCGTGACCGCCGTCGGCATGGGCGTGCTCGTGCACGGCGGCGATGGTCTTCACCCCCGTGGAGGCGACGACGACCGGCGCGCGGGTGCCCGAGGCCCGGATCAGCCGGTCGAGCCAGCCTTCGAGCCCCAGCCCGTTGACGAACACGATGTCGGCCGTCGCAAGCTTCTTGGCGTCGGCCGGGGACGGGCTGAAGCCGTGCGCGTCGGAATCGGGGCCGACCAGGTTCGTCACCGCCACGTGCGGGCCGCCGACGACACGCACGAGATCGCCGAGGATCGAGAAGCTCGCCACCGCGCGGATTTTCTCGGCGTCCGGGGCCGCCCGGCTCGGAAGAGAGAAGCCGAGCCCCAGGATGAGCCCCACCAGCCACGCCAACCGAACCGTCCCGCGCACGTCCTGTCCTCCCAATCCACCCGGGGTCACGGAGCCTGTAATGAAACAATGTTACATACACAAGCGGGATACACGGCCGGCGCCTGATGCGCGTTGTGGGTCGCTGCCGGGTCATCGCCGCGGCGACCGAGCGTGAGATGGAGCATGCCATGTCCGGACGTTTGAGAGCCGCCCTTCTCGTCACCGGTGCCCTCGGCCTGGCCCTCGTCGGAGCGGCCGCGGCGCATGACCGTGGCTCCGACGGTTTTCGGGGCCACGGGCGTTGGAGCGCGCTGACCCCGGAGGATCGGGCCGCCTTCGCGGATGCCCGCATCGCCGGGCTCCATGCCGGCCTGAAGCTCAATGCCGATCAGGAGAAGCTGTGGCCGCCGGTCGAGGCCGCGCTGCGCGACATGGTCAAGCTGCGCCAGCAGCGCCGCGCGGCGATGCGCGACCGCCCGAAGATGTCCGACGACGCGCCGGCCGCCCTGCGGGCGATGGCCGATGCCGCCTCCGCCCGGGGCGAGGCCCTGCGCAAGCTCGCCGACGCCGCCCAGCCGCTCTACGCGAGCCTCGACGAGGGCCAGAAGCGGCGCGCCATGATCCTGGCCCGCCCGATGGGCGGCCATCGCCACGGCGGCTGGCATCGCCATCGCGACGACGAGCGCGGCCCCGGCGGCGACGACCGCTGAACGCGGCCGACGGCAAAAAACTTGATCCGCGGCGGCGGCGGCTGCAAACCGCTGCCGCCGCGGATCTTGCCTCAGGGAGCCCGGTGACAGGACCGAACCGGTAAGCTCCATGGCGCGCCTCCCCGGCGACACCTTCCCCCTCCTCGTCCGCCTGTGGCGCACCTGGCTCTATCCCCACCGCGCGACGCTCGCCGTGGTGCTGGTGCTGATCGCCCTGGTGGGCGGCTCGACCGGGCTGTACCCGGCGCTGATCAAGGCCGCCTTCGACGCCTTCGACCGCAAGGATGCAGCGGCCATCGCCTACGGGCCGCTGGTGGTGATCGTTGTGACGGCTTTGCGCGGCTTCTCACTGTTCGGCCAGACGGTGCTGACCAACCGGGTCGTCACCCGGGTCGAGGCCGACATGCAGGCGGCGCTCTACGGCCACCTGATCGAATCCGACTTGGCGCAGCTCGGCCGCGAGAGCCCGGCGGCGCTGACCCAGCGCTTCACCACCGATTTCGCCTTCATCAAGGAGGCGCTGACCCGCATCTCCACGGTGCTGCTGCGCGACATCGCCATGCTGATCGGGCTGGTCGCGGCCTTGATCTGGATGGATCCGGTCTTGACCCTGGTCGCCGGCCTGACGGTGCCGTTCGTGGCCGGGCCGATCGGGCGGATCGGCAAGAAGCTCCGGCGGGTCTCGACCACCACCCAGGAGCAGATGGGCGCCACCGCCAGCCTGATCTCCGAGAGCCTGCAGGGCGCCCGGGTCGCCAAGACCTACGCCATGGAGGGCTACCTCAAGGGCCGGGCGGTGCAGGCGCTCGACGAGGTGCGTCGCCTCAAGATGAAGGCCGCCAACGCCCGCGGGCGTCTCGACCCCCTGCTGGAGGTGGGCGGCGGCATCGCGGTGGCGGGCGTGCTGGTGCTGGTCGGGCAGCGGGTGCTGGCCGGCGAGCGGACGGTGGGCGATTTCACCGGCTACGTGGCGGCCCTGCTGCTCGCCGCGCAGCCCGCCCGGGCCTTGGGCAACCTCAACGCCATCCTGCAGGAGGCGGCGGCGGCGTTGCGGCGCTATTTCGACGTGATGGACGAGGCGCCCCAGATCCGCGAGGCGCCCGATGCGGCGCCGCTCGTCGTCACCGCCGGGGAGATCCGGTTCGAGGGCGTGCAGTTCCGCTACCGGCCGGACGCGCCGGCCCTGGAGGGGATCGACCTCACGGTTCCGGCCGGCGCCGCCACCGCGCTGGTCGGGCGCTCGGGCTCCGGAAAATCCTCGCTGCTCAACCTCGTGCCGCGGCTCTACGACGTCACCGCCGGCCGGGTGACCATCGACGGGCAGGACGTGCGCGCTGTCACCCTGGCCTCGCTGCGCGCCGCCGTCGCGGTGGTCTCGCAGGAGGTGGTGCTGTTCGACGACACCATCGCGGCCAATATCGGCTTCGGGCGACCCGGGGCGAGCCGGGGCGAGATCGAGGCGGCCGCCCGCGCCGCAGCCGCCCACGACTTCGTGACCGCCCTGCCGGAGGGCTACGCGTTCCGCGTCGGCCCGGCCGGAAACCGCCTTTCCGGCGGCGAGCGCCAACGTGTCGCCCTGGCCCGGGCCTTCCTGAAGGACGCGCCGATCCTGCTCCTCGACGAGGCGACCTCGGCGCTCGATTCGGAATCCGAGCGCCTGGTCCAGGAGGCGCTGACCCGTCTGATGCGCGGCCGTACCACCCTGGTGATCGCCCACCGCCTCTCGACGGTGCGGGAGGCCGACCGGATCGCCGTGATGGAAGCCGGCCGCGTCATCGAGACCGGCCGTCACGACGACCTGATCGCGGCCGGCGGCGCCTATGCCCGCCTGCACCGGATGCAATTGTCGGAGCCGGCGCCGGCTGCCTGAGCCGACCTGCTATCGAGCCGTCGGCACGGCAAATCTGGCGCATGAGTCATGCGCGCGCTCCGTAGATTCGTCCGCCGGAGCGCGGCATAAGGGCTTGAGTCTATGAGGACCCCACCCGTGAGCGACCTGACGTTCGAGACCCACGCCCATCCCGCCCGCCGGACCAGCGCCGAGCGGGCTGCCCTGATGGAGAATCCGGGCTTCGGCAAGGTGTTCACCGACCACATGGTCGTAGCCCGGTACTCGGCCGGTCGCGGCTGGCACGATGCGCGGATCCAGGCGCGCGAGGCGATCCCGCTCGATCCGGCCGCCGCGGTGCTGCACTACGCGCAGGAGATCTTCGAGGGGCTGAAGGCCTACCGCACCGCCGATGGCGGGGCCGCCCTGTTCCGCGCCGACGCCAATGCCCGCCGCTTCCGCCAATCGGCCGAGCGCATGGCGATGGCGCCGTTCCCGGAGGATGCGTTCGTCGAGGCGATGCACAAGCTGGTGCAGATCGACCGCGACTGGATCCCCGACACGCCCGACGGCAGCCTGTACCTGCGGCCGTTCATGATCGCCAACGAGGCGTTCCTGGGGGTGAAGCCGGCCTCGGAATACCTGTTCGTCACCATCGCCTCGGCGGTGGGCTCCTACTTCAAGGACCCGACCGGAACGGTCACGGTCTGGATCTCGGAGCATTTCACCCGCGCCGCGCCGGGCGGCACCGGGGCGGCCAAGTGCGGCGGCAACTACGCCGCGAGCCTCGCCGCGCAGGCCGAGGCCGCGCGCCAGGGCTGCGAGCAGGTGGTGTTCCTCGACGCGGCCGAGCGCCGCTACATCGAGGAGCTCGGCGGCATGAACGTGTTCTTCGTGTTCGCCGACGGCACGCTCCAGACGCCGCCGCTCTCCGACAGCATCCTGCCCGGCATCACTCGCGACTCAGTGATCACCCTGGCCCGCGAGGCGGGGCTCACCGTCAAGGAGGAGCCCTACACGGTCGACGCCTGGCGGGCCGACGTCCGCGCCGGCCGGCTCACCGAGGCCTTCGCCTGCGGCACCGCCGCGGTGATCACGCCGATCGGCACCGTGAAGGGCCGCGAGGACAACTTCACCATCAGCGACGCGGTCGCCGGCCCGGTGGCCCGCCGGCTGCGCGGCATGCTGGTCGATATCCAGCGCGGCACGACCCAGGACTCGCACGGCTGGTTCCAGAAGGTCTTTTAGGGCATCGTCCGGACAGACACTGTCCGGCACCCGAAAACAGACGATGCCCCATCAAAACCTGAGGGCATCGTCCTGGATCCGATCTTCAGGACGATGCCCGAGGCTCGTGCGCCCCGCCCGGGCGCATCCGTGAGCGGACCGGCCGCCGTTCCCCCGGTCGAGCCGGCCGCCGGGCCGTGGAATCCCGGCGTCCAGTCCGACCTGCCGGCCGCCTTCGCCCCGCTGATCACCGTCTATCGCCCCGAGCACGTCGAGACGCCGCTGCGCGACGCCCTCGAGATGAGCGACCTGTGCGGCCTGCCGGCCCGCCAGCTCACCCGGATCCGGCCCTGGCGCTTGGTCGTCCACGAGGTGCTGATCCGGCTCATGTCCGACCTGTCGGTGCCGGTGGGCGCGGTCTACGCGGATCTCGGCGTCAATTTCCGGTCGATCGTCGCCGCCATCCTGCGTGAGGGCATCGAGCCCCGGCTCGGTGAGGTCGAGGCGGCCCTGGCGGCGCTCCGCGCTGAGGCCGACGCCGTGCTCCAGCGCGAGATCGCCGCGATCCTCGACGACCCGCCGCCCCCGGCAGCCCCGGAGCCTGGCTGGCTCGACCGGCTGCTCGGGCGTCGCCCGCCACCGCCGAGCCCGCCGCCCCGGCAGGATCCCGCGACCCGGGCGCTGAACCACCTCGAGGCCTGGCAAGGCCGGGCGCTGCAGGCCGGCGACGGGCTGGAGATCGCCGCCTGCGAGGCCCTGCGCGGGGTCGTCTCCGGGATCCTCGCCCGGCAGAACACCCTGATCCGCGATCCCGCCCTGTTGCGCGGCATCGCAGGGACCCTGGTCTCGAACGGCTACGGCAGCCGCCGCA